>NZ_JBEOSB010000008.1:123310-377376 GCF_040302705.1 Streptomyces sp. NPDC097640
AGGCCCCGCGGTGGAGGCCCCGCGGTGGAGGCCCCGCGGTGGAGGCCCCGCGGTGGAGGCCCCGCGGTGGAGGCCCCGCGGTGGAGGCCCCGCGGTGGAGGCCCCGCGGCGGAGTCCCGCAGCGGAGTCCTGCGTGCTGGCGCCGCGTGCGCTGGCGCCCAGCATGGTGGTGCCCCGCGTGCTGGCGCCCAGCGCGGTGGCGCCCCGCGTGCTGGACCGGTGCGCTGGAGCGCCGTTGGGCTGGAGTTTCGTGCGGCGGGGCCGGGCCCGGGCGGGGGAGTCGGGTGTGACGCGAATCGACGGGGGCTCAGGCGCGCTTGCGGGTGCGGGGGCGGCGGGTCAGGAGTTTGGGGAGCGCGGCGGGCATCGGGCGGCGGGTAGTGGCCGGGCTCGGGGGCGGCGTCGCGGCCAGGGAGCCGGACGGCGGCTCCACCAGCGGGCCCGGAGCCGGTTCCAGGCGCAGCACCCGGCACTCACGGGCCCAGCGCTCGGCGATCCGCTCGGCGTCCGGCGCGTTCAGCCGCTTGCCCTTGAGCTCCTCGACGGCGGCCGTCCATGCCTCGCCGCCGGGCGCCAGCTCGGCCACCCGGGCGGGCCAGGCGACGAGCCGTCCGCCCTTGTCCTTGCTGCGCACGGTGACGGTGGCGGCGCCCCCGTCCACCAGACCGAGGCCGCTCAGGGGCTGCTCCCCGGGGCCGTCCCCGACCAGACACACCGCGCCCTCGTGCCACACGTGCCACAGCGCGCGCTCGGTGTCCCGGGCGCCGTCCGCGCCCCGGACCCAGATGAGGGCGGACTTCTTGGCCGCCTCCTCGATGAGGGCGCGGTCCATCGGGGTCTGCGTCATGCCGACAGCCTATGACCACCCCCGACGGCCGCCGGACGGACGGCCGTCCCAGCACGTGGGCCGACAGTTTCGAAGCGGACCCATGCCCCTTACCCTGAGGCGGTGTCCAGCGCCAGTTCCAGCCGCACCGGAGCCGCCACCCGTGCCGGGTCGGCCGCTGAGCCCGTCGCTCACCGCGCTGCCCCACTCGATGTGGCGCTGCTGGCGCTCGCCGTCGTCTCGGTCTCGTCCTCGGCGCCGCTGGTCGCCGCGACGGCGGCTCCGGCCCTCGCCGTCGCGTTCTGGCGCAATGCCATGGCCGTCGGTGTGCTCACCCCCTTCGCGGCGCTGCGCCATCGCCGGGAGCTGCGCGGGATGGGGCGCGGCGGGGTGCTGCTGTCCGTGGGGGCGGGGGCGCTGCTGGCGCTGCACTTCGGGACGTGGCTGCCCAGCCTGCACATGACCTCCGTCGCCTCGTCGACCGCGCTGGTCACCACGACCCCGATCTGGACCGCGCTGCTGCTGCGGCTGCGCGGGCAGCGCCCGCCGGCCCTGGCCTGGGCGGGCATGGCGGTCGCCATGCTCGGCGTGCTGCTGCTGACCGGGGTCGACCTGGCGCTGTCCCCCCGCGCGCTCGCGGGCGACGCGCTCGCGCTGGTGGGCGGCATCGCGGGCGCGGGGTATGTGGTGCTCGGCGCGGAGGTGCGGCGGACGGTGAGCACCACGGCGTACACCTATGTCTGTTACGGCACCACCAGCGTGCTCCTGCTGCTCACCTGCCTGGCCTCCGGCACGGCCCTGGGCGGCTACAGCGGCGCGACGTGGCTGAAGCTGGCCGTGCTGACGGTCACCGCCCAGCTGCTGGGCCACTCGCTCATCAACCGCGTGGTCAAGGGCCTGGGGCCGTCCATCACCTCGACCGCGCTGCTGCTCGAGACGCCGGGCGCGGCGCTGATCGCCGCCCTCTGGCTGGGCCAGACGCCCGAGGCGGTCGCCTACCCGGCGCTCGCGGTGATCCTGATCGGCCTCGCGCTGGTGATCCTGGCCGACCGCAGGAAGCCCGGCTGAGGGCAGGGCTGCCGGGCCGCGGACAGGTCAGAGCCAGCCGTTGCGCTTGAAGCCGCGGTGGATCGTGACACAGATCGCGACCGTGACGACGAGCACCGCCGGGTAGCCGAACTTCCAGCGCAGCTCCGGCATGTAGTCGAAGTTCATGCCGTAGATCCCGGCGATCATCGTGGGCACGGCGAAGATCGCCGCCCAGGAGGTGATCTTGCGCATGTCCTCGTTCTGGGCGACCGTGGCCTGCGCCAGGTTCGCCTGGAGGATCGAGTTGAGCAGGTCGTCGAAGGCCAGCACCTGCTCGTTGACCCGGGCCAGGTGGTCCGCGACATCCCGGAAGTACTTCTGGATGTCCGGGTCCACCACCCGCATCGGCCGCTCGCTGAGCAGTTGCATCGGCCGCAGCAGCGGCGAGACGGCCCGCTTGAACTCCAGCACCTCGCGCTTGAGCTGGTAGATCTGCCCCGCATCGCCGCCCCGCCGGGAGCTGGCCGCCGAGAAGACGTCGATCTCGACCTCGTCGATGTCGTCCTGGACCGCGTCGGCGACCGCGAGATAGCCGTCCACGACCTGGTCGGCGATCGCGTGCAGCACCGCAGAGGGGCCCTTGGCGAGCAGCTCGGGGTCCTCCTGGAGGCGGTGGCGCAGCGCGCGCAGCGAGCCCTGGCCGCCGTGCCGGACGGTCACGATGAAGTTCCGGCCGGTGAAGCACATCACCTCGCCGGTCTCGACGACCTCGCTGGTGGCGGTGAGCTCCGCGTGTTCGACGTAGTGGATCGTCTTGAAGACGGTGAACAGGGAGTCGTCGTACCGCTCCAGCTTCGGCCGCTGGTGCGCCTGGACCGCGTCCTCCACGGCCAGCGGGTGCAGCCCGAACTCCTGCGCGATGCCGGCGAACTCGCGCTCGGTGGGCTCGTGCAGCCCGATCCAGGCGAAGCCGCCCTCGGCGCGCACCCGCTTCATGGCCTCGGCCGGGGAGCAGTGGTCGCTGACCCGCCGCCCCTCGCGGTAGACGGCGCAGTCGATCACCGCGCTGGAGACGGACGGGTCGCGGGTGGTGTCGTAGTTGCTGGTGGCGCGGGTGCGGCGCAGGGCGGGGCGGACGGCTGCGCGCAGGTCGCGGATCATCGACATGACGGGCTCCTTCACAAGCGGGCCGTCAGCGGCGGGCGCGCGGCGCAGCGCGGCCCGGAAGGTGGACGTACGGGCTTCGGTGGCCGTACGTCCGCAAAGCGGGCGGCGCTCCGTGCGATGGCGCTGACGGAAGTTCGCGGAAAATCGCGGAGACGCGATAAAGAAAGGGGCAAAGCGTTACGAAGGCGCTCTACCGTCACGTGCCCTGGATGCGAAATCACTTCACGTGTTTCACCGCGAGGCGGTGGGGTACGGAAGGTTTCAGATCACCAACAGACGCATACCAAGGGGAAGAGGACGGGAGAACTGTCGGTACTGCACGGTCGACTCGGATCCACCGCAGCCCCACCTCCTC
The DNA here is from genome assembly GCF_040302705.1 of Streptomyces sp. NPDC097640. Classification (NCBI taxonomy): domain Bacteria; kingdom Bacillati; phylum Actinomycetota; class Actinomycetes; order Kitasatosporales; family Streptomycetaceae; genus Streptomyces; species Streptomyces sp. NPDC097640. The sequence goes on from NZ_JBEOSB010000008.1 coordinate 126,688, forward strand.
CAGCCGGTCCCCCTTGAGGGATGACGTGTAACACCCTGGGCAGGCGTCAAGGCTATCAGCCGCCTGAAGCGTTCAGCCGTCGCTTTGCCTGTTCGATACGCGATCTATGCTCGCCGCATGTCAGACGTTCTTCAGCTGGTCGAGGCCCGGTTGCGTACGGCGCTGGGCGAACCCGACGCCCGCGCGGCCGTGACCTTCGTCGGCACGGACCGCATCGAGGTGCTCCGCTTCCGGGACGGGGACGTCGTCCGCTACGCCACGCTCGGCATGTCCGACCGGCCGATGGCCGACCCCACCGCCGTCCTCGCCGACCCGCTGCGCGGCCCGCGCGCCGAGCTGGTGCTGACGGTGCGGACCGGCGAGGACGCCGGCCCCGGGCTGCCCGTGCTCGACGAGGTGCTCCGCCCGCTGGCGGTCCTCGCCGCCTCCCCTCAGGTCGAGGGGGTGGTGGTGACGCCGGGCGCCTCGCTCGACCTGGGCGGGCCGCTGTGGCCGGGGGCGCCCTTCAGCTCCGTACTCGTGGCCGAACCCGGCGGGCTGGTCGAGGACGTGGAGCTGGACCTGCCGAGGGACCCGGTCCGGTTTCTGCCGCTGCTGCCCATGACCGGGAACGAGGCGGCCTGGAAGCGGGTGCACGGGGCTGGGGCGCTCCAGGACCGCTGGCTCAGGCACGGCACGGATCTGCGGGACCCGGCCCGCTCCGCGGTGCCGCTGGCGAGCTGAGGGACACGCCGGTCTGTCCTGGGCCGGGCCCCGGTCGATCCGGGCGCGTCCACGCGTCGCATCCGGACGGGTGATCGTCCTTGACGTGGCGGTTTCCGGGGAGGACCGTGGGGCCCTATGAGGGGCGAACCCAGTTGCCCGAAGTGCGGTGGCCGGGTGCGGGCGCCCGGTCTCTTCGCCGACTCCTGGCAGTGCGGGGTGCATGGCACGGTGCACCCCCTCCAGCCGGTCGTCCCGCCGAGCGTCGAAGCACTCGTGGTGGTGACCAACCGTGCCCGGGTGCCCGTGTGGATGCCGTGGCCGCTGCCGGTGGGCTGGCTGTTCACCGGTGTCGCGTGCGCGGGCGACGACCGCAGCGGCGGCCGGGCCACCGCCGTCGCCTGCTCAGGACCCGGCCCGCTGGGCGGGCCCGGGGAGCTGCTGCTGGTCGCGGAGGAGCTGGGGGTGGGGCTCGGGGCGCGCTACGCCGGGATCCGCGGCCCTGACCCGGGGCCGGGGATGCGGGTCGACCGCGCGCCGCAGGTCAAGGTGTTGGCCGCGGGGCGGCCCACCCCGCTGTGGCTGGTCGAGGGCACGCCGGACGACCGCGCGGTGTTCGCGGGCGAGGCGTGCGGGCTGTGGCTGTGGGCGATCGTCTGGCCCGAGCAGACCGGTCTGATGATGTACGACGAGATGGTGCTCACCGATCTGCGGGACGCCGGGGCCGAGGTGGACCTGGTGCCGTGCGGGGCGCTCTCGCCGCGGATCCTGGGCTGATCATCCCGGTCGCGGCCGGTTACCCTGGAGCGTCCGCTCCGTTCCACCGCCGTAGCCGGGAGTCCGCGTCGTGCGCATCGATCTGCACACCCACTCCACCGCGTCCGACGGCACCGACACCCCCGCCGAGCTGGTGCGCAATGCCGCCGCGGCCGGGCTGGACGTCGTCGCGCTCACCGACCACGACACGGTCGGCGGATACGAGGCGGCGAAGCGGGCGCTGCGCAGTTGTTCATCGGGGTTGACCCTGGTGACCGGCGCCGAGCTGTCGTGCCGGCTGGCGCTCCCGCCGTCCGGCGGAGGCTCGGGCGCTTCGGAGGACGGCGCGGCGGGCGTGAGCCTGCACATGCTGGCGTATCTCTTCGACCCGGCCGAGCCGGAGCTGGCGCGCGAGCGCGAGCTCGTCCGCGACGACCGGGTGCCACGCGCCCGCGGGATGGTCGACAAGCTGCGCGAGCTGGGCGTGCCGATCACCTGGGAGCAGGTGGCGCGGATCGCCGGTGACGGGGCCGTGGGGCGGCCGCATGTGGCCACCGCGATGGTCGACCTGGGTGTCGTCGAAAGCGTCTCGGACGCGTTTACGCCGCAGTGGCTCGCCAACGGCGGCCGGGCCTACGTCGAGAAGCACGAGCTCGACCCGTTCGACGCGATCCGGCTGGTCAAGGCGGCCGGCGGGGTGACCGTCTTCGCGCATCCGCTGGCCCTCAAGCGCGGGCTGTGCGTGCCCGAGAGCGCGATCGCCGAGCTCGCCGCCGCGGGTCTCGACGGCATCGAGGTGGACCACATGGACCACGACGAGCCCACGCGCGCGCGGCTGCGCGCCCTCGCCGCCGACCTCGGACTGCTCACCACGGGCTCCAGCGACTACCACGGCAGCCGTAAGACCTGTCGTCTCGGTGAGTACACGACGGATCCGGAGATCTACGGAGAGATCGCCCGCCGGGCGACCGGGGCGTCCCCGGTGCCGGGCACGGCGGGCTGAGCCCGGCACCGGGCCGGTCCGGACGCACAAGCGCCCCCGTGCGACGAGGCACAGGGGCGCTGAAAGCTGCGTACTACATGCGGGGCGTTACCGGGCTGAACTTTCGGCGGGGCGGATGTAGATGCGCTGACCGATTGCGGCGGCCTGCTGCACGATCCGGTTGACGGAGGCGGCGTCTACAACGGTGCTGTCCACGGCGGTGCCGTCGACGTCGTCAAGGCGCATGATCTCGAAGCGCATGGCTTCTCCCTTCGTCTGATCCTCCTGAGGAGAACTGTGATGATGAACGGACGCCGGCGGCGTCTCTGCCGTGAGCGTCTGTACGGTTCAACAGAGGGTCTACGGAAAACATTCCCTACGCTAAAGAAAATTTTCGGGAGCCTAATTACCGTCTCGTACCAGGTCCGGTTGTGTCCCTAGCGCGCTGGCCCGGACAATGAAGCGCGTATGAGTGACGTCACGCCTGCGGGCCAACCAGACCTCGCCTCGATCGTCTCGGGCATTGAGCGCACCAACGAGCTGTTGCAGCGTGTGCTCGCCGAGGTCGCGACCACACCCTCCACCCACGCGATATTCGTGGACGCCGGCTACGTCTACGCGGCAGCCGGCCGACTGGTCGCCGGGACCGAGGACCGCAGAGCCTTCGAGCTCGACGCCGAGGGGCTCATCGAGGCGTTCATCGACAAGGCCCGCACGATCTTCCCGGACAGCAGACTCCTGCGCGTCTACTGGTACGACGGCGCCCGGCGCCGTATCCACACCTCCGAGCAGCAGGGCATCGCCGAGCTGCCCGACGTCAAGGTCCGGCTCGGCAACCTCAACGCCAACAACCAGCAGAAGGGCGTCGACTCGCTCATCCGCACCGACCTGGAGTCCCTCGCCCGGCACCGCGCCATCGGCGACGCGGCGCTGATCGGCGGGGACGAGGACCTGGTCTCCGCGGTCGAGTCGGCGCAGGGGTACGGCGCGCGGGTGCACCTGTGGGGCATCGAGGCCGTCGAGGGGCGCAACCAGGCCGAGCCGCTGCTGTGGGAGGTCGACAGCCAGCGCACCTTCGACCTCGACTTCTGCAAGCCGTACGTCACCCGCCGCCCCATGGGCTTCGAGCCGTACGGGGCCGGCGACCCGGTCCCGGGCGGCCCCGCCCCCAGCCGCGACGATGTGCGCTTCGTCGGGGCGCAGATCGCCGCGCGATGGCTGTCCTCGCGCGGCCGGGAGTCACTCGCCGAGCTGCTGCCCGGCCACCCCTATCTGCCGGGCTCGGTCGACCAGGAGCTGCTGATCGACGCGGAGGCGCTGCTGCGGCTGTCGCTGCGTACGCACGCCGATCTGCGCCGGGCGCTGCGGGACGGCTTCTGGGAGCACCTACAGGCCCAGTACTGAACCCAGTACTGAAGGCCCGGCGCCGGGGGTCAGCCCTGGCGGGGTGCGACGCCGCACCAGAAGTCGATCAGTGCCTCGGCGGTGGGACGCGGTCGCTCGGCGTTGGGGGAGTGCCCCGCGCCCTGGATCACGGTGCGGCGGGCGGCCAGCCGCTCGGCCATCCCGTCCATCAGCGACACCGGCCAGGCGTCGTCCACCACCCCCGACAGCACATGCTTGGGCAGCGTCACCGCGGCCAGCTCCGCGACCCGGTCCGGCTCCCGGTTCAGCTGCCGCCCGGTGGCCATCAGCTGCTCGGGCACGGTGCCGAGCCAGCGCTGATGCAGAAACTCCTCGATGCCGGGCGGCGTCGTCTCCTCGGGCGCCTCCTGCGGGTCCAGCTCGCGCATCGCCCGCCAGACGCTCTCCATGTCGGTCACGGACAGCGCGTCGATCAGCAGCTTGGTGCGGGCCTGCTGCGGCTCGGAGATGGCGGCCGGGCCCGAGGACATCAGCGTCAGCGAGGCGAAGGCACCCGGGTCCAGCAGCACGGCGGCCCGTACGATCAGCCCGCCCAGGGAATGCCCGAGCACATGCGGCGGAGCGGGGTCCCCGGCGGCGTCGGCGTCGGAGTTCAGCGCGGCCGCCTGCGCCAGTACGTCCCGGGCCAGCTCCGGCTGCGCGTACGCCGCCTCGTCCCGCGGCCCCTCGCTCTCGTGCTGCCCCCGCCCGTCCAGCGCGACCGCCCGGAACCCGGCGCGGGCCAGCGGCTCCAGCAGCGCGATGAAGTCCTCCTTGCTGCCGGTGAACCCGGGCACCAGCAGCACCGTGCCGCGCGGCGCCCCCTCGGGGCGCGCGTCGTGTACGGCGAACTCGCCGCGCGCGGTGCGAAGGCGGTACGCGCGGGCGCACCCGGGCAGCGTGAGGAACGGCGGCCTGCTCATGCGCCGAGGCTAGCGCGTACACGGAAAATCCCGGCCAACCCACCGTGACGAGTACCCCGTGCCGCGGGCCGCTCGAGGGCCCGGCCGGGGGACACCGAAGGGCCCGGTCCGCGGGGAGCGGACCGGGCCCTTCGGCGGTTGAGCGGGTGCCGTCAGCTCGCCTCTGTGGCCTCGGCGGTTTCGGCGGCCTTGGAGGCCGCGCCGCGGGTGCGGCGACGGCGGCGGGCCGGCTGGGGCTCGCCTTCCTCGGCTGCTGCCGGGGACGCCTCGGCCTCGGCGGACGGGGCCGCCGCTGCCGCTTCCGTGGCCTTGGCGGCCGTGGTGGAGCGGGTGCGGCGACGGCGCGGCTTGGCGGGGGCCTCGGCGGGCTCGGCGGCCGCCTCCGCGCCCGGCTGGGCCGGCGCGGTGTCGGCGACGGCCGTGTCCGGGCCCTCGGCCGTGGCCACGCCTGCCTCGGCCGTCTCGGCCGCCTTGGCCGTGACCCCGGCGCGGGTACGGCGACGGCGGCGCGGCTGCCTCGGCTCGGCCGGCGCGGTCTCGGCGTCGGCGGGGGACTCGACCGCCGCGGTGTCCACGGCCGTCTCGCCCGTCGTCCCGTCGACCGCGACGCCGCCGCGCAGCCGGCGCCGCTGGCGCGGCGTGCGGGTGCGGGCGGGGCGCTCCTCGACGGGCGCCGCCGAGCGGCGGCCACCGCGGCCGCCCCGGGGTCCGCGGGCGCCGGTCTCGCCGAGGTCTTCGATCTCCTCGGCGTCCAGGCCCGCCCGGGTGCGCTCGGCGCGCGGCAGGACACCGGTGGTGCCCTCCGGGATGTTCAGCAGCTCAAACAGGTGCTCGGAGGTGGAGTAGGTCTCCTCCGGCTCGTTGAAGGGCAGGTCCAGCGCCTTGTTGATCAGCTGCCAGCGCGGGATGTCGTCCCAGTCGACGAGGGTGATGGCGGTGCCCGAGGCGCCCGCGCGGCCGGTGCGGCCGATGCGGTGCAGATACGTCTTCTCGTCCTCGGGGGACTGGTAATTGATCACATGCGTGACGCCCTCGACGTCGATGCCGCGCGCGGCGACGTCGGTGGCCACCAGCACATCGACCTTGCCGTTGCGGAAGGCGCGCAGCGCCTGCTCGCGCGCCCCCTGGCCGAGGTCGCCGTGGACCGCGCCGGAGGCGAAGCCGCGGCGGGACAGCTGGTCGGCGATGTCGGCGGCGGTCCGCTTCGTACGGCAGAAGATCATGACGAGGCCGCGGCCCTCGGCCTGGAGCACACGCGCCACGACCTCGGGCTTGTCCAGGGAGTGGGCGCGGAACACATGCTGCGTGATGTTCGCGACGGTCGCGCCCTCGTCGTCCGGCGCGGTGGCGCGGATGTGGGTGGGCTGCGACATGTAGCGCCGGGCCAGCGAGATGACCTGGCCCGGCATGGTCGCCGAGAAGAGCATCGTCTGGCGCTTGGCGGGCAGCATCTGGATGATCTTCTCGACGTCGGGCAGGAAGCCCAGGTCGAGCATCTCATCGGCCTCGTCGAGGACGAGGGACTTCACGGCGGAGAGCCGCAGCTTCTTCTGGCCGGCCAGGTCGAGCAGCCGGCCGGGGGTGCCGACCACCACGTCGACGCCCTTCTTCAGGGCCTCGACCTGCGGTTCGTAGGCCCGGCCGCCGTAGATCGACAGGACGCGCACGGCGCGCACCTTGCCGGCGGTGAGCAGGTCGTTGGTGACCTGCTGGCAGAGCTCGCGGGTGGGGACGACCACGAGCGCCTGCGGGGCGTCGGTCAGCAGCTCGGGCGCGGCCCGGCCCGCCTCGACGTCCGCGGGGACGGTGACGCGCTCCAGCAGCGGGAGGCCGAAGCCCAGCGTCTTGCCGGTGCCGGTCTTGGCCTGGCCGATGACATCGGAGCCCGAGAGGGCCACCGGGAGCGTCATCTCTTGGATGGGGAACGGGGACGTGATGCCGACGGCCTCGAGGGCCTCGGCCGTCTCGGGGAGGATCCCGAGTTCTCGGAAAGTGGTCAGGATGCTTGCCTCTTCTGTGAGACGCGGCGTGAGGCGGCGAAGGGGGTCGCACGGCGCCCCGAGTACAACCGGCCTTGGGGTGGCCGGTCCGGCGCGGGACCACTGCCCTCGCTCGAGCGCTCATACCGCGAGCGGGTCCCTCCTGCCGTGCGCACGATTCCATGCGCGCCGCGCGGAGGGCGGTCGGTTTGGAGCCGATCGGGCCACCGACCGGGCATCCGTATTCGTGGAACGACCCGCCGATACTCGACGGGCGCCAATAGCACTGTACCCCGAGAGCGCGCATCTGTGACCGGGATGCCGGTTCCGCCCTGTGGTCGGCCATGGCTGACCAGGGCCTTCCCAGGGGCGCTCAGCGGGCTATTGTGCGCTGCATGGAGACGTCTGACACACCGGATAACGCCCCCGCCGCCGGGGAGACCGCAGAGGGACACACCGGCGAGGAGCCCACCGGGATCGCCGCCCAGGACTGGGATCGGGCCGCCGCCCACCCGCAGTACCGGGCCGCCGTCGTGGATCTGCTCGGCGCCCTCGCCTACGGCGAGCTGGCCGCCTTCGAGCGCCTGGCCGAGGACGCCAAGCTGGCGCCGACGCTGGAGGACAAGGCGGAGCTGGCGAAGATGGCGTCCGCCGAGTTCCACCACTTCCAGCAGCTCAGGGACCGGCTGGCGGAGGTGGGCGAGCAGCCGACGGCGGCCATGGAGCCCTTCGCGGCGGCGCTGGACGGGTTCCACCGCCAGACCGCTCCGTCGGACTGGCTGGAGGGCCTGGTCAAGGCGTACGTCGGCGACTCGATCGCCAGCGACTTCTACCGCGAGGTGGCGGCCCGGCTGGACTCGGACACCCGAGGGCTGGTGCTGAGCGTGCTCGACGACACCGGCCACGCCACGTTCGCGGTGGAGAAGGTGCGGGCGGCCATCGAGGCGGACCCGCGGGTCGGCGGGCGGCTGGCGCTGTGGGCGCGGCGGCTGATGGGCGAGGCGCTGTCGCAGGCGCAGCGCGTGGTCGCGGAGCGGGACGCGCTGTCCACCATGCTGGTCGGCGGGGTGGCGGACGGCTTCGACCTGGCGGAGGTCGGCCGGATGTTCTCCCGGATCACCGAGGCGCACACCAAGCGGATGGCCGCGCTGGGCCTGGCCTCCTGAGCCGGCGGACGGAACGGCAGCGGCGGCCCGTGCCCCAGGGGGGTGCGGGCCGCCGCTCATGTCGGACGGATGGGCCGGTGGACGTGGTGTGCCGCGCGGCCGGGTCTCAGGCCGGGGCGGAGCGGCGCAGCCCGCTCGCCGGGCGGACCAGCAGCGACAGCAGCGCCACCGCGAAGCCGAGCGCGACGATCAGCACCGTCGCCGTGTGGCCCGCGCCCAGCACGGCGTGGGCGAGCAGGGCGCCGAGCAGTGCGGCGCCGGGGCCGGTGGACAGCAACAGACGCCTGGAATGGAACCTCCGGGGCTGCCATCGGCCCGCCCCGTAAGCGATGGCGAGACCGATCAGTACGGAGGCGAGCGCTTCCAAGATCATGGTGCGTCCTTCCCGTGGGCGGGGATCGGGACCGGGGCCCGGGGTCACATCGGTCCGTGCCCTGGTCGAGGCCGTCCTACCCCCGGCCGGGGGTAGGCAACCCTGTCGGCCCGAGCCGCACCCGAAGGTGGCCTTCCGCACGGAAAGCGGCGGGGCCCGGTGAGGTTTCCCCACCGGGCCCCGCCGCTGTTGGCGCGGACGCTCGGACGCTCAGAGCGCGCTGAAGCCGACCTTGCGGGCGGTCGGCTCGCCGATCTCGACGTACGCCAGCCGGTCGGACGGGACCAGGACCTTGCGGCCGTGGTCGTCCACCAGGGTCAGCAGCTGCGCCTTGCCGGCGAGCGCCTCGGCCACCGCGCGCTCGACCTCCTCGGCGGTCTGCCCGCTCTCCAAGACGATCTCGCGGGGCGCGTGCAGCACGCCGATCTTGACCTCCACGGCTTTGTCCCTCCGACGGTCAGTTGGGTGCGCGGCCAGCCGCGCCGTACGCAGCACACATTAGCCCGGTGCGGAGACCGAGCGGGCCGCCCGGGCGCACGCCCGCAGCGAACACGCGCGGCCGTCCGCGGGGAATACGCGGCGGGGCCGTGCCGTTCAGTGGCCGCCTTCGGTCCCGTGCAGAGGGAAGCCCGCGATGCCCCGCCAGGCCAGCGAGGTGAGCAGCTGCACCGCCGTGTCGCGCGGGACGGAGCTCTCGCTGGAGAGCCAGTAGCGCGCGACCACCTGCGAGACCCCGCCGAGGCCGACCGCCAGCAGCATCGACTCGTCCTGCGACAGCCCGGTGTCCTCGGCGATCACCTCGCTGATCGCCTCGGCGCACTGGAGCGCGACCCGGTCCACGCGCTCGCGCACGGCCGGCTCGTTGGTCAGGTCGGACTCGAAGACGAGGCGGAAGGCGCCGCCCTCGTTCTCGACATACGCGAAGTAGGCGTCCATGGTGGCGGCGACCCGCTGCTTGTTCTCGGTCGTCGACGCCAGCGCGGTGCGCACCGCCTGGAGCAGCGCCTCGCAGTGCTGGTCCAGCAGGGCCAGATAGAGGTCGAGCTTGCCGGGGAAGTGCTGGTAGAGCACGGGCTTGCTGACCCCGGCGCGCTCGGCGATGTCGTCCATGGCCGCCGCGTGATAGCCCTGTGCGACAAAGACCTCCTGGGCGGCCCCCAGGAGCTGATTCCGTCGGGCTCGGCGCGGCAGGCGCGTGCCACGCGGGCGCGCCTCGGTCTGCTCGATGGCTGTCACGCCGCCTCCCAAATGAGTGTTCCGTACACGGTGTCCACCGCGCCGCCATCGTACTTTTGGGTAACAGGCCGGCGCGCGGTCCGTACGGAGAATTTCACGGACCGGACTCCATGAAAAGCTGACAAATGGCGCAGGTCATTGATAGTCGTCCTCGTTCACCTCGACGACCCGGGTCTGTTCCACCCGGTCCGCCTCGTTCGCCTCCACCAGTCTGTCGGTGATCCGGGGCGGAGGCTCGTCCCGGTGCGGAAGGAGATCGTGGCGCTGCTCCGCGGCGTCCACTTCCGGCGCCTCGACGTCCTCCACGGCGGATTCGGTGACGTCGGTTTCCTCGAAGGTCTCGGGGTCGCTGGGGTCGACGGACATCTCTCCCCTTCCCTGGGGCGCGTTCTCCTGGGGCGTTCCTGAGTTCCTGCGTTCCCCGGGTCCCCGGATCCGGGCGCCTGTCCCGCCCGCTTCCGGCCCGGGTGATCGTCCCTGTGTATTACGAGCCTAGGAGAGCTCACTTTCGGACGCTACGCGGCCTGTGAGGCCGAACACAGAGCTCCGTACGTGATCGTCTCGTAACATTGCCGCATGTCTTCGACCGAGCAGCCGGATGCCCGCACTGTTTCCGCGGTCCCGCCCGCCCGGCCCGTTCGTGTCGGAGCGGGGGAGAAGCTGCGCACCGCGCGCCTCCCCGGCCTCACTCTCACCGTACGGTCGCGTCCGCCGGTGCGGGACGGCCTGCCGCCGGCGCTGTATGTGCACGGGCTCGGCGGCTCCTCGATGAACTGGTCGCTCCTGATGGAGCCGCTCGCCGACCTGGTGGACGGGGAAGCCCTGGACCTGCCCGGCTTCGGCGACTCCCCGCCGCCGGACGACGGCGACTACTCCATAGCCGGCCACGCCCGCGCCGTGGTCCGCTATCTCGACGCGAGCGGGCGCGGGCCCGTCCATCTGATCGGCAATTCGCTGGGCGGCGCGGTCACCACCCGGGTCGCCGCGCTGCGGCCGGATCTGGTGCGCACGCTCACCCTCGTCTCGCCCGCGCTGCCCGAGCTGCCCCCGCAGCGCACCGCGGTCCCCACCGCGCTGCTCGCGATCCCCGGCGTCACCCAGCTGTTCACCCGGCTGACCAAGGACTGGGACGCTGAGCGCCGCACCCGCGAGGTCATGGCGCTCACCTACGGCAACCCGTCGCGGGTCGGCCCGGAGCACTTCGCGATGGCGGTGGAGGAGTTCGAGCGGCGGCTCGCCCTCCCGTACTTCTGGGACGCGCTGTCCCGTTCGGCGCGCGGCCTCGTCGATTCGTACACCCTCGGCGGCCAGCACTCGATGTGGCGCCAGGCCGAGCGGGTGCTGGCGCCGACGCTGCTGGTCTACGGCATGCGTGATCAGCTGGTGTCCTACCGGATGGCGGGGCGGGCCGGCGCGGCCTTCCGCGACTCGCGGCTGTTGACGCTGGTGGACGCGGGGCACGTGGCGATGATGGAGTGTCCCGAGGCAGTGGCGCGGGGGATCCGCGAGCTGCTCGACGATGTGACAGGCAGAGAACCCAGAGAAGTCAGAGAAGGCCTGGAGGGCCGGGAGGACGGCGGCCGCCGGGGCGACCCGGGAGAGCCGGCCACCCCGGTGCCGGGCGCGGACGGGAGCGGTGCGGCGCGTGGGTAAACACAGCGCACGTGGCAGCCAGGAGGGCCGCGACCGCCCGTCCGGGCAGGCGGGCCCGGGCTCGGCCTCCGGCGGCGGGCGCGGCCCCGGCGCCGGTCCCGGCTTCGTGGAGTACACGGCCTCCGGCGCGGCTCCGGGCACCGGCCGCAGACGGCGGGTGGCGCCGGGGACCGGCGCGGACCCCGGGGTGACCCCGCCGCAGGGCGTGCCGCGGATGCGTCCGCAGGGGCCCGCGGTGCCGCGGGCCAGGGGCGGGCACCCGGAGCACCGCGAGCCGGGCGGCGGCTGGGGCGCCCTGGGCGCGCCGAGCGGGCCCGGCGGCCAGATGGGCCCCGGCGGTCCGATGGGCCCCGGCGGTCCGGCGCGGCGCGGCGGCGGTCCCGGTGGTGTGCCGGGCGGGGCGCGGGCGTCCTTCGGGGCGCGGACCGCGGGCCCGCCGGCGGGTGCGGCGGCGGGTGGCCTGATGCCCGGCCCGCGCAAGGAGTTCGTGGACGCGTTCGACACGGCCGACGCCCTCGACTGCGACGGCGAGGACGTGTTCGCGGCGGGCGCCCCGGGAGCGGAGCGGAGACCGCGCCGCACCGACGTCGGCGGCGGCGCCGAGCCCGATGCCGACGACGGCGCGGAGGACGAGCCTCAGGACGTGGGCGGCAAGGGCGGCAAGGGGCGGACGTTCACCGGCGTCGCCGCCGCGGCCGTGACCACCGTGCTGGCGGTCGTGGTCGCCGGGCAGGTGGCCAACGGGCCGCAGGACGGCGGCAACACCGCACGGGCCCAAGGCGGCGCGGAGCGCACCGACGCCGCGGGCGACCGCGACGACGGGCGGGCCGGGCGGGCGGCGCCCTCCACCGCCACCCCGAGCCCGAAGGCCACCTCGTACGACGCGCTGATGGCGCGGCAGTTCCCGCTGGACCCGAAGCTGAGCGGGTCCGGGGCGTTCACCACGGTCCCCGGGCAGGACAAGGGGACCGGCCGGGGCCGGGTGTGGCGCTACCGCGTGGACGTGGAGAAGGGCCTGCCGCTGGACGGCGAGCTGTTCGCGAAGGCCGTGCACAAGACGCTCAACGACGACCGCAGTTGGGCACACGCCGGGATGCGCTCCTTCGACCGGGTCTCCTCGGGCCGGGCCGACTTCGTGATCACGCTGGCGAGCCCCGGCACCACCGCGGACTGGTGTCTGAAATCCGGCCTTGACACCACCCAGGACAACGTCTCCTGTGACTCCGCCTCCACCGAGCGCGTCATGATCAACGCCTATCGGTGGGCGCAGGGCGCGAAGACCTTCGGCGACGACAAGATGCACGCCTACCGGCAGATGCTCATCAACCACGAGGTGGGCCACCGGCTCGGCCACAACCACGAGGCATGCTCCCGGCAGGGCGCGCTGGCGCCGGTGATGATGCAGCAGACCAAGTTCCTGTCCACGGACGGGGTCACCTGTCGGCCGAACGCCTGGCCGTACCCCGCCGGCGCCTCGGGCGGCGGCACCGCGAACCGGTAGCGGCGGGCCGGCGAACCCGGCCCGGCCCCGCCCCCGGCTGACGCATCGCCGCCGAGCGGCATTTGACAACGCCTGACGTCAGGGAAGGTCACGGGCGTTCACCCCTTCCGGTGGTGCGACGGACAACCGTCCGCCGCACCACCACCCCTCCCGCATAACGTGCTCCCGCTGCCGGACGGCGGCGCGACGGCTTGCCGACATGGGAGATCGGGGGTGCGCTCATGCGCGTGGGACTGCTCACGGAGGGTGGATATCCGTACGCGGGCGGTGAGGCGGGGCTGTGGTGCGACCGGCTGGTGCGGGGGCTCGCCCAGCACGAGTTCGAGGTCTACGCGCTCAGCCGCGGCGCCCGCCAGGCGGCGGGGGGCTTCATGGAGCTGCCCGACTCGGTGCGGCGGGTCCGTACGGCGCCGCTGTGGGGGGAGCGCCGGGACGGGGGGTCCTACGGGCGGCGCGAGCGGCGGCGGTTCGCCGAGTGCTTCGGGGAGCTGGCGGCGGCCATCAGCGCGCCGGGCGGGCCCGGCAGCGCGGGCGGTCCCGACGCCCCTGACGGTCCCGGCGTCTCCGGGGCCGCCACAGGCCAGGCGGACCGTTTCGCCAGCGGCCTGTACGGGCTCGCCGAGCTGGCCCGGGAGCGCGGCGGGCTGCCCGCCGCGCTCCGCTCCGAGACGGCCGTGCGCGCCCTGGAGCGGGCCTGCCACACCCCCGGTGCGCTCCAGGGCGCGCACCGGGCCCGGGTCGCCGACCTGCTGACCGTGGCCGGAGCGCTGGAGCGCGCGCTGCGCCCGCTGTCGCTCGACTGGTACGGCGACGGGTCCGCTCCGGCCGGGGCGGGGGCGGACGCGGGCCTGTCCGGGGTGGATCTGTGCCACGCCGCCTCGGCGGGCCCGGCCGCGCTCCCGGGGCTGCTGGCCGGGCGCTTCTTCGGCACCCCCCTCCTGATCACCGAGTACGGCGTCCGGCTGCGCGAGTACTACCTGGCGACCGCGGCCCGCCCCGCCGCGCCCCGAGGCGCGGCCCTCTCCGGGCCGGTGCGGACGCTGCTCGCCTCGTTCCAGGGCCGGCTGGCCGCCGAGGCGTACGCCCGCGCCGCGCTGATCACCCCCGGCAACGCCCATGCGCGCCGCTGGCAGGAGCGCTGCGGCGCCGCCCCGGAGCGGCTGCGCACCGTCTACCCGGGCATGGACGCCGGCCGCTTCGCCGAGGTCGGCGAGCGCGGCACGGGCACGGAATCAGGCGGGGGCCGGAGCGGGGGCGCCGGCCGCGGCGCCGACGACGGCTGGACGCTGGTGTGGCTGGGCCGCCTCGAACCCGCCAAGGACGTCGTGGCGCTGCTGCACGCCTTCGCGCAGGTGCGGCGGGCGGTGCCCCGGGCGCGGCTGCGCCTCGTCGAGACCGGGCCCGCCGCCCCCACCGTCGGCGGCTACCCGGCCCACTGCCGCGCCCTCGCCGCCCACCTCTTCCCCGACGAGGCCGCGGACGCCCACACGGTCGGCGACAACCCCGTCTCCTTCGAGCGCCTCGGCGACCCGGAGCTGCCGACCGCGGCGGACGCCTACGCGGCGGGCAGCGTCGTGGTGCTGTCCAGCGTCGTCGAGGGCTTCCCGGTCGGGCTGGTGGAGGCCATGTTCTGCGGGCGCGCCACGGCGTCGACCGACGTCGGCGCGGTGTGCGAGGTCATCGGCGGCACCGGCCTGGTGGTGCCGCCGCGCAATCCGCGGGCGCTCGGCGACGCCTGCCTGGAGCTTCTCGCCGACCCCGCCCGCCGGGAGCGCCTGGGCGCCGCGGCGCGCGCCCGTGCGCTGGAGCTCTTCACCGCCGAGCAGAACGTGGCGGCGTTCCGCGGCATCTATCTGGAGCTGATGTCGCACTGCCCGGTGCGCCGTGAGGAGTTCGGCCCGGACGGCGAGCCCGTGCCCTTCGCCCGCCCGGCCGAGGCCCATATCCCCGGCCGCTGGGCGGCCGTCCGCCGCCCCGGCCCCGCGCCCGAGGACCACATCCCCAGCTGGGCCGCCGCACGGCCCGGCACCGACACAGGACCCGGACCCGAGCCCCTGGGCGTGGGCCCGTGCGCCCCCCTGCCGGGGGAGGCGCGCCCATGACCCGGCCGGGCCCCGCCGCCCCGGGGGACGTCCCGCGGCCGTCGGACGCCGCTGCCGAGGCGGCCCCCCACCTTTCCGGGGACGCCGCGCCCGTCGGCCGGGGGTCGGCGGATCCGGTGCGGGCGTTGATACACCGTCACCACGAGCTGTGCGCGTACGCCGTCGACCCGCTGGAGATCGCCGCCGGTCTGGAGGCCCACGGCGTGACGGACCGCACCGCCGCCCGCTTCCGCCACCGCGACGTCTTCTCGCTCGCCGAGGAGCTGTACGCGCGCGTCCCCCGCGAAGACCGCGAAGACGATGTTCCAGGTGTCCCAGGTGTCCCAGGCGTCCCAGGAGCCCCGGGCGCCCCGGGCGGCCCGGCGGCCGCGCCGCCGCGCGGGCGGGCCTGCGGCGGGCCGGCGCTGGGCGCGCTGCACCTGGTGCCCGGTGTGCTCGGCGCGGCGGTCGTCGTCTGGCTCGCCAGGGCGCAGGACGCGGCGCCGGGGGCGCGGGTGGCCGCCGGGGCCGGTGGGGCGGTGCTGGCGGGGGCCGCGCTGTGGCTGTGCCTGGCGCGCGGGCCGCTGAAGGCGCGGGGCGGCGGGTTCGCCGGGCGGCCGGCCGGGCTGCTCCGCGCCGGCTGGCTCGTCGCGTACGCCCTCTGCGGCGACTGGCTGCTGGCCGGGGTGCGCACCGGTGTGTGGCGGCCCTACGGCACCGCGCCCGCCGACTGGCCCCTCGCCGCGGAGGCGGTTGTCGTCCTCGCCCTCGCCGTCGCGCCCGCCGCGTGGTGCGCGCGCTGGTTCGCGCGGCGGGCACGCCGGAGGCTGGCGGCCAGCCGTGGGCTCGAGGAGTTCGCGGCGGGGGCGCGGCCGCTGCTCGCGGGCACGGTGGCGCTGTTCCTCTGCGCCCTGCCGCCCCTGGTGTTCGCGGTCCGGCTCGCGCTGCCGCTGCCCGGCCGCCCGCCCGGGGACGTCCCGGCGGCGGAGGCGGCCGCCGCGTCCGACAGCGCTGTGGTGACCGTGTGCGTCCTGCTGTTCGTCGCCCGGCTGCTCGCCGTCCACGGCTTCCGCGGGGCCGCGGCCGCCGGCACCGCCGTGGCCTGTGCGGCCGAGGCGGCGGTGCTGGCCGGTGCCGCGGCCGGCCGGCTGCCGGGCGGCGGGCGGTTCGCCGAGGCGGCGGCGCGGGTCTCGGCTGCCTGCGCACCCGCCACCGTCCCGGCCGTGATCTGCGGCGCCACCGCCCTCGCGCTGCTGGCGTACGCGTTCGCCGCGCTCTCACGCGCCTCGGCCCACCCCCCGTACGCCCCCGCCTCCGACGTTTCCGAACTCGCCGCCCCCCTCCGCCCCACCACCACAAGGAGCACATGACATGCGCGACGACATGACCGACCCACAGCCCCGGGAGCGTGGCCGATGAGAGTTCTGCTGCTCGGCTCCGGGGGTTATCTCGGCCGCTATGTCGCCGAACACCTGCTCGCCGACCCCGCCGTCCAGCTCACCGCGCTCGGCCGGGGCGACGACGCGGATGTGCGGTTCGACCTGTCCACCGGCAGCCCCGGCGCGCTGACCCGCTTCCTCAACGCCGTCCACCCCGGAGTGGTGATCAACTGCGCGGGCGCGACCCGCGGCGGGGCGCGCGAGCTGACCCGGCACAACACCGTGGCCGTCGCCACGATCTGCGAGTCGCTGCGCCGCAGCGGCTGCGGCGCCCGCCTGGTCCAGCTCGGCTGTTCCGCCGAGTACGGGCCGTCCCAGCCGGGCTCGTCGACGGCCGAGGACGCGGTGCCGCGCCCCGGCGGCCCGTACGGGGTGAGCAAGCTGGCCGCGACCGAGCTGGTGCTGGGGTCCGGCCTGGACGCGGTGGTGCTGCGCGTCTTCTCGCCGGTCGGGCCCGGCACCCCGGCCGGTTCGCCGCTGGGCCGGCTGGCCGAGGCGATGCGCCGCGCCATGCAGGCCGGGGACGGCGAGCTGAAGCTGAGCGGCCTCGGGGTGCAGCGGGACTTCGTGGACGTACGGGACGTGGCGCGGGCGGTGCACGCGGCCTCGCTCTCGGCCGCGCAGGGGGTCGTCAACATCGGCACCGGGCGGGCCGTCCGGCTGCGCGACGCGGCCGCGGTGCTCGCCCGGGTGGCGGGCTACGGCGGCACCCTGCACGAGATCGACGGCCCGCCCGGCCGCGGGCCGCTGCACCACATCCCCGCGGCGGGCCCGGCCGGGCCCGGGGCCGAGCATGTGGGCGGCGGGTATCCGTACCCGGACGGCTGCGGCAGCTGGCAGCAGGCGGATGTGCGCACCGCGCGGGACCGGCTCGGCTGGCGCTCCAGGATCGGTCTGGAGGAGTCGCTGGCCGACATCTGGATGGAGGCGGCGTGCCGCATCTGACGGCCGGCGGCGCTGCCCGGGTGCTGGGACGGGTCCGTCTCGCGGACCGGACCGCCCGTCTCGGAATGAGATGGGCCATGGCAGTGTTACGAGGAGAAGAACCCTGCTCCCACTCATTACGGAGTCCCCGTGTCGCTGCCACCCCTGGTCGAGCCGGCCGCCGAGCTCACCGTCGACGAGGTCCGCAGGTATTCGCGCCATCTGATCATCCCTGATGTGGGGATGGACGGGCAGAAGCGGCTGAAGAACGCCAAGGTGCTGTGTGTGGGCGCGGGCGGTCTCGGCTCGCCCGCGCTGATGTACCTCGCCGCCGCCGGTGTCGGCACCCTCGGCATCGTGGAGTTCGACGAGGTCGACGAGTCCAATCTGCAGCGCCAGATCATCCACAGCCAGGCGGACATCGGCCGCTCCAAGGCGGAGTCCGCGCGCGACTCGGTGCTCGGCATCAACCCGTATGTGAAGGTCGTGCTGCACGAGGAGCGCCTCGAGGCCGACAACGTGATGGAGATCTTCTCCCAGTACGACCTGATCGTGGACGGCACCGACAACTTCGCCACCCGCTATCTGGTCAACGACGCGTGCGTGCTGCTGAACAAGCCGTATGTGTGGGGGTCGATCTACCGCTTCGACGGCCAGGCGTCGGTCTTCTGGTCCGAGCACGGTCCCTGCTACCGCTGCCTCTACCCGGAGCCCCCGCCGCCCGGCATGGTCCCTTCCTGCGCCGAGGGCGGCGTGCTCGGCGTGCTGTGCGCCTCCATCGGCTCGATCCAGGTCACCGAGGCCATCAAGGTGCTCACCGGCACCGGCGAGCCGCTGGTCGGCCGCCTGATGATCTACGACGCCCTGGAGATGACCTACCGCCAGGTCAAGGTCCGCAAGGACCCCGACTGCGCGGTCTGCGGCGAGAACCCCACCGTCACCGAGCTCATCGACTACGAGGCCTTCTGCGGCGTCGTGTCGGAGGAGGCCCAGGAGGCGGCGGCCGGCTCGACGATCACTCCCAAGCAGCTCAAGGAGTGGATCGACGACGGCGAGAACATCGACATCATCGATGTCCGCGAGCCGAACGAGTACGAGATCGTCTCGATCCCCGGCGCCCGGCTGATCCCGAAGAACGAGTTCCTGATGGGCAGCGCCCTCCAGGACCTGCCGCAGGACAAGAAGATCGTCTTGCATTGCAAGACGGGTGTCCGATCGGCGGAAGTCCTGGCCGTCCTGAAGTCCGCGGGCTTCGCGGACGCGGTCCATGTGGGCGGCGGCGTCATCGGCTGGGTCCACCAGATCGAGCCCGAGAAGCCCGTCTACTGACCCGAGGCCGACCCGAGGCTTTTGTGCCACAGGGGCCCGCACCGTCGAGGACGGTGGGGGCCCCTCCCTGTGCACAGGCGCTACGAGCAGACCTTGCCGTCCGCCGGCACCTTCCCGTTCAGCAGGTAGTCGTTCACGGTCTTCGTGGTGCACGTGTTGCCGCCGCCGCCGTTGTACGCGCCGTGGCCCTCGCCCTTGTTGGTGAGCTCCACGCCGACGCCCTTGCCCAGCTCCTGGACCATCTTCCGGGCGCCCTCGTACGGCGTGGCCGGGTCACCGGTGTTGCCCACGACGAGGATCGGAGCCGAGCCCGGGGCGCTGACCTCGGGGTGCTCGGTCTTGCCCGTCACCGGCCAGTCCATGCACGAGAGCATGCCCCAGGCCAGGAACTCGCCGAAGACCGGGGAGGCCTTGCGGTACTCGGGCAGCTTCGCCTTCACATCGGCGACCGTGTAGCGCTGCTTGTCGTCCGCACAGTTGATCGCGACGTTGGCGGCGTTGATGTTGCTGTAGCCGCCGTTCTCGTCGCGGCCGGCCATGGAGTCCGACAGCAGGAGCAGCATGTTGCCCTGCTTGGCCTGGAGGGCCTCGGTCAGCCCCAGCGTCAGGTACTGCCAGGTGTCCTTGCTGTACAGCGCGGCGGCGATGCCGCCCACGGCCTGGTCCTGGGTGAGCTTACGGCCGCTCCTGGTGGGCAGCGGCTGCTTGTCGAGCCTGGCCAGCAGCGCGGTGATCGTCTTCTCGGCCTGGTCGGGGTCGTCGCCGACCGGACAGGCGAGCCCCTTCTTGGCGCAGTCCTTCAGGTAGTTGTCCAGGGCGAGCTGGAACCCCTTCGCCTGGCCGAGGTTGCTCCGCTCCGGGTCCTCGGTCGGGTCGACCACGGCGTCGAAGACGGCGCGCCCCACGTTCTTGGGGTAGAGGTGGGCGTAGACGCCGCCCAGCTCGGTGCCGTAGGAGATGCCGAAGTAGTGCAGCTTCTTGTCGCCGAGCACCTCCCGCATCAGATCCATGTCGCGGGCCGCGCTGACGGTGTCCACATGCGGGAGCACCTTGGCGGAGTTCTTCTCGCACGCGGCTATGAAGTTCTTCTGCTCCGCCGTCGCGGCCGCCGTCTCGGCGGCGTCGTCGGGCGAGCCGTCCACGGCGTCGGAGGCGTCGAGTTCCTTGTCGCTCAGGCACTTCACGCCCGCGCTCTCCCCGACCCCGCGCGGGTCGAAGCTCACCAGGTCGTAGCGGGTGCCCAGGCGTTCGTAGTCGGCGGCGAAGCCGGGGAGGGTGGAGACCCCGGAGCCGCCGGGGCCGCCGAAGTTGAAGATGAGCGAGCCGATCCGCTTGCCCGGATCGGTGGCCTTGGAACGGATCAGGGCGAGGTCGATCGTCTCGCCCTCGGGCTTGGCGTAGTCCAGCGGGGCGCGCAGGGTGGCGCACTGCCAGTCGCTGCCCGGGGCCTCGCCGCTGCCCTGCATGGTGGTCGGTGCGGGGCAGGACTTCCAGTTCAGCTTCTGTCCGGTGAGCGAGGTGGGCAGGCCGGAGGCGGATGGTCCGTCGGACGACGAGGAGGGAGCGGAGGAGGCATTGTCCTTGCTGTTCTCGCCGCCGTTGTCGTCGTTGCAGCCGGCGACGGCGGTGAGTGCGACCACGACGGTCGCGCAGACCAGTGCCCTGGCCCGTATGGTGCGTATGGAACTCGACATAGCCGAGGATCCTATGAGCACGATATGACCTGGAAGGTTCAGGTCCCTTCTCGATTCGGTCACAGGTTCCGGAACGTCGGGTGCGGATTCCGGTACGGAACCGGGCCCGCTAGCCACAGACCTTGCCGTTCGCCGGCACCTTGCCGCGCAGCAGATAGTCGTTGACCGTACGGCGCACACAGGCGTTGCCGCTGTCGTACGCGCCGTGCCCCTCGCCCCGGTACGTCAGCTCCACCCCGACGCCGGGGCCCAGCTCCTGGGCCATCTTGCGGGCGCCCGCGTACGGCGTGGCCGGGTCGCCGGTGTTGCCGACGACCAGGATCGGCGCGGCGCCCGGGGCGCTGACGTCCGGGGTGCGCCAGGCGCCGTGCACCGGCCAGTCGGAGCACTGGGTGAGACCCCAGGCCAGGGAGTCGCCGAAGACCGGGGACGCCTTGCGGAACTCGGCCAGCCTCGCCTTCACATCGGCGACCGTGTAGCGCTGTTTGAAGTCGGCGCAGGTGATGGCGGCGAGCGAGGACTGAAGGGTGCTGTAGCGGCCGTCCGGGCTGCGGCCGTTCATGGCGTCGCCGAGGGCCAGCAGGATCTTGCCGTCGCCCTGTTCGGCGTCCGCCATGCCCTCGGTGAGGTACGGCCAGAAGTCGCGCGAGTACAGCGACTGCGCGATGCCCCCGCCGGCCAGCGACTCGGTCAGCTTGCGCCCGCCGATGCCGGGCAGCGGGCGCTGGTCGAGCTTCTTCAGCAGCCCGCGGATCTCCGCCTGGGTGGGGCAGCTGGAGCCGCCGCCGCCGCTGCCGCCGGCGCACGCCTTCATGTAGTCGCCCAGCGCCAGCTGAAAGCCCTTCGCCTGGCCGAGGGCGCCCTGCTCGGGGTTCTGCGTCGGGTCGACCACGCCGTCGAAGAGCGCGCGCCCCACCTTCTTGGGGAACAGATGGGCGTAGACGCCGCCCAGTTCGGTGCCGTACGAGACGCCGAAGTAGTGCAGCTTCTTGTCGCCGAGGACGCTGCGCATGAGATCCATGTCACGGGCCGCGTTGGCGGTGCCGACATACGGAAGCACTTTTCCGGAGCGCTTCTCACAGGCCGCGGCGAAATTCTTGCCGCGGCCTACAAGGGCGTTCACTTCCGTCTTGTCGTCCGGGGTCGAGTCGGCCGCGAAGAAGGCGTCGAGCTGCTTGTCGCTCAGACATCTCACCCCGCTGCTGAGACCGACCCCGCGCGGATCGAAGCTGACCAGGTCATAGCGGGTGCGCAGCTCCTTGTAGCCCCTCGCGAAAGCGGGCAGGGCCGCGACGCCGGAGCCCCCGGGGCCGCCGAAGTTGAAGATGAGCGAACCGATGCGGCGGCGCTGGTCGGTGGCCCTGGCGCGGATCATGGCGATGCCGAGGGTCTCCCCGTGCGGCTTGCGGTAGTCCAGCGGGACGTGGAGCGTCGCGCACTCCCACTGCTTGCCGGGGGCCTTGGTGGTGGCCCCGTCCTCGCTGTTGTCGGGGGCGTGACAGGTGGACCACTTCAGCTTCTGGTGGGCCGAGGTGTCCGGCCGCTCGTCGCCGCTCGTTCCGCAGCCCACGGCGGCGGCCAGCAGCAGGGCAACGGCGGCCGGCGCACTGGCGCGTACGGGTCGGGACACGGCGCTCTCCGGGGGTGGGGGCGTGGTGCCATCCTCCGGCGCGCCCGGGCCCGGCGCGCGCGGTGCGGGCGTACGGGTGATCCGTGCCCGGGCGCTGAAGGGCTCCGTGCCCGGGCCCCTACAGGGCCTCTTTGCGGGTGAGGTGGGTGAAGGCCAGCCAGCCCGGCAGCACCGGCAGCCAGAAGACCATCAGCCGGAAGAGGAGCACCGCGGGCGCGGCGATCTCGTACGGCAGCCCGGCCAGCGTCAGACCCGCGATCAGCGCCGCCTCGACGGCCCCCACGCCGCCCGGGGTGGGCGCCGCCGACCCGATGGCGTTGCCCGCCAGGAAGACCACCGCGATGCTCGCGTAGCTCATGTCGCCGCCGAACGCCCGGATCGAGGAGTCGAGGCAGAGCACGTTGGCCGCGGTCAGCAGCAGCATCCCGCCGATCCCGGCCAGCAGCTTCCTGGGCCGCTGGAGCACGTCCAGCATGCGCGGGACGACGCCCGCGAACAGGGACCGCAGGCGGGTGGACACAAACTTCCGCAGCACCGGGATCGCGGCCACCACGAGCGCGAGCACCGCGGCCGTCAGCAGCCCGGCGATCACCGTGCGGGACGGTGAGAGGGTCGGGGTGCGCTCGGTCCCGGTGATGTAGCCGAAGGCCAGCAGCAGCAGGATGTGGCTGGCGAGGCCGAACAGCTGGGACGCGCCGACGCTGGCCACCGCCAGCCCGGGCCGCACCCCGGCGCGCTGGAGGAAGCGGGCGTTGAGCGCGACCCCGCCGACCGCGGCGGGCGCCACCAGCTTCACGAACGACGCGGCGACCTGCGCCAGCACGGTGCGGCCGAACGGCACCTTCTCCGGCACGAAGCCGAGCAGGGCCAGCGCCGCCGCGATGTACGTCAGCGCCGAGGACAGCAGGGCGGCGATCACCCAGATCCAGTTGGCCTCGCCGACCACCGTGCCCAGCTTGATGTGGGTGAACTGGGACAGCAGGAAGTACGCGGCGAAGGCGCCCGCGCAGAAGCTGACCAGCGTGCGCGGCTTGATGCGCTCCAGCCGCACCGGCTCTATCGGCGCCTGCGGCCTGATCAGCAGCACCTGGCGGCGGATCTGGGAGAGCAGATCCTCCTCCCTGGCCACCTCCACGGCCTCGTCGATCGCCCGCTTCTCGGCCTGCTTCTCGGCCTTGAGCGCCTTGCGGTCGACCGCCGCCGTGTCCACCCGGCGCCCCGCCTCCTCGGCGGGGACGGCCTTGGCCGCCTCCTCGGCCTGCTTCGCCTCCTTGGCCTCCTTCGCGGCGCGCGAGGCCTCCACGACGGCTTCCCGGTAGCGCTGGGCGCGCTCGCGCGCCAGCTGGCGCAGCGTCGCGCGGGTGCTGCGGTGGAGGGCGAGGGGCTGGAGCAGCGGAAGGCTGTCGGCGACCGCGTCCGGGCCGAGGACCGCGACCGCGGCGGCGACGGACCGCTCCGCGCCGACCCGCAGGCCGAAGGTGGTGAGCAGCTGCGCGACGTCCATCCGCAGCACCACGTCGCCCGCCGCGATCTCGCCGCCGCGCAGATCGGTCAGCACGATGGTGCCGGAGCGGTCCACCAGCAGCGCGTCGCCGTCCAGCCGGCGGTGGGCGATGCGGCGCGACTGGAGGGCCTGGACCTGGCGCCAGGCCCCGGCCATCAGCTCGTCGGTGACCGCCGCGTCGGGCAGCGCGTTGAGCGGGCGGCCGCCGATGTGTTCGTAGACCAGCATCACGGCGTCCGGGCCGAGCTCGGAGGTGGCGATCAGCTTCGGCGCGTTGGCGCCGGCCGCGATGGCCGCGTAGGACAGCAGCGCCTCCTGTTCGAGGGCTTGGCGCAGCGACTGGAGGCTGCGCGGCGGGGTGATGGTGCGCAGCGTCAGCCGCTGCCAGAGGCGGTAGAAGAAGCCCTGGGCCTGCTGCTCGCGGTCCACGACGGTGACGTCCAGCGGCGGGCCGTCCTCGAGGGTGACCAGATAGCGGCGGCCCCGGTCGTTGTGGTTCCCGTGCTCGCCGTCGGCGGAGTCCTCATACCGCAGCGCGCTGACCGGCGCGAAGCCGACCCGGCGCAGCCCGGCGAGCAGATGCTGGCCGGTGGGGCGCACGTTCGGGGAGCCGACGGCGTACAGCGTGCCGTAGGCCACGGTCCAGCCGATCAGCACCGTGATGATGATCGAGAACGGTGTGGTGTAGCCGCCCACCAGCACCGCGAAGGCGTCGAGCAGCAGCACGAACCACATGGCCACCCGCCAGCGCGGGCGGCGGGCCATGCCGACGGCCGTCATATAGGCGATGACGGGTGCGAGATAGCCGTGGACGGGGTCGCTGAGGGTGCCGCCGGGCGCGGGCTGGGTGAGTGCCTCGCGGATCGAGTCGGGGGCGCCGCGGGCCACCCACAGATCGGTGGCCAGGGACACGCCATGGGCGAGGACGGCGGCCAGCACGCCGTCGGCGATCCGCAGCCCGTCGCGTTTGATCAGCCGCTCGATGGCGAAGGCCATCGGGAGGAGGAGCACCGCGACGCTGGCCGCCAGGCCCGCGAAGTCGATCAGCAGCGTGGGCGCCTGGTTGGCGCCGTGGCCGATGTCCTTCTCCAGGCCGGCGGTGGTGCCGTGGGCGAAGGCCGCGACGGCCAGCACGACGCCGATGCCCAGCATCCCGAGCAGCAGCCGCATCAGGTCGAAGGGGCGGTGGACCCGGGCGGGGAGCAGCGGCTCGTCGCCCGACACGCGGTCGACGGGCGGCTGGGGGTTGTCGCAGTCGTGCATCTCGGAGGTCTTGTCGCCGGTCTCGCGAGCTTCAGGAGCCTCAGGGGTCTCGGGAGCCTCAGGGGCGGACGGCTCCGGCTCGGGCGCCTCGGGCCGTGACGCTTCGTGGTCGGACGTCTCTGGCTTCGGCTCTCGCTTCGAGGGCTCTCGCTTCTTGGCGCGGGGCAGCGCCTTGGGGGAGCGGGCCTCCCCTTCCGGAGGCTGCGCACCCTGCTGCTCGGCCGTCTCTTCTTGATCTCGTATCACCAGTCACCGCCCGGAAGATGGTGGCATGCCCGGGCTGAGCAGGTGGGCATCAGGGTGCATATCGGGGACGTGAAATTCGGATGGTACGTCGCGTATGGGGTTTGCGCACGCTTGATGGCCGGGTCGGGGGAGAACGCTGTGGAACACCGGCGGGGCTGTCGGTGGGGTGCGGCAGGATGTACCGGATGAGCCGGATTCCCGATCAGAGCGGTGAGCACGCCGAGGGCGAGCGGACGGGGGACGCGCACCAGCTGCCCGACTACGCGGAGCGAGTGCTGGAGGTCGCCGAGCTGATTCCGCCCGGCCGGGTGATGACCTATGGCGATGTTGCCGAATGGCTGGACGAGGGTGGCCCGCGGCAGGTCGGCCGCGTCATGGCGCTCTACGGCGGCGCCGTGCCCTGGTGGCGCGTGGTGCGCGCGGACGGCGCGCTGCTGCCCGGCCATGAGCTGCGGGCGCTCGGCCACTACCGGCAGGAGGGCACGCCGCTGCGCGAGGCGGCGCGCTCGGCCGAGGGCCATCTGCCGCGCATCGACATGGCCCGGGCCCGCTGGGACGGCGGGGCCGGTGCGGACTGACCCCGGGCCGCACGTCCGCCGGCCGCCTGGCCGGCGGGGCCCATGCCGAAGCGGCGCGGCGCGCCCGCGGCCGTATCCACAGCCATTCGGGTGACGCCCCGCGTCACATGAGAGGCTGTGCCGCACCCAGCACACCCACCAGGACCGGCGATCCACGTGAGCTCCTCCTCCTCGTCCGTTCCGCGCCAGCGGCAGGCCCGACAGCCGTCCTCACGGCAGCCGTCCCCGGGCACGTACCGGCTGGTCCGCACCCGGCCGGACCCGGTGGCGCCGCCTGCGCTGGACGCACGGCAGCGCGCCGTGGTCGACCACCCCGGCGGCCCGCTGCTGGTGCTGGCCGGTCCGGGCACGGGGAAGACGACGACGCTGGTGGAGGCGGTGACCGAGCGGGTGCGGGGCGGTGCGGACCCCGAGCGGATCCTCGTGCTCACCTTCAGCCGCAAGGCGGCGGTCGAGCTGCGCGATCGGATGGCGGCGCGCCTGGGGGGCGCCCGCGGACCGCAGGCCACGACCTTCCACTCTTTCTGTTATGCCCTGGTCCGCGCCTACCAGGACATGGACATTTTCGCCGATCCGATGCGTTTGCTGTCGGGTCCCGAGCAGGACGTCGTGGTCCGCGAGCTGCTCGCCGGCCAGGCGGAGCTGGAGCGCGAGGGGCGCGCCGCAGTCCGCTGGCCGGACGAGCTGCGCGCCTGCCTGACCACCCGCGGCTTCGCCGACGAGGTGCGCGCGGTGCTCGCGCGCAGCCGGGAGCTGGGGCTCGACCCCGGCGCGCTGGGGGACTTCGCGGCGCGCCAGGGGCGGCCGGACTGGCGCGCGGCGGCGGCCTTCCTCGCCGAGTACCTGGATGTGCTGGACGCGCAGGGGGTGCTGGACTACGCGGAGCTGGTGCACCGGGCCGTGCTGCTCGCCGAGGGCCCCGGCGCGGCGGCGGAGCTGGCCGCGCGCTACGACGCCGTCTTCGTCGACGAGTACCAGGACACGGACGTGGCCCAGCTGCGGCTGCTGCGCGCGCTGGCGGGCGGCGGCAGGACGCTGGTCGCCTTCGGCGACCCGGACCAGTCGATCTACGCCTTCCGCGGCGCCGACGTGGGCGGCATCCTCGACTTCCCCCACAGCTTCCCGCGGCGGGACGGCCGGCCGGCCCCCGTCGGGGTCCTCACCACCTCCCGCCGCTCCGGCGCTGCGCTGCTCGCGGCCACCCGCCTGATCACCCACCGGATGCCGCTGACCCGCCTCCCGGCGGCCGCGGTGCGCGCCCACCGGGAGCTCGCGCCCGCCCGCGCGGGCGGCCGCGTGGAGGCGTACACGTATCCGACCGCGGGCTCCGAGCTCGACAACATCGCCGACATCCTGCGCCGCGCCCATCTGGAGGACGGCGTTCCGTGGCGCGAGATGGCCGTGCTGGTGCGCGCCGGAGGCCGCTCGCTCCCCGGCGTCCGCCGCGCCCTGACCTCGGCGGGCGTGCCCGTGGAGGTCGACGGCGACGACATCCCCCTGCGCCACGAGCCCGCGGTGGCCCCCCTCCTCACCGCCCTGCGCGCCGCCGCGACGGCCGCGCTGCGGGGGCCCATGGGGCGGGGCGGGCCCATGGCGGCTCGCCGCCACGGGCCCGCCGGGCCCGCAGGAGCGCCGGCTTCCCCCGCCCCGGGCGAGGCCGAGGCCGCGGACGCGGCCGGTGCTGCACGGGGCCTCGCGCCTGGCGACCTCGGGCTGACCGACGCCGCGGTGGTCGACCTTGCCTACTCGGAGGCCGCCCCGGCGGATGTCGCCCCGGTCGATTCCGGTCCGGCGGAGGCCGGAGGAAGGGTGCGCGCGGCCGGCCCGTCGCCCGAGCCGACGGCTGGCGGCCGAGCGTCCGAAGAGCTCGCAGGGGCGGCGGCTTCCCCCGGCGAGACCGCGGACGCGGCCGGTGCCGCCGGCCCGGGGTTGGCCGACGCGGCCGTGCCCGGCGCGGACGCGGGCGCGCCGTCTGCCGGGGGGCCGGGCGCTGGTGGGCGTCCCGGGGCCGCGGGCGGCGCCGGGAACGCCGCCGGTCTCGACGTCGAGACCGCGCTCACCCTGCTCACCTCGCCCCTCGGGGGCATGGACGCGGCCGATCTTCGGCGGCTGGGCCGGGCCCTGCGGGAGGAGGAGCGGGCCGCGGGGCGGGGGGTGCCGCGCCCCTCCGACGTCCTGCTCGCCGAGGCGCTCGCCGAGCCCGAGCGGCTGGTCGCGCACGACCCGGCGTACGCGCGCGGCGCGCAGCGGCTCGGCCTGCTGCTGGGCAAGGCGCGCGAACTGCTCGCGGGCGGCGGCACCGCGGAGCAGGCGCTGTGGGAGCTGTGGGACGGCACGCCCTGGCCGCAGCGGCTGGAGCGGGCCGCCCACCGCGGCGGCGCCGCCGGGCGCAACGCGGACCGCGACCTGGACGCGGTGTGCGCGCTGTTCGAGACCGCCGCGCGCGCGGAGGAGCGCGTCGGCGGCCGCGGCGCGCTCAACTTCCTGGAGGAGATCGACGCACAGGACATCGCGGCCGACACCCTCTCCCGCCGTCTGGTCCGCCCCGACGCCGTACGGCTGATGACCGCGCACCGCTCCAAGGGCCTGGAGTGGCGGCTGGTCGTGGTGGCGGGGTTGCAGGAGGGGCTCTGGCCCGATCTGCGGCGCCGTGGCTCGCTGCTGGAGGCGGACCGGATCGGCCGGGACGGGCTGGCCGAGCCGCTGCCCGCGGGGGCGCTGCTGGCCGAGGAGCGGCGGCTGTTCTACGTCGCGGCGACGCGGGCCAAGGAGCGGCTCGTGGTCACGGCCGTCAGGGCCGCCGCGGAGGACGGGGACCAGCCCTCCCGGTTCCTGGCCGAGCTGGGCGTCGAGCCGGTGGACGTCACGCAGCGCCCGCGCCGCCCGCTGTCGGTCGCGGCGCTGGTCGCCGAGTTGCGCGCCACCACCGTCGACCCGGCGGCCCCCGACGCCCTGCGGGACGCCGCCGC
This sequence comes from Streptomyces sp. NPDC097640, assembly GCF_040302705.1. Lineage (NCBI taxonomy): Bacteria > Bacillati > Actinomycetota > Actinomycetes > Kitasatosporales > Streptomycetaceae > Streptomyces > Streptomyces sp. NPDC097640. The sequence continues at coordinate 155,020 of NZ_JBEOSB010000008.1, forward strand.
GCGCCGCCTCGCGCGGCTGGCGGCGCTGCGCGACGAAGACGGTCAGCCGCTCGTCCCTTCGGCGCACCCCTACCGCTGGTGGGGGCTGTACGAGCCGACGCACAGCGAGGTGCCGCTGCGCGACCGCGACCGCCCCGTGGCGCTGTCCGGCAGCGCGCTCGACCAGCTGGTCAACACCTGCTCGCTCCAGTGGTTCCTGGGCCGGGAGGTGAAGGCCGACACCCCGGCGACGGCCGCCCAGGGCTTCGGCAACGTCGTCCACGTCCTGGCCGACGAGGTGGCGTCCGGCCGCACCCCGGCCGATCTCGCGGTCCTCATGGAGCGGCTGGACTCCGTATGGGAGGCGCTGGCCTTCGACGCGCCCTGGAAGTCGCGGCAGGAGAAGGAGCAGGCGCGGGGGGCGCTCGAACGCTTTCTGCGCTGGCATGTGATGGAGCGCGGCGGCCGCACCCCGGTGGCCACGGAGCACGAGTTCGACGTCACCTTGGAGGCGGACGCCTATCTGGTGCGGATCCGCGGCAGCATGGACCGGGTCGAGGCGGACGGGGAAGGCCGCGCCTATGTTGTCGACTTCAAGACGGGCAAGCAGTCGGTGACCCGTGACGCCGTCGCCCACCATCCCCAGCTGGCCGTGTACCAGCTGGCGGTGCGGGAGGGCGCGGTCGACGGCCTGTTCGCGGATGGCCGCCCCGAGCCGGGCGGCGCGGAGCTCGTACAGCTGCGGCAGGGCGCGGCCCGTAAGGAGGGCGGGGACACCGCGCCCAAAGTGCAGGCGCAGGAGCCGTTGCAGGGGGAGTGGGTGGGCGAGCTGCTGGCCGCGGCGGCCGGGCGCGTCCTCGACGAGCGCTTCTCCCCGAGCGCGGGCGACCACTGCAACCGCTGCTCGTTCCGCGGGGCGTGCAGCGCGCGGGCGGAGGGGCGGCACGTCGTGGAGTGAGTGAGTGAGTGAGTGAGCGCGCGAGCGATGTGGCGTTCGCTACACCGGTTCTGATTGATTCTGGTTGCTGCCGATTGATGCCGATCGGTCCCGTCCGCTGGGGCCCGCGTACGGACCGGCGCCGACCTCGGTGTTGACGTCGGTGTCAGCGGGCGCGGATAGCCTCACTGGAATGTCCGCCCGCATCACCGACCCCGAGCAGCTCAAGGAGCTCCTCGGTATTCCGTTCACCCCGGAGCAGATCGCGTGCATCACCGCGCCCCCCGCCCCTCAGGTGATCGTGGCCGGAGCGGGCTCGGGCAAGACCACGGTGATGGCCGCGCGGGTGGTGTGGCTGGTGGGCACCGGGCAGGTCGCCCCGGAGCAGGTGCTCGGCCTCACGTTCACCAACAAGGCGGCCGGGGAACTGTCGGAGCGGGTGCGGAAGGCGCTGGTCAATGCGGGGGTGACGGACCCGGAGCCGGTGCCGCCGGGGGCCGCGCGGAGCGCCGGGGCCGAAACCACCGCGGGCGAGCCGCACATCTCCACCTACCACGCCTTCGCCGGGCAGCTGCTCAAGGAGCACGGGCTGCGCATCGGCCTCGAACCGGGCGCCCGGCTGCTCGCCGACGCCACCCGCTTCCAGCTCGCCGCGCGCGTGCTGCGCACCGCCCCTGGGCCGTTCCCGGCCCTCACCCGCCCCTTCGCCGACCTGGTCACGGATCTGCTCGCGCTCGACGCCGAGCTGGCCGAACACCTCGTCCCCGCCGAGCGGCTGCGCGCGTACGACACCGAGCTGCTGCGCACCCTCGACGGGGTGAAGCTGACCAACGCCGAGCTGCGCAAGGTGCCCGAGGCCGCCCACGCCCGCCTCGAACTCCTGCGCCTCGTCGAGACGTACCGGGCGGACAAGCGCGGTCGCGATCTGCTGGACTTCGGCGACCAGATCGCGCTCTCCGCCACCCTGGCCGGCACCCGCCCGGAGGTCGGCCGGATCCTGCGCGAGCAGTTCGCGGTCGTCCTCCTGGACGAATACCAGGACACCTCGGTCGCCCAGCGCCTGCTGCTCTCCGGCCTCTTCGGCGGCGGCACCGGCCACGCCGTCACCGCCGTCGGCGACCCCTGCCAGGCCATCTACGGCTGGCGCGGCGCGTCCGTGGCCAACCTCGACGACTTCCCCGAGCACTTCCCGCACGCCGACGGCAGCCCCGCGCGCCGCTTCGCGCTGAGCGAGAACCGCCGCAGCGGCGGCCGCCTCCTGGACCTCGCCAACGGGCTCGCCGCGCCCCTGCGCGCCATGCACGAGGGCGTCGAGGCGCTGCGCCCCGCCCCCGGCGCCGAGCGGGACGGCGTGGTGCGCTGCGCGCTGCTGCCCACCCACGCCGAGGAGCTGACCTGGCTCGCCGACTCCATCGCCCACCTGGTGCGCACCGGCACCCCGCCCGGCGAGATCGCGGTGCTGTGCCGTACGGCCGGCGACTTCGCCCGGATCCAGGGCGCCCTGGTGGAGCGGGAGGTCCCGGTGGAGGTCGTCGGCCTCTCCGGGCTGCTGCACCTCCCCGAGGTCGCCGACCTGGTGGCCGTCTGCGAGGTGCTCCAGGACCCGGGCGCCAACGCCGCTCTGGTGCGCCTGCTGACCGGCCCCCGCTGGCGGATCGGCCCCCGCGACCTGGCGCTGCTCGGCCGCCGCGCCCGCGCGCTCGTACGGTACGGGGCGGCGGGGCCGACGGCAGACGCAGATGGGGGCGAGGACTCCGACCGCCGGCTCGCCGAGGCCGTCGAGGGTGTGGACCCCGCCGAGATCGTCTCGCTCGCCGACGCCCTGGACACCTTCCTCACCCCGGACGGCCCGGACGACGGGCTGCCGTTCTCGGCCGAGGCCCGGATCCGCTTCGCCCGCCTCGCCGCCGAACTGCGCGAGCTGCGCCGCTCGCTGGGCGACCCTCTGATGGACGTGCTCCACCGGGTGCTGGCCGCCACCGGCCTGGAGGTCGAGCTGTCCGCCTCGCCCCAGGCCCTGGCCGCCCGCCGCCGGGAGACGCTCGGCAACTTCCTCGACGTCGCGGCGGGCTTCGCGGCCCTGGACGGCGAGGCCACGCTGCTCGCGTTCCTCGGCTTTCTGCGCACGGCCGCGCAGTACGAGAAGGGGCTCGACAACTCCCTCCCCGGCGGGGAGAACACGGTCAAGGTGCTCACCGCGCACAAGTCCAAGGGTCTTGAGTGGGACGTGGTGGCGGTGCCCGGTCTCGTCGCCAAGCAGTTCCCCAGCGACCAGGCCCGCGAGTCCTGGACGGCGAACGCGCGGGTGCTGCCGCACGGGCTGCGCGGCGACGCGGAGACGCTCCCCGAGGTCGCCGACTGGAACGCCAAGGGGCTGACCGCCTTCAAGGAGTCCATGAAGGCGCACCAGAGGACCGAGGAGCTGCGGCTCGGCTATGTGACCTTCACCCGCCCCCGCTCCCTGCTGCTCGGCTCCGGCCACTGGTGGGGGCCCACGCAGAAGCGGCCGCGCGGCCCCTCGGCCTTCCTGGAGGCCCTGCGCGAGCACTGCGAGGCGGGCCACGGCGAGGTGGAGGCGTGGGCGCCGCCCCCGGAGGAGGACGAGGAGAACCCGGCCCTCGAAGCCGCGGCCGCCGACCGCGCCTGGCCGCTGCCCCTCGACCCGGACGCGCTCGCCCGCCGCCGCCGCGCCGCGGATGTGGTGCTGGCGCACCTGGACCGCCTGGAGGCGGCGGAAGGCGAGCCGACCGCGGCGGACGGCCCGTCGGCCCACGACGCGGGACACCCGTCGGCCGACAGCCCCCCGTATGACGACCCTTACGACGACGCGTACGACGACGACGCGTACGACGACCCGTACGACGACCCTTATGGGGAGGACCAGGACCCGTACGACACCAGGGGAGAAGACCGCCCCGACGACGACCTCTGGACAGGCTGGCCCGCCGAAGCCGACACGGACCCCGCCCCAAAGGTGAGGGAGAGGGCGACCGCATCGCCCGGCGGCGGCCTGTCGCCGGAGGAGGCGCGGCTGGTCGGCTCCTGGGACCGGGACCTGGACGCGCTCGCCGGCGAGCTGCGCCGCGCCCGCGCGACCGTCCGCGACGTGCCGATGCCGTACACCCTCAGCGCCTCGCAGCTGCTGCGCCTCGCCGCCGACCCCGACGGCTTCGCGCGGGAGCTGGCCCGCCCCATGCCGCGCCCGCCGCGCCCCGCCGCCCGCCGCGGCACCCGCTTCCACGCCTGGGTGGAGTCGCGCTTCGAGGCGCTGCCGCTCCCGTTCCTCGGCCCGGACGAGCTGCCCGGCGGCGAGGACGACGAGCCGGAGATCGCGAACGAGCGGGACCTGGCCGAGCTCAAGGAGGCGTTCGCGCGCACGCCGTACGCGCGGCGCACCCCTTACCGCGTCGAGGAGCCGTTCCAGCTGGCCCTGGCGGGCCGGACGATCCGGGGCCGGATCGACGCGGTGTACCGGGTGCCGCGGGCCGCCGGGGCCGGGCCGGGCGTGCGGTACGAGATCGTCGACTGGAAGACCGGCCGCTCGCAGGACGCCGACCCGCTCCAGCTGGCGGTCTACCGCCTGGCCTGGGCGGAGCAGCGCGGTCTGCCCCTGTCGGAGGTCTCGGCGGCGTTTCTCTACGTGCGCACCGGCGACGTCGTCCGCCCGGCCGACCTGCCGGGCCGGGCCGGGCTCGAGCGCATCCTGCTCGGCGAGGAGCACGAGCCCCACGCCGAGGAAGCCGAGGAACACGTGACGGAGAACACATAGCGGCGGCGGCCGCGCGTGGACCCCGGCCCTGGCACCCCTCCGGGCCGGATAGGCTCAAGTGCATGAGTAATACCCCGGACACGGACATCGCCGTCCGCACCTACGTGGAAGGCAACCGCGCCGCGTTCCTCGATGATCTCGCCGAGTGGCTGCGCATCCCGTCCGTGTCCGCCGACCCCGCCCGCGCCGATGACGTCCGGCGGAGCGCGGAGTGGCTGGCGGCGAGCCTGACCGCCACGGGGTTCCCGGTGGTCGAGACCTGGCCGACGGCCGGGGCGCCGGCCGTGTTCGCGGAGTGGCCGTCCGGTGATCCGGACGCCCCGACCGTGCTGGTCTACGGGCATCACGACGTCCAGCCCGCCGCCCGGGAGGACGGCTGGCACACCGAGCCCTTCGAGCCCACAGTCAAAGACGGCAGGCTGTACGCGCGCGGCGCCGCCGACGACAAGGGGCAGGTGTTCCTGCACACCCTGGGCGTACGGGCCCACCTCGCGGCGACCGGCCGTACCGCCCCCGCGGTCAACCTGAAGCTGATCGTCGAGGGCGAGGAGGAGTCCGGCTCGCCGCACTTCGCCGAGCTGATCCAGGCCCACGCCGACCGGCTCGCCTGTGACACCGTGATCGTCTCCGACACCGGGATGTGGTCCGAGGACACCCCGACCGTCTGCACGGGCATGCGCGGCCTCGCGGACTGCCAGATCGATCTCTACGGCCCCGACCAGGACATCCACTCCGGCTCGTTCGGCGGCGCGGTCCCGAACCCGGCCACCGAGGCGGCCCGGCTGGCCGCCGCCCTGCACGACGCCGACCGCCGCGTCGCCATCCCCGGCTTCTACGACGGGGTCGTGGAGCTGACCGACCGCGAGCGCGAGCTGTTCGCCGAGCTGCCCTTCGACGAGGGCGCCTGGCTGCGCTCGGCGCACTCGCACGCCACGCTCGGCGAGGCGGGCCACACCACCCTGGAGCGGATCTGGGCCCGTCCGACCGCGGAGGTCAACGGGATCGGCGGGGGTTACCAGGGGCCGGGCGGCAAGACGATCGTGCCGTCGTACGCCCAGCTGAAGCTGTCCTTCCGGCTGGTGGCGGGCCAGGACGCGGACAAGCTCGAGCCGGCGGTCCGGGAGTGGGTCGCGGCCCGGCTCCCGGCGGGCATCCGCCATGAGATCGCCTTCGGGAACGCGACCCGCCCCTGTCTGACCCCCCTCGACCACCCGGCGCTCCAGTCGCTGGCGCGGGCCATGGAGCGGGCCTTCGGCACCGGGATCCGCTTCACCCGGGAGGGCGGCTCGGGCCCGGCCGCCGATCTTCAGGAGGTGCTCGGGGCGCCGGTGCTCTTCCTGGGCATCTCGGTGCCCTCCGACGGCTGGCACGCGCCGAACGAGAAGGTCGAGCTCGACCTGCTCATGAAGGGCGCCGAGACGGCCGCGTACCTGTGGTGCGATCTCGCGGAGAGACGCCCCGTGTAGCACGCATATGTATGTAAGAAACCCGTTCCTCAGGGGGAGTTGGAAGCAGCCGTGACCACCTGGACCGATCGCACCGACGACTTGCCGATCGCCCTCAGCGGCGCGAGCGGCATCGACCGTGCCGCGCACCACCGTCTGGACGAGGCGTGGCTGGCCGCGGCGTGGAGCCACCCGACGACGCGGGTCTTCGTGGTCTCCGGCGGCCAGGCGCTGGTCGACGACACCTCCGACGGGCGCACCGAGCTCGTCATGACCCCGTCCTTCGAGGCCCCGCTCACCGAGAACCACCGCTACTTCCTGGGCACCGACGACGACGGGGTGCGCTACTTCGCGCTCCAGAAGGACGCGCTGCCGGGCCGGATGGACCAGTCGGCGCGCCCTGCGGGGCTGCGGGAGGCGGGCGCGCTGCTGTCGGCGCGGGACGCCGGGCTGCTGGTGCACGCGGTGGCGCTGGAGAACTGGCAGCGGCTGCACCGCTTCTGCTCGCGCTGCGGCGAGCGCACGGTGATCGCGGCGGCGGGGCACATCCGCCGCTGCCCGGCCTGCGGGGCCGAGCACTATCCGCGGACGGACCCGGCCGTGATCATGCTGGTGACCGACGAGCAGGACCGGGCGCTGCTGGGCCGCCAGATGCACTGGCCCGAGGGGCGCTTCTCGACGCTCGCGGGCTTCGTCGAGCCGGGCGAGTCGATCGAACATGCCGTGGTGCGCGAGGTGGCGGAGGAGGCGGGCGTCACGGTCGGCCAGGTCGAGTATGTGGCCAGCCAGCCGTGGCCGTTCCCGTCCAGCCTGATGCTCGGCTTCATGGCGCGCGCCACCACCTCCCGGATCCAGGTGGACGGGGAGGAGATCCACGAGGCGCGCTGGTTCTCGCGGGACGAGCTGCGGGCCGCGTTCAAGTCCGGGGAGGTGCTCCCTCCGTCGGGTATCTCGATCGCGGCCCGTCTCATCGAGCTCTGGTACGGGGAGCCACTGCCCAGGGCCTGAGCCCGCGCCCGAGGTCGCGCCCGAGGCCGGGTGCGAGCCCGGGTGTGAGGCTGGGCACAGGCGCCGGGCTCAGGCGCCGACCTTCGCCTTGACCTGGGCGAGGGAGGGGTTGGTCAGGGTCGAGCCGTCGGCGAAGAGCACGGTGGGCACCGTCTGGTTGCCGCCGTTCGCCTTCTCGACGAAGGCCGCCGACTCCGGGTCCTGCTCGATGTTGACCTCGGTGTACGCGATTCCCTCGCGGTCCATCTGGCTCTTCAGCCGGCGGCAGTAGCCGCACCAGGTGGTGCTGTACATCGTCACAGTGCCGGACATCGGTCCTACTCTCCTTGGGGCTCGGCCTCTCCGTGAGGCTCGGCATGATGGCAGTGGTGGAACGTCCGCCCGGCCCCGGAGATTCCCCCGCCGCCGCGCGACCCTCGCCGCCGTGCGACGGGACACACCCCGTCCCCAGGCAGATGAGATGACCGGGCGGTCACGGCTGTGGACAACCGTCCCGGCGGTCTCAGCGGACCTGGCAGCATGGCGGGGTGACAGCAGCAACGCCCTCCCCTCTCTTCCCGCGAGTGCCCACGCCGGCCGAGTACGCGGCGGTTCCGCGCGACGCCGACGCGGTGCTCGAAGGGCTCGACCCGGAGCAGCGCGAGGTGGCCACGGCCCTCCAGGGCCCGGTGTGCGTGCTGGCCGGAGCCGGCACGGGCAAGACCCGTGCCATCACCCACCGGATCGCCTACGGGGTGCGTGCGGGAGTCTTCCAGCCCGCGAGCGTGCTCGCCGTCACCTTCACCAACCGCGCGGCGGGGGAGATGCGCGGGCGGCTGCGGCAGCTGGGCGCGGGCGGGGTGCAGGCACGCACCTTCCACTCGGCCGCGCTGCGCCAGCTCCAGTACTTCTGGCCCAAGGCGGTGGGCGGCGAGGTGCCGCGGCTGGCGGAGCGCAAGGTGCAGCTGGTCGCGGAAGCCGCGGCGCGCTGCCGGGTCCGGCTGGACCGCAATGAGCTGCGGGATGTGACGGGCGAGATCGAGTGGTCGAAGGTCACCCAGACCGTGCCCGAGGACTATCCGGCCGCGGCCGCCAAGTCCGGCCGGGAGGCCCCGCGCGACGCCGCCGAGATCGCCCGGATCTACGGCATGTACGAGCAGCTCAAGCGCGAGCGCGGGGTGATCGACTTCGAGGATGTGCTGCTGCTGACGGTCGGGGTGCTCCAGGAGCGGCATGACATCGCCGACCAGGTGCGCCGCCAGTACCAGCACTTCGTGGTCGACGAATACCAGGACGTCAGCCCACTCCAGCAGCGGCTGCTCGAGCTGTGGCTCGGCGACCGGGAGACCCTGTGCGTGGTCGGCGACGCCAGCCAGACCATCTACTCCTTCACCGGCGCCACCCCCGACCATCTGCTGAACTTCCGCACCCGCCACCCGGGTGCCACGGTCGTCAAGCTGGTCCGCGACTACCGCTCCACGCCCCAGGTCGTGCACTTGGCCAACGGGGTGCTGGCCCAGGCCCGGGGCCGGGCGGCCGAGCACCGGCTGGAGCTGGTGTCGCAGCGCGAGCCGGGACCCGACCCGGTCTATTCGGCCTACGCGGACGAGCCGGCCGAGGCCGAGGGGGTGGCCCGCAGGATCCGCGAGCTGATCACCCCCGTGGAGCGGGGCGGCGGCGGGATCCCGGCGAGCGAGGTCGCCATCCTCTACCGGGTCAACGCGCAGTCGGAGGTGTACGAGCAGGCGCTGGCCGATGCCCAGGTGCCCTACCAGCTGCGCGGCGCCGAGCGGTTCTTCGAGCGCCCCGAGGTGCGTGAGGCCGGGCTGCTGCTGCGCGGCGCGGCCCGCGCGGGAAGCGCCGACCCCGCGCTGACGGACGCGGATGTCCCCTCCCAGGTGCGGGCCGTGCTGGGCACCCGCGGCTGGACGCCGGAGCCCCCGGCCGGGTCGGGCGCGGTGCGGGACCGCTGGGAGTCCCTGGCGGCGCTGGTGCGGCTGGCCGAGCAGTTCTGCGCGGGCCGTCTGGCGGAGGGCCACCAGGTCACCCTGGCCCACCTGGTGGCGGAGCTCGACGAGCGGGCGGCCGCCCAGCACGCGCCCACGGTGGAGGGTGTGACACTCGCCTCACTGCACGCCGCCAAGGGGTTGGAGTGGGACGCGGTCTTTCTGGTCGGGCTCACCGAGGGCATGGTGCCCATCACCTACGCCAAGACCGACGCGCAGGTGGAGGAGGAGCGTCGGCTGCTCTATGTGGGGGTCACCCGCGCCCGCCGCCATCTGGCCCTCTCCTGGGCCCTCTCGCGCTCTCCCGGGGGCCGCGCGAACCGCCGCCCCAGCCGTTTTCTGAACGGGCTGCGCCCCGGCTCCGCGGCCTCCGTCCCCCGCGCTCCGGGCGGGGGCGGCGGCATCGAGCGCGGCGGCAGCGGCGGCGCGACCGGCCCGGTCCGCAAGCGGCGTGTCCCGGTCCACTGCCGGGTCTGCGGCAGGACGCTGACGGACGGGGGCGAGATGAAGCTGAGGCGCTGCGAGGACTGCCCCTCCGAGATGGACGAGGCGCTGTACGAGCGGCTGCGGGAGTGGCGGGCCGAGCAGGCCGGACAGCTGAGTCAGCCCGCCTATTGCGTCTTCACCGACAAGACGCTGCTGGCGATCGCCGAGGCCGTGCCGGGAACCGAAGGGGAGCTTGCCGGCATCCCTGGGGTGGGGAGGCGGAAGCTCGACAAGTTCGGTGCCGACGTCCTCATGCTCTGCTCCGGGCGGGAACTCACCCGAGTGGAGGATGCCGACGGGACCGGCGGAAGTGGTCCCGAAGACACCGCGTAAAACTCGACGGAAAAATAGTTTGCGCGCGCGGAGCGCATACCCATAGCCTTCCGAGCACGGAGACAACGGCCCTTCCGGGATCCGATGAATCCGTGTTGTACTGAACTAGCCGGACCGGATTCGAGACGGTCCCTGAGACGCCGAGAGGAGGCGAGCCCAATGATCAGCTTCATGAAGACCATCAAAATGACCGATCGTTCGGTCGTCGCCGCCTGCCCGCTCGGCTTTGAACTGCCTGGCACCGGTCTGTCCACCGGCGCCAATGAAGCACGTCTCAGCGAGCGACCGATCCAGGCACCTGCGGTAGCAGCGACCGCGCGGGCGATTGCCTATGCGTTTGCGGCCAATGGTGCCGGATCCCGGACGACGCAGCAGCACCACCAGAAGTGGGCCCTCCGCGGGCTTGGACCCTGGAGTTATCCAGCCTGATCCACGATCAGGTCGGCACCTTCCAGGGCCGCGGAACCCACACCGGGATCCGCGGCCCTTTTGATTTGCCCGCGTCCGGCCACCAGCCGGACCGAAAAGACGAGGAACTGACGACCGTGCAACTCAAGGCACACACGCCGTCCGTAGCGACCGACCTGATCCCCCCGCCCGACCCTTCGGAGGACTCCTTGACCCCGCTTACCGCCCTCACCGAGTTGGATGAGGCCATCGAGAACCTCGGCGTGGCCGTACCGTGCCGCTCCTACGACCCGGAAGTCTTCTTCGCCGAGTCCCCGGCCGACGTCGAGTACGCCAAGTCGCTCTGTCAGACCTGCCCGCTGCGTGAGGCCTGCCTCGCCGGGGCCAAGGACCGCCGTGAGCCCTGGGGTGTGTGGGGTGGCGAGCTCTTCGTCCAGGGCGTCGTCGTCGCCCGGAAGCGGCCGCGTGGTCGCCCGCGCAAGAACCCGGTCATGGCATGAACGCCACCGGCACCATCGATCGCCCAGCGACGCACGACCCGATGAAACAGGTCCCGATGACCCCGTCCGTCTCCGACACCTCAGCCCGCAACACTTCGGGTGCGACCGAGTCGCGCCAGAACAGGACCCGTGAAATGCAACTCATCCCAGAAGCCCTGGCCCGTGCGCATATGCGTGAACGACTGCACGAGGCCGAGTCTCAACGCAGCGCGCTCCGGCTCGTAGCCGCGCGGCGGATGCAGCGCCGTGCGGAGCGCGCCTCGCTCCGCGCCCGCCGCGCTCTGGCCATGGCGGTCATGCAGTAACACAGGGGGGATACGAAGGGGCCGGTCCGATCGGACCGGCCCCTTCGGCTGTCCGCCATGAGGGCGGACGCTTCAGGCAGATGCCTCGGCCGTCTTCCCGGGCACCTCAGCGACGATCTCCGACGGACCCTCGTCCGCTTCCTCCGCCTCTGTGGTCTCGACGGCCTCGACCGTCTCGTGCGCCTCTGCTGCTTCTTCTGAGGATTCGGTGTACTCCTCGTCTCGCTCGGCGAAGCCGGACACCCAGTCCTCGAGCTCATTGCGCAGCCGCACCTCCGCGCCCAGCTGGCACAGCACCCCGATCGTGCTCAGGCACACCCGGTGGATCAGCAGATAGGCGGGCGGCAGATTGAGCTGGTTGCCCAGCTCATAGACCGGCGAGCGGCGATCGGCCACCCGCGCCGCCTGGCGGCGCAGCCACTGGCGGTCGAAGGTGAACTCCTCCACCTGGGCCGGCTCCAGCATGGGCAGCAGGAAGTCCAGCAGCGCCTCTGGGTCGAGCTCGATGGTCGGCTTGACGAACCCCTCGCCGCGCAGCAGGTCATAGACCCCCTGGGCATCGCCCTCCAGCGCCATCCGCAGGGCGATGCCGATGGGCTCGGGAAGCCCGCCCGGGAGCCGGTCCATCGAACCGAAGTCCAGCACCCCCAGCTTCCACTTCTCCGGCGGCCCGTCCGGGGCGTCACCGGTCAGCAGCCGGAAGTTGCCCGGGTGCGGGTCGGCGTGCAGCAGCCCGGTGCGGGAGGCGCCCGAGAAGAGGAAGCGCGCGAGCAGCTGTCCGGCCCGGTCCCGTTCCTCGGGCGTGCCCTCGGCTATCACCTCGGAGAGCGGTATGCCGTCCAGCCATTCCGTGATCAGCACCTGGTCGCTCTGGTGCACCACCTGCGGGACCACCACGTCCGGATCGTCCGCGTACTCCTCGGCGTGGATGCGCTGAGAGCCGGCCTCCAGCTCGTAGTCCAGCTCCTCCGACACCCGCTCGCGCAGCTCGGCGATGAGCGGCTTGACATCCAGGCCGGGCACCAGCGGCCCCAAGACTCGGGCAAAACGGCTCAATTGGTTCAAGTCGGATATCAGCGCCTCGCCCGCGCCCGGGTACTGCACCTTGACCGCGACCGTGCGCCCGTCGTGCCACACCGCCCGGTGCACCTGCCCGATCGAGGCGGACGCCGCGGGCTTGTCGTCGAACTCGGCGAACAGCTCGCGCCACTCCGGGCCCAGCCGCTGCTCCAGCGCGCCGTGCACCGTGCGGGTCGGCATGGGCGGCGCCGCCTCCTGGAGCTTGGTCAGCGCCGCCCGATAGGGCTTGGCTATCTCTTCCGGCAGCGCCGACTCGAAGACCGACATGGCCTGGCCGAGCTTCATCGCACCGCCCTTGAGCTCGCCGAGCACCTTGAACATCTGCTCCGCGGTGCGCTGTTGCACCTCCCGCGCGACGATCTCCGCCGGCCGTCCCCCTATCCGCTTCCCCAGACCCCAGGTGGCGCGCCCGGCGAACCCCAAGGGCAGCGTCGCCAGCTTGGCGGTACGGGTGATCGCCTTGCGCGGCAGATCGGACATGCGCCCCTCCAACTACAGCTGAGCCATTCCCGGGAGGTGGCCCCCGGGCCCCCGTCGCCCACTTGGCGGACGCCGGTCACCCGGACATTGTCGCGTGCGGCTCCTCGGCAACCGAGGCATATACCGCATCAGTCCGCTCCGCCGCACCGCAGCCGCATTCCGCATGGGGCTCGATCCGCCGCATGTCCCAGGTGAGAGCCGGTAGCGCCGCCTCCAACCGGGCTCCGGCGGCGGCCGGCAGCCGCCCGTCCAGAAATCCCAGCGCATGCACGGCCGTGACCCCCGCGACCACCGTGGCCAATGCGGTGTCGCAGGCCCAGGTGGGCCGGCGGCGGCCGGACCGCCACTGCGCCAGCATCCTCGGCCAGGCCGGCTCCCGCTCGGCGCGCCCCGCCGCGACGCACCCCGCACACGGGGTGATCCCCGGGCACACCAGCGGCCCGACCACCCCCGTCGCCTCCAGCACCCCCGCGTACAGATGAGGTGTCCCCGAGGCCAGCAGCGGCCCGGCCTCCGCCGGATCCGGTGCATAGGCCGCGAGCCCGTCGCGCGGGGCGAACACCACCAGGCTCAGCCCCGGCTCGCCCGAGGGCATCGGCCCCGCCGCCGGCCGGCGCGGCATCGGCCCCGGCGCGGACCGCCGCACCAGGCCGCGCACCGCCGCGTCCCGCCGCTCCCCGATCCGCTCGGGCGGCAGCCCGCCGGGCGTCACATCCCACGGCTCGACACAGCCGCCGTCCACCACATCGACCCGCCCGACCCCCGAGGCCGACAGCAGCGCCGCCACCGCCGCCCCGACCCGGCCCGCGCCCCTCACCTGCACGCGCATCGCACCGCGCGCGGCCAGCAGCCGCGCCCCGGCCCCCGGCTCGGGACACAGCACCGACAGCGCCGCCAGATCGGGCCGCAGCCGATCGAGGGCCGCCCCGCGGCCCCAGGCCGCGGCCGCCCGCTCACCGCCCTCCACCGGGTCGTCGAGCAGACCGGCCGCCGCCAGCCGCTCCACCAGCGCGTCGGCCCGCCCCTCCGGCAACCCCAGGGCCCTGGCCTCCTCCCGCAGCAGCGGCAGCCCGCGCGTGCCGTCCAGCAGCTCCAGAAAGCTGCCCGTCGCCGTGTCCAGCGGCCCCACCACCACCGCATGCGCCCGGGCCACCCCGAACTGCACGGTGTCCCGGCTTCGCCAGCCGCGCCGCAGCGCGGGCTTGAGCATCGGATGCATCGCCACCCCCGTGGTCACAGTCCCCGTCTCCGAACTGCACCCAGCTTGCGCGACCCCGCCACGCCGCCGCCGAAAGTTGTCCACAGCCCCGGGGGATAGTCGTACAAGCGATGACCACGGTGGAGTGGTTCGCCCCGCGACCCGGTGCGCGGCGGGACTTCCCCGGCTGCCAGCGGGTAACGTCAAGGGGTGTCTGCCGACCGTTCCCCCCGTCTCGCCGGGGAGACTTCTTCGCACAGCGCCGCCAGGACGCGCGGCGCCCAGAGCCCGCCCGGCCGGGGCCCGGGCGCGGTCGAGGTCCGCCGGAGCACACGGCGGCGCAGAACGGTCTCGGCGTACCGCGAGGGCGACCGCACCATCGTCCTGATCCCCGCCCGCATGTCCGAGGCGGAGGAGCAGCGCTGGGTCGGGGTGATGCTCGACAAGCTCGCCGCGCAGGAGAGCAAGCGGATGCTCGGCGACACGGAGCTCGCGGACCGCGCCGAGTGGCTGTCCGAGCAGTACCTGGCGGGGCGGGCCCGCCCCGCCACCGTCCGCTGGGTCACCAACCAGAACACCCGCTGGGGGTCGTGCACCCCGTCCGAGGGCAGCATCCGGCTCTCGCACCGCCTCCAGGGGATGCCGGAGTACGTGGTGGACTACGTCCTCGTCCACGAGCTGGCCCATCTGCTGGTGCCCGGCCACGGCCGGCGCTTCTGGCAGCTGCTGGAGTCGTATCCACGGACCGAGCGGGCGCGGGGGTATCTGGAGGGCGTGGTGGCCGCGGGAAGACTGCCGCACCTCCCCCCGGCCCCGGCCGAGTAGTCACCGGAACCACACGTCGCTCCCCGGCGTCGCTCCTTCTCGGCGGCAGCGGTTAGCCTGGCGCGCAATGCATTCTCCGCTATCGGGATGGGGGACGGTCGTTACGTATGGCCAGGGAATTCCAACGCGGCCACAAGGCCAAGCTCAGTGATCTGACCGCGGGGAGGGATCTGTATGTCGGTGTGCAGATCGCCGGGCCCGGCCTGACCTTCGACATCAGCTGCTTCGGCCTCGACGCCGACGAACGGCTGTCGGACGACCGCTACTTCATCTTCTTCAACCAGCCCAAGTCCCCCGAGGAAGCGATCCAGCAGCTCGGGGCGCAGGCCGGCGACGCCGAGTCGTTCCGCGTCACCCTCGACGGCATCCCGGCCCACATCCACAAGCTCTCCTTCACCGCCACCATCGACGGCGCGGGCCAGATGTCCCAGGTCGGCCCCGGCTACATCCGGGTCGTCGCGGGCGGCGAGGAGGTCGTCCGCTACGCCTTCACCGGCGCGGAGTTCAGCACCGAACGCGCCGTGATGCTCGGTGACTTCTACCTCAAGGACGTGTGGCGGTTCGCCGCGGTGGGCCAGGGCTTCGACGGCGGCCTCGACGCGCTCCTCCAGAACTTCGGCGGCGAGGTCGCCGAGGAGGAGCCCGCCCCCGCCCAGGGCGCGGCCCCCGGCTTCGCGCCGCCCGGCCAGGCCGCCCCCGCGCCGGGCTTCGCGCCCCCGGCGGGCTCGCCCCCGGCCGCCGCGCCGCAGCCCGCCCCGGACTTCGGCCCGCCGCAGCCCGCACCGCAGGCCCCGCAGCCCGCGCCCGCGCAGGGCTTCGCGCCGCCGCCCGGCAGCACGCCCCCTCCGGTGGCCCCCAACCCGCCGCAGATGCACGCGGCACAGACCATCGCCGCGCCGATCGTGCCCCCCGGCCAGGTGCCGCCGCCCGGCCAGGTGCCGCCCCCGGGCCAGCCCGCGCCGTACCCCGGCCAGCCGCAGTTCGGCCAGCAGCCGCAGTTCGGCCAGCCGCCGGGCCAGATGCCCCCGGCCCCCGCCCCGTACGGCCAGCCCGGCCAGCCCGCCCCGTACCCCGGCCAGCCCGCCCCGTACCCCGGCCAGCCCGCCCCGTACGGCCAGCCGGCCCAGCCGCAGGGCGGCGGCGCCGCCCCCGGCGTCCAGGCCGCGCTCGCCAAGTACCGCGAGGCGCCCACCGGCCAGCGCTGGACGCCGCAGAACCCCCGGCTCATCCGGGCCGACCTCGGCGTCGGCGGCCAGCCGGTCCTGGCCCGCCAGGGCTCGATGGTGCTCTACCAGGGCAAGGTCGACTTCAGCTACAAGGGCGCCGGCTTCCGCGGCCGGATCACGGGCAACGCGACCGGCCAGGAGATGCAGCTGATGCGCTGCACCGGCCAGGGCCAGGTCTTCCTCGCCGAGGATGCCGCCGAACTCCACCCCATCGAGCTCCAGGGCGACGCGATCTGCGTGTCCGCCGAGAGCGTGCTGGCCTTCGACGAGGGGCTGCACCACGAGGTGCGCCGGATCGAGGGCCACGGGATCCCCGGCGGCGCGCTGTTCACCATGCAGTTCCAGGGCACCGGGACCGTCGTCGTGAAGACCCTGGGCACGCCCGTCGTGCTGCCGGTCACCCCCACGACCTTCGCCGACGCCAACGCCGTCGTCGCCTGGTCCGCCGCCTCACAGGTGATCATCTCCAGCCAGGTGCGGCTGCGCCGCAACGCCTACCCCGGCCACAGCGGGGAGACCGTGAACCTCCAGTTCCGCGGTGCGCCCGGCAACTTCATCGTCGTCCAGCCCTACGAGGTCTAAAGGGACCGCCATGGACCAGCAACTGATCAACGGTTACGCGCCGGCCCCGGTCTCCGCCCGAATGGAGAACCACGGCAGCAGCATGCTCAAGGTCGCCATGCAGAGCGGCCAGGACCTCTTCGCCCGCACCGGCTCGATGGTCGCGTACGAGGGCTTCATCCAGTACGAGCCCAACCCGCCCGCGGTGCGCCAGATGGCCTCCCAGTGGTTCACCGGGGAGGGCGCCCCGCTCATGAAGTGCAGCGGCGACGGCCTGCTCTATCTCGCCGACTACGGCGCGGACGTCGTGTGCGTCAACCTCAACGGCGACTCGCTGTCGGTGAACGGGACCAATCTGCTCGCCTTCGACGCCCACCTCCAGTGGGGCGTCGAGCGGGTCAAGGGCATCGCCAAGTTCGCCGGGCAGGGCCTGTTCAACGTGGGCGTCTCCGGCACCGGCTGGGTCGCCCTGACCTCCCGGGGCACCCCCATCGTGGTCGACTGCGGCCGCGGCGAGGACGAGACCTATGTGGACCCGGACGCACTCGTGGCCTGGTCCACCAACCTCAAGGTGAAGGGGAAGCGCAGCTTCAAGGCGTCGTCCCTGATCGGCCGGGGCAGCGGCGAGGCCTACCAGCTCGGTTTCTCCGGGCAGGGCTTCGTCGTCGTCCAGCCCAGCGAGGACAGCACTGACCGGCTCCGGGCGCGGGGCTGAGGGGGAGCGAAGACACCATGCAGAGCCCGCTTTTCGGCTTCACCGAGGCCCAGACCCAGGACCGCTACGCGCTTCAGAACCCGCAGCTGCTGCGGGTCGCCCTCAACGGCCATGAGGACGTACTGGCCCGCAAGGGCGCCATGGTCGCCTACCAGGGGCTGATCGAGTTCGACGGCGAATACCAGACGCAGGGGCAGCAGCGCGCCCGGGCCCGCACCGGCGAGGCGCTGGACCTGATGCGCTGCTCCGGCCAGGGCACCGTCTACCTGGCCAACCTCGCGCAGCACGTCCACGTCCTGGATGTGGACCACGAGGGGCTGACCGTCGACAGCGCCTATGTGCTCGCGCTCGACTCCACCCTGCACTGGGAGTCGATCGCGGTGGACAGCCAGTACGGCATCTCCGGCTCGGGGAAGTACAACCTCAACATCTCCGGCCGCGGCAAAGTGGCCCTGATGACCTCGGGCCAGCCGCTGATGATGCAGGTCACCCCCGACAAGTACGTCAATGTGGACGCGGACGCCATCGTCGCCTGGTCCACCTCGCTGCGGGTCCAGATGCAGGCCCAGACGCACTCCAGCGGAGTGTGGCGGCGCCGCGGCAACACGGGGGAGGGCTGGGAGCTCAGCTTCCTCGGCCAGGGCTATGCGCTGGTGCAGCCCAGCGAGCTGCTGCCGCCGCAGAACGCGACGATCGGCGGCGGGGCGGCCGCCCAGTTCGGCATGGGCCAGCAGGGCGCCCGTGGGCAGAACCAGGGCAACATCTTCAGCAACTGACGGCCACCGACGGCCGCTGATGCCGGCCGACGGCAGTCGACGCCCCGGGTGTGGCGGCCCGGGGCCCGCCGTACCCGCGCGCTTCCCTCACACCAGCGCGCGGGTACGGGCCACCAGGCGGTGCACCGACTCGTCGGCCACGCCCGCCACCTCGTCATAGCCGAACCAGCGCAGATCCAGCGACTCCTCGCTGATCGCCGCGACCGCGCCCCGCGGGGCCAGCGCCGCGTACTGCACATCCAGGTGCCAGGCGCACGGCGTCCGATGGCGGTCGAGACGCACCGGGCCGCCCGGCAGCAGCGTCAGCCCCTCGATCCCGGACTCCTCGGTGGCCTCGCGCAGCGCCGCGCCCGCCAGGGTGGCGTCCTCGGGCTCGCAGTGGCCGCCCATCTGGAGCCACATCTTCAGTTTGCGGTGCAGCGTCAGCAGGACCCGCTCCTGGGACGGGTCGATCACCAGCGCGCTGGCCGTGATGTGCCCGTCCTGGCAGGCCTTCCACATGCCGTCCGGATACGCGGCCAGATGGTCGCCGTAGTCCTGCCGCAGCCGCTCCTGCGTGGCGTCCGGCGCGGGCCACTCGCGCAGCACGCGCGCCGCGTCCTGGTGCAGACTCACCGGCCGCTCTCGCCCTTGCCGCCGTCCTTGTCGCCGCCGTCCCCCTCGTCCTGGGCGTCCTGGGCGCCGCCGGCCTGCTGAGGGCCGCCGGTGCCCTTCTCGCCGCCCGCGGCCTCGCCGAGCATCTTGTCCAGCTCGGAGAAGTCCAGCTGCTCGCGGTGGACGAAGCCGTCCGGGTCGTCCAGGTCCTCGGCCGTCGGCAGCATGTCGGGGTGCGCCCACAGCCCGTCGCGCCCGTCCACACCGCGGGCGTCGGTCAGCGAGGCCCACAGCCGCGAGGCGTCGCGCAGCCGGCGCGGCCGCAGCTCCAGGCCGATCAGCGTGGCGAAGGTCTGCTCGGCGGGGCCGCCGCTCGCCCGGCGCCGCCGCAGCGTCTCGCGCAGGGCGTCGGCCGACGGCAGATGGGGCGCCGCGGCGGCGTGCACCACCGCGTCCACCCAGCCCTCGACGAGCGCCAGGGCGGTCTCCAGACGCGCCAGCGCGGCCTTCTGGGCCGGGGTGTCCTCCGGCTGGAACATGCCCTGCTGGAGCGCCTCCTGTAGCTGCTCCGGGTGGGTCGGGTCGAGCTGGCCGACCGCGTCCTCCAGCTTCGCGGTGTCGACCTTGATCCCGCGGGCGTACCCCTCGACCGCGCCGAACAGATGCGAGCGCAGCCACGGCACATGCGAGAACAGCCGCTGGTGGGCGGCCTCGCGCAGCGCCAGGTACAGCCGGACCTCCTCCTCGGGGACGCCGAGCCCGGAGCCGAACGCAGCGATGTTGATCGGGAGCAGCGCAGCCTTGCCCACGGGGCCCAGGGGCAGCCCGATGTCCGTTGAGCCGACGACCTCGCCGGCCAGCACGCCCACCGCCTGCCCGATCTGGGTGCCGAACATCGCGCCACCCATGGAGCGCATCATCCCGAGCAGCGGGCCGGCCATGGCCTGCATCTCCTCGGGGAGCACATCGCCCATGGCGGCGCCGACCCGCTCAGCGACCGGGTCCACCAGGTCCTTCCACACCGGCAGCGTGGCCTCGACCCACTCGGCGCGGCTCCAGGCCAGCGCGGTGCCCGAGCCGGAGGGCAGCGACGTGACGCCGTCCAGCCACAGGTCGGCCAGGCGGAGGGCCTCCTGGACCGCGGCGCGCTCGGCCGGGCCGACGCTCGAGTCCTTGGTGCCGTCCGCCGTGCCGCGCGCCACCGTCTGCCGCGCGATGTCCTTGGCCATGTCCCAGTTCACCGGGCCGCCCTCATAGGAGAGCATCTGGCCCAGCTGCTGGAAGGCCGCGCCCAGGTCGCCCGGGTTCAGCGACCCGAACATCGCGGCGAACGGATTCTCACCGCCGCCACCGCCCGCGCCGAACCCGAACGGATTCGCGGGGCCCTGACTGCCGCCGTGGCCGCCCTTCTTCTTGCCGTCGTCGCCGTCATCCGGCTCCTCCGGCGGGAGGCCGAATCCGAATGGGGTGTCACTCACGGGTTCCCTCGGCTCGTAGGGCCGCCGGCCCGGGCCGGCGGCGAATGCCTTGCATCACCACCCAGCCTAGACACCTCGCCGGTTTGCGGGCTCAGTGCTTCGCTGATAGCGGGCCTGCGGCAGGATGGACGTCACCTGGTACGTATGCGTCAGTGCGCTGCGTACTGAAGACAACCGCTGGAGACGCCCGGTGAGTTCCCCAGACCGAGAAGTTCGCGCCGCTGACCGAGAAATTCGCGCAGCGCGAAACGATACGCCGCGCACCGCGCGACGCCCCGTCGTCGCGGTCACCGGCGCCGCGTCGGGCGCCGGAGCCCTGCTCACGCAGCGGCTCGCCGAATCCGACGAGATCAAGCACGTCCTGGCCATCGACGAGCGCCGCGGCGAGGTGACCGAGGCGCAGTGGCATGTCCTGGACGTGCGCGACCCGGCCATCGCCGAGAAGCTGAGGGGCGCCGACGTCGTCGTCCACCTCGCCGTCGACCTCGACCTGGGCACCGATCCGGCCGCCCGTACGGCCTACAACGTGCGCGGCACCCAGACCGTCCTGACCGCCGCCGCGGCCGCCGGGGTGCGCCGCGTGGTGCTGTGCACCTCCGCGATGGTCTACGGGGCGTTGCCCGACAACGACGTGCCGCTCGCCGAGGACGCGGAGCTGCGCGCCACGGCCGAGGCCACCGGTGTCGGGGACCTGCTGGAGATCGAGAGGCTCGCCCAGCGCGCGCCCAGGGCCCACCCCGGGCTGAACGTCACCGTCGTACGCCCCGCCATCCTGGTCGGCGGCACGGACACGGCGCTCACCCGCTACTTCGAGTCGCCGCGCCTCCTGGTGGTCGCCGGATCCCGGCCCACCTGGCAGTTCTGCCATGTCGAGGACCTGGTCGAGGCGCTGGAGTACGCCGCCCTGGAGAAGGTCGAGGGCGAGCTGGCGGTCGGCTGCGACGGGTGGCTGGAGCAGGAGGAGATCGAGGAGCTGTCGGGCATCCGGCGGATGGAGCTGCCCTCCGCGGTCGCCCTGGGCGCGGCCTCCCGGCTGCACCGGCTGGGCCTGACCCCGTCCCCGGCGGGCGACCTGGCGTACACCATGCACCCCTGGGCGGTCAGCGGCAGCAGGCTGCACGAGGCGGGCTGGCGCCCGCGGTGGACCAATGAGGAGGTCCTCGCCGAGCTGCTGGAGGAGGTCTCCGGGCGCCACACGGTCGCCGGGCGGCGGCTCGGCCGCAAGGACGCCGCCACGACGCTGGGCGCCGCCGGCGCGACGGTGGCCCTGGTGGGCACCGCGGCGATCGTCCGCCGCGCCCGTAGGGCACGCCGCAGGGCCTGAGCGGAAACCATGTTCCGCCATCCGGCAAGATCCGGCATTCCGTGGAGTGCGTGCGGTGGGGCACGATGGGGCGCATGGGACGTAGGTACGACCATCCGGGCGAGCTCGCGGCCGCCGATCCGATCCGCCTGCTCGCGATCCGTGACACCCCCCTGTCCGTCGACGAGGTGTTCGAGGCGGTCGGCGACGCCGCCGCGGGGGGCACCGCGCTGTTCGTCGGCACGGTGCGCGACCACGACGGAGGCGCCGACGTGGGCGCCCTCGGCTACTCGGCCCACCCGTCCGCCGAGGCGGAGCTGCGCCGGGTGGCCGAGAAGGTCGCGGCGGACTTCCCGGTGCGGGCGCTCGCGGCGGTGCACCGGGTCGGGGACCTCGCGATCGGGGACCTGGCCGTGGTCGTGGCCGTGGCCTGCCCGCACCGGGCCGAGGCCTTCGCGGCCTGCCGCCGCCTGATCGACGACCTCAAGAGCGAGGTCCCCATCTGGAAGCACCAGACCTTCAGCGACGGCACCGATGAATGGGTGGGCGCGTAGCGCCTCGTTGGGGGGTGGTGGTCGGGTGACGGGTGGGCGGGTGGGCGCGTAGCGCCTCCGTGGGGGGTGGTGGTCGGGTGACGGGTGGGCGGGTGGGGGCGTAGTGCCTCGTTGAGGGGGGCGCGTAAGGGGCGCTTAGGGCGGGCGGGTGGAGGTGTACCGCTGAAGGATGTACTCCGGTTGCGTAACCCGCACCCTGCCCCGAGCGTTGACATGGCGGAGGATTAATCTGCTCATCTGTCAGTCGCGGTTGTGTCATGGGGATGGGAGGCCGCTATGAGTGTGCTTCTGTGGTTGCTCATTCCGGTTCTTGCCGCACTGGCCGCCGTGCTCTATACGGGCTGGGCCTCGCGCACCCGCAAGACCGGGGACGTTGCCGAGCTCGCCGGGTACGCGCGGTTCCGTGAGGCGATGGAACGCGCACATTCCGATTCGGACGCCGCCTAGTCGTCGCCGCCCTCGGCCGTCGGCTCGTACGGACGGCCCGGGCGGTGCACTGACGGGCGTGTCCCGTACTGTCGTTCCATGCCACGCCGCACCGCGACGATGCTCGCTTCCCTCCTGATGCTGATCGCGCTGCTGTGCGCCGGGCTGCTGATCCCGGTGCCGTACTCCGAGATGTCGCCGGGGCCGACCTACAACACCCTGGGGTCGCACGAGGGCGAGTGCGTGCTTCAGATCTCCGGCCAGAAGGGCTGTGAGACCACCGGCGGGCATCTGAACATGACGACGGTGCGCGTCACCGGCTCCGAGTACAAGATGAACCTCGTGGAGGCCGTCTACGGCTGGCTGGCGCATGACGAAGTGGTGGTGCCGCACAGCACGCTCTACCCGGACGACAAGACGGCGGACGAGGTGAACCAGGAGAACGCGGAGGAGTTCACCCAGTCCCAGGAGAGCGCGAAGGTGGCGGCGCTCAGGCAGCTGGGCAAGAAGGTCAAGGCCCACGTCATCGTGGCCCGCGTGGAGCGGGACAAGCCGGCCCAGGGCAAGCTGCACGCGGGTGATGTGATCAAGGAGGTGGACGGCTCGCCGGTGCGCAGCGCTGAGGACGTCGCCAAGCTGATCACCAAGCACAAGCCCGGCGAGAAGGTGGTCTTCACGGTCGTCCCGGCCAAGGACGCGGCCGCGGCGGAGAAGCAGAACAAGGAGGCCACGCGCCGCGAGTCGGTCACCGTCACCACCGAGAAGGCGAAGGACGGGCGGGCGATCGTCGGCATCGGGCCCGGAGTCGACTACACCTTCCCGCTGAAGATTGACATCAAGCTGGCCGACGTGGGCGGGCCGAGCGCCGGGCTCATGTTCGCGCTGGGCATCGTGGACCGGCTGTCGCCGGGGGACCTGACCGGCGGCAAGTTCATCGCGGGCACGGGCACCATCGACGACATGGGTACCGTCGGCCCGATCGGCGGGATCCAGATGAAGACCATCGGCGCGCGGAAGGCGGGCGCGGAGTACTTCCTCACGCCCCAGGAGAACTGCGCGGCGGCCGCCGCGGACAAGCCCGGCGGCCTCACGCTGGTGAAGGTGCACACCCTCGACGGGGCGATGAAGGCCCTGAAGCAGATCCGCGCGGGGGACACCGCCGCACTGCCCAAGTGCGCCAAGGGCTGAGCCCGGGCGGGGGCTGAGCGGAGGCCCGAGGCCCCCGCAGCCCCGGGCCGCCCAGGCCCGCCCCGGTCCCGCGGCCGTCAGTCGGCGAAGGTGGCGGACAGCGCCTCGGCCAGCCCCGGCACCAGGTCGGCGCCGGTGAGCACGTCGGTGGGCGAGTCCTTCTCGCGCAGCCGCACCGCCGCGTCGCGCGACCCGTTCCGCAGCACCGCGACCGTCATGCGGACCTCCTGGCGGTCCGGATGCTTCGCGACCCAGGCGGCGAGCTGCTTCTCGCTCAGGTTCTGGGGCACGGAGTCCTCGGCGGACGGCGGCAGCATCAGGCGCTCGACGGTGAGTGCGCAGCCGGCCACCGCGTCGGGCCAGGCGATGGTGGCCAGGAACTCGTCCAGGGGGGTGCCGGCGGGCAGCTCGTCCTGCTCGATGGGGGTGAGGGTGGCGGCCTCCGTGGTGCCGGTCTCCTCGTCGAGCCCGAGCTGGGCGGCCAGGCCGGGCTCCTGTTGGCGCAGCCGCGCGGTGTCGACGAGGGCGAAGAGGCGGGCCGGGCGGTCCCAGCCGAGCCCGGCGGCGTACTCGTCGATCTCGAGGACGGCACGGGTCAGCGGATTGGCGGCCAGGGGCCCGGAGGAAGGGGGAACGTTCGACATGGGTCATATCGTGCCCTGATCGGACCCGGAAACGGGAACTGAGTAAAGCCTGGGTAAGTTGCTCCATTGGGTCCTACTGCCCGGACCCGCTCAGTCGACAGCGAACTTCGAGGTGCACACCTTGGCTTTCCAGATGCCGGACCGCGGCGGAGGCCCGACAGGGCCGCGGATCAGAGTCGGCCGACCGTCCCGGCGAGTCCGGACCCTGCTCATGACCCTGGGTGTGCTGGCCGTGCTGGCCATGCTCTTCGTCATGTTCGCGGGGTATTGGACCGACTGGCTCTGGTACCGCTCGGTCCATTACTCCTCGGTCTTCACCACCACCCTGTGGACCAAGATCGGTCTGTTCTTCGTCTTCGGCCTGCTGATGTCCCTGGCCGTCGGCGTCAACATCTGGCTGGCGCACCGGCTGCGGCCGCCGCTGAGCGCGATGTCGCTGGAACAGCAGAGCCTGGACCGCTACCGCATGGGCATCGCGCCCTACAAGAAGTGGGTGCTGCTGGCGATCACCGTGGTGGTCGGGCTGATCGCGGGAGCTTCCGCGTCCAGCCAGTGGCGTACCTGGCTGCTGTGGGTCAACGGCGTGCCGTTCCACCAGTACGACCCGCAGTTCCACCTGGACGTCAAGTTCTACGCCTTCGACCTGCCCTGGTACCGCTTCCTGCTGAGCTTCGGCTTCGCGGCGACGGTGCTCTCGCTGGTCGCCGCCGCGCTGGTGCACTACCTCTACGGAGGGCTGCGCGTCACCAGCCCGGGCGCCCGCGCGACCGGCGCGGCCACCGGCCATCTGTCGGTGCTGCTGGGCATCTTCGTCAGCCTCAAGGCCGTGGCGTACTGGCTCGACCGGTACGGGCTCGCGGTGAAGTCGAGCGACTTCAAGTCGTCCAGCAACTGGACCGGTCTGCGCTATGTGGACGCCCACGCCTATCTGCCCGCGAAGACGATCCTCTTCTGCATCGCGGCGATCTGCGCCGTGCTGTTCTTCGCGACGCTGTGGCGGCGCACCTGGCAGCTGCCTGTCATCGGCTTCGGCCTGATGGTGCTGTCGGCGATCCTGATCGGCGGGCTCTACCCGGCGATCGTGCAGAAGTTCCAGGTCCAGCCCAATGAGCAGGCCAAGGAAACGCCGTACATCAAGAAGAACATCGAGGCCACGCGCAAGGCGTACGGCATCGACGAATCCACGGTGACGGACTACAAGGGCGAGGCGCCCAAGGACGCGGACCGCAAGCAGCTGCGCGCCGACGCCGACACCACGGCGAGCCTGCGGCTGCTCGACCCGAATGTGGTCTCCCCGACCTTCCAGCAGCTCCAGCAGGTCAAGGACTACTACGGCTTCCCGTCCACCCTGGACGTGGACCGTTACAAGACCCCGGACGGCAAGGACCAGGACACCGTCATCGGTCTGCGCGAGCTGAACGTGAGCGGTATCCCCGAGCACAACTGGATCAACGACCACTTCAAGTACACCCATGGGTACGGCGCGGTCGCGGCCAAGGGCACCACGACGTCCCAGACGCGGCGCGGCGCTCCGGACTTCATAGAGGAGGACCTGCCGTCCCAGGGCCAGCTCCCGAAGTACGAGCAGCGCATCTACTACGGCGAGAAGACCACCCAGTACTCGATCGTCGGCGGTCCGCAGAAGGAGCTGGACTACTCCAGCGACAAGGGTGAGAAGACCTACCGGTACCAGGGCGACAGCGGCGTCAAGCTGTCCAACCCGATCACCCGCGCGGCGTACGCGCTGACCTTCAGCGAGCCCCAGATCCTGTACTCCGGGGCCATAGGGGACGGTTCGCGGATCCTCTACAACCGCACGCCCAAGGAGCGCGTCGAGGCGGTCGCCCCGTGGCTGACCATCGACGGCGACGCCTACCCGGCGGTGGTCGACGGCCGGGTCAAGTGGATAGTGGACGCCTACACGACGACGGACGGCTATCCGTACGCGTCGCGCACGACGCTCGGCGACACGACGGCGGACTCGCTCAACGACCACGACGGCGAGCGGTCGGTGGTCGCGCAGCAGAACAAGGTCAACTACATCCGGAACTCGGTCAAGGCGACCGTCGACGCGTACGACGGCAAGGTCACGCTCTACGAGTGGGACACCAAGGACCCGGTGCTGAAGACCTGGAAGAAGGCGTTCCCGGGCACGGTCAAGCCGAAGAGCGCGATCAGCGGCAGCCTGATGGAGCATCTGCGCTATCCGCAGGACCTGTTCAAGGTGCAGCGCGAGCTGCTCACCCGCTACCACGTCACCAACCCGGTGACGTTCTACAGCGGCAGTGAGGTGTGGCAGGTCCCGGACGACCCGACCAACAAGGGCACGTCGGTACCGCCGTACTACCTGAGCATGAAGATGCCGGACCAGAAGGAACAGACCTTCTCGCTGACGACGACGCTCACGCCCAAGGGCCGGGACAACCTCGGTGCCTTCGTGGCGGTGGACGCGGATTCGGAGAGCAGCGGCTACGGCAAGATCAGAATCCTGAAACTGCCGTCCAATACCGGTGTGGCCGGTCCACAGTTGGTGCAGGCCAAGTTCAACTCCGATGACAAGATCGCCGAAACGCTCAACATTCTCAAGCGGGGCGATTCGGATATCGAGTACGGCAATCTGCTCACCGTCCCGCTCGGCGGCGGCCTGCTGTACGTGGAGCCGGTCTACCTGCGCGGCGCCAGTACCGACCTTCCGCTGCTGCGGCAGGTGCTGGTCAGCTACGGGGACAAGACCGCCTTCGAGAGCTCGCTCAGCAAGGCGCTGGACGTGGTCTTCGGCCAGAGCGAACCATCCGACTCCCCGGGTGGCCAGGACGGCGGCGGTGGCGGTGGCGGCGGCGGTGGCGACACCTCCAAGCCGCCGGCGGCCGGTAACGCCACGGTCGAGCAGGCCCTGAAGGACGCCCAGAAGGCGTACGAGCAGGCCCAGGAGGCGCTCAAGAAGGACCCGCAGGACTGGGAGGCCTACGGCAAGGCCCAGCAGGACCTGAAGGACGCGCTGGACCGGGCCGCCAAGGCCGAGGAGAAGGCGGCCGAGAAGAAGGGCCAGAGCCAGGACGGCGGACAGCAGGACCAGAAGCAGGGTCAGTCCGCCGACGACAAGGCGAGACGGGAAGACGCCTGAGTTGACGCCCCGGCCGCTCGGGTGAATATCCGGGCGGCCGCCACTCCGCGCCGTGGTAACCTTGAGAAACAACGGCGCGGGGTGGAGCAGCTCGGTAGCTCGCTGGGCTCATAACCCAGAGGTCGCAGGTTCAAATCCTGTCCCCGCTACTGACAGACAAGGCCCGGATTCGAAAGGATCCGGGCCTTGTCGTGTGTCCGCCGGACGTCTACCCAAGGAATCGCGATACAAGCGTTTGGGTTGTCTCTCTGTGGGCATGTCGACAAAACGCTGAAGTGACCTCATCGGCTGCGGTATACCAAGGTGTACCCGGGTTGCAGGTGATGCCACGATGGAATTTATGGGGGACAGGGTCAGTCTGTTGGAGACAGGGCGTTTTGCGCACACTCACGACGATGCCGAGGAGGAGACCCGGCACCGCCGGGCCGCCGAGTCCGGCGACATCGCGTCGATGAGCGCCCTGGGCGCACTGCTGCTGCGCCGCGGCGACCTCGACGGTGCCGAGGCACAGCTGCGCGCGGCCACCGCCGCGGGCGACCGGGCCGCTGCCAACAACCTCGGTGTCCTCCTCCATCAGCGCGGCTACGCGGACGAGGCGGCCGGCTGGTGGCGCATCGCCGCCGTCGCCGGGTCCGCCGCCGCGGCCCACGCCCTCGGCCGCCACCACCGCGAGCGTGGCGACGAGCCCGCCGCCGAGTACTGGCTGCGCCAGTCCGCCGAGTCCGGCCACGCCCTGGGCGCGTACGCCCTCGGCGACCTGCTGGAGCACCGCACCGACATCGGCGCCGAGCGCTGGTTCCGGTCCGCCGCGGAGCGCGGCCACCGAGAGGCCTCGTACCGCCTCGCCCGCATCCTCGACAAGCGCGAGGACGAGGCCGTCAGAGGCCGCGCCGGTCCCGGCGCCGAGTCGGAGGCCGAGAAGTGGTACCGGCAGGCCGCCGCGCGCGGCCACCGCCGCGCCGCGCTCCACCTCGGCACGCTCCTGGAGAAGCGCGGCGAGATCCAGGAGGCGGGCCGCTGGTACCTGACGTCCGCCAAGGACGGCGAGGCCCGCGCCGCCTGCGCGCTCGGCTTCCTGCTGCGTGACGCGGGCGACACCGACAGCGCCGCCGTCTGGTGGCACCGCGCCGCCCAGGACGGCGACGGCAACGCGGCCAACGCGCTGGGCGCCCTGCACGCCGACCGCGGTGAGACCCAGACCGCCGAGCGCTGGTACCGCACCGCCCTGGACGCCGGGGACATCAACGGCGCGTACAACCTCGGGCTGCTCTGCGCCGAGCAGGGCCGCGCCGCGCAGGCCGAGCAGTGGTACCGCCGCGCCGCCTACGCGGGGCACCGCGAGGCCGCCAACGCGGTGGCCGTCATGCTGCTCCAGCGCTCCGACGCGGCCGGCGCCGAGCCCTGGTTCTCCAAGGCCGCCGAGGCCGGGAGCGTGGACGCCGCGTTCAACCTGGGCATCCTGTACGCCGGGCGGGGCGAGGAGCGGGCCGCCCACCAGTGGTACGAGCGGGCCGCCGCCGCCGGGCACACCGAGGCCGCGCTCCAGGTCGGCATCGTCCTGCTGCGCGAGGGCGACGGCCGCGAGGCCGAGCGCCATCTGCGCTGCGCGGCAGGGGGCGGCAGCGCCGAGGCCGCCTTCCGGCTGGGCGCGCTCCTGGACCGGCCGTCCGCCGACGGGGGCGCGCCCCGCGGGTCCCTCGGCCGCGCCGAGATGGAGCCCGCCGTGCCCGAGTACGAGGAGTGGTACGAGCGCGCCGCCCGGCAGGGCCACCGGCGCGCGCAGGTGCGCATGGGCATGCTCGCGGCCGGCCGGGGCGATGTGGTGGAGGCCGCCCGCTGGTACCGCGAGGCCGCCCAGGCCGGCAGCAGCAACGGCGCCTTCAACCTGGGCCTGCTCCTCGCCCGCGAGGGCAGCGAGCCCGAGGCCGCCCTGTGGTGGACCCGCGCCGCCGAAGCGGGCCACGGCCGCGCCGCGCTGCGCCTGGCCCTCCTGGCCGCCCGCCGGGGCGCGCTCTCCGAGGGCCAGCGGTGGTGCGCCCGGGCGGTCGAGCTGGGTCCTGCGGAGGTCGCCGAGCGCGCGGCGCGGCTGCGGGACGCCCTCCAGCAGGAGCTCACGGCGTAGCCCCGCCGTTCCCCGGCCCCCTCCTCTCTTCCCCTCCCCGCTGATCGCTCTCTGCTCGCGATTTGCCCTGGCCGTCGCCCTGTGGTTACTATTTCGACACACCGACGCGGGGTGGAGCAGCTCGGTAGCTCGCTGGGCTCATAACCCAGAGGTCGCAGGTTCAAATCCTGTCCCCGCTACCAAAGCGAAGGGCCCGGATCCTCAAGGATCCGGGCCCTTCGTGTCGCGCCCGTACGCTCTTTTCACGGCTCGGTTCGCGACCGGGCGGTCGCCTGGGGTCAGGCGGCCACGCAGTCGGGGCAGAGCCCGCGGTAGGTGACCTCGACCGCCGAGACCGCGAAGCCGAAGCGCTCCTCCGAGGGGAGGTCGGCCAGCGGGTCGCCGGAGGGGTGGACGTCGCGGATGGTGCCGCACCGCGCGCACACCAGGTGCTGGTGGGCGTGGTGGGCGTTCGGGTCGTACCGCTTGGCCCGGCCGTCCGTGCTGACCTCGATCACCTCGCCGAGCGAAACCAACTCCCCGAGGGTGTTGTATACGGTCGCGCGCGAGATCTCGGGCAGACGTCCGGCCGCGAGGGCGTGAACCTCATCGGCGGTGTAGTGCACATGGTCCCCGTCGAGGACCTCGGCGACGACGCGCCGCTGTGCCGTCAACCGCCAGCCGCGTCCCCTGAGTCGTTCCAGCAGGTCACTCATGCCATCACCTATCAGTCAGATAAGGCAAGGGTAGCAGTGGACGCGTCCATGACCAGATCTGGTATCACTCTGAAGACATTATTGAGTTAGACGTTGTCCAGAGTGGGCTTCGTCTCAGCCTGCCAGCGCTGGTGCCGGCCGCCGTGCGCCGGTCCAGCAGCGGATGATGTCGCGCACCGACACCACGCCCACGGGGTCGCCCGCGTCCAGGACGATCAGATGGCGGAAGCCGCCGTGGGACATCGCGCGCGCCGCCTCGTCGAGCGTCCACTGGGGCGCGGCGAAGACGACGTCGGAGGTGGTGTGGGCGTGGGCCGGCTCATGGTCCGGGTCCTGGCCCGCTCCCAGGGAGTTGAGGACGTCGCGCTCGGTCAGGATGCCGAGCCCGCTGGTGTCGGGGTCCAGCACGATCGCCGAGCCGACGCATCGCGCGGACATCAACCGGGCGGCCTGGCGCAGGGTGTGGGTGGGGCCGATGGTGAGCACCACTGAACTCATGGCGTCGCGGACGAGCATGGGTGGGGACATGGTCGTCGTCGCCTCCTTGGCGAATCCTTACTGCGGGGGGTTGAACGCGCGCGGGTGAACGATTGCGGGGGTGAGCGGAACCGCGGCGACTGCACAAGTTCACAAGCGCGCGGATTCACATGTTCACATGGGGGCGCGGGCGTCAACAAGGGGCGTGCGGAAGCCGATCTACCGCCTGGTGCGCCCCCGCGCTCCGGGATGTACGAGCCGGTCCGGGCCCGTCGGCGGCCCTAGCCGCCCAGATAGTTCAGCAGTTCGCCGTGCAACAGGCCGTTCGACGCCGCCGCGTCACCGCTGAGCACCCCCGGCACCCCGTCGAGCCCCGTGAAGCGGCCGCCCGCCTCCTGGACGATGACCGCGGTCGCCGCCATGTCCCACAGCGACAACTCCGGCTCGGCGCAGATGTCCACCGACCCCTCGGCGACCATCATGTACGGCCAGAAGTCGCCATAGCCGCGCGTCCGCCAGCAGGCCCGCGTCAGATCGAGGAAGCCGTTCAGCCTGCCGCGCTCCTCCCAGCCGCTGAGCGAGGAGTACGCGAACGACGCGTCCGCCAGCCGCGACACCTGCGACACCCCCAGCCGGGACGCGGACGACAGGCTCCGGCCGGTGTACGCCCCCAGCCCCTCGGCCGCCCACCAGCGGCGGCCGAGCGCGGGGGCCGACACCACCCCGACGACCGGCCGGTCGCCGCCTGCGCCGCGCTCCATGAGCGCGATCAGCGTGGCCCAGACGGGCACCCCGCGCACGTAGTTCTTGGTGCCGTCGATCGGGTCCACGATCCAGCGGCGCGGACCGCTGCCCTCGCTGCCGAACTCCTCACCCAGCACCGCGTCCCGCGGCCGGGCGCGCTGGAGCGAGGTGCGGATCAGTTCCTCGGCCGCCTTGTCGGCCTCGCTGACCGGCGTCATATCAGGTTTCGTCTCGACCTTGAGGTCGAGCGCCTTGAATCGCTCCATGGTGGTGGCGTCGGCGGCATCGGCGAGTACATGGGCGAGACGCAGGTCATCGTGGTAGTCGGGCATGGCCGAACAGTATCGATACGGATTCGGCCGATCCACACGACTACGGCCGGACGGGGGCGCCCGGGGCGTACGCCGTGGCCATTGACATCACCTGGCGGTGCGTCAATTCTGTCCGCACGTGCCGCTGAAGAGGGACGCATGGCCTGGGAGGCGACGATGCCCGCAGCACGTGAATCCTTGCTCGACGCGGCCTTCACCGCGCTCGCCGACCGCCCGTGGGCGTTGATCCGCATGGTCGATGTGGCGTTGGCGGCCGGGGTCTCGCGGCAGACGCTCTACAACGAATTCGGCAGCAAGGACGGCCTCGCGCGCGCTCTGGTGCGCCGGGAGGCGGAGGCGTATCTGACCGGCGTCGAGCGGGCGCTGTCCGGAGCGTCCGGCGCCGCCGGCCCGGACGAGCGGCTGGCGGCCGCGGTGGTCTGGACCCTGCGGGCGGCGGCCGCGAACCCTCTGGTGCGGGCGGTGCTCACCGGCTGCTGGAGCGAGCGGCTGCCCTCGCCCGCGCACGCGGGGGCGGGGGCGGGAGCCGGTACCGGTGCCGCTCCGGTGCGGCCGTCGTGGCGCCCGGACCGCCCGGACGATCCGCTGCCCTCGCCCGTCGAGGTCCTGGCCCAGATCAGGGACCGCGCGGTGCGCCTGCTGGCGGGCGACTGGCCGCAGGGCGGGGCGGCGGACCTCGGCCGGGCCTGTGAGACGGCGGCGCGCCTGGCGCTGTCGTACGTGGTCGCGCCCGTGTCGGAGGAGGAGGCGGAGAGCGCGGTACGCGGCGTCCTGGCCTAGGCCCTGTCCGGCGGACCTTGACGCCTGCGGCGGCCACGCTGCGGAGCAGCACATCGACGCAGCCCCCACCCCGCCCCTTCCCGGCCCCTGCCGATGTGCGGCTCCGCCGCGTGGGGGGCTTCGCCCCTGGACCCCGGGGCCTGGGGCGCAGCCCCAGTTGCGGGAAGGGGCGGGGAGGGGAAAGATCCGCCGGACAGGGCGGCGCTAGTGGGCCGAGCCGGAGAGCTGGAGGCCTATCACGCCGGCGATCACCAGCGTGATGGAGATGATCTTGAGCGTGGAGACCAGGTCACCGAGGAAGACCATGCCGTAGATCGCGGTTCCGGCCGCCCCGATGCCCGTCCACACCGCGTACGCCGGGCCCACGTCCAGCTTCTTCAGAGAGAGCGTCAGCAGGCCGAAGCTGCCCAGCGCGAAGGCGCAGAAGGCGATGGTCGGCCAGAGTCTGGTGAAGCCGTGCGAGAGTTTGAGACAGACGGCGAAGCCGGTTTCGAGTAGCCCGGCGACCACGACCAGCAGCCACGCCATACAAGTCCTCCCGCGCCGGTGTCGGCTGCTTCCGCCTCGCTCGCCCGGAGCCGGTCTCGCGATCTGGACCGGCCCGGTGTGATTATCCAGTTACCTCCCATGTGATGGGGGGTGGCAAACGTCGCGCGGACGGGCGGATCAGTCGCCCTCGCGCCGCTCCCGCGTGGCCAGCAGCCGCCGCAGGGAGTAGAGCCGGGCCGGGTCGGCGTGGCCGTCGGCGACCCACTGGTCCAGCGCGCAGTCCGGCTCGTCGTGGCTACAGGCCCGCGGGCAGCCCTCGGTGCCGGGCTCCAGGTCCGGGAAGGCGTGGATGACCCGCGCGGGGTCGACGTGGTGCAGCCCGAAGGACCGTACGCCCGGGGTGTCGATGACCCATCCGTCGTCGCCGGGCAGCGGCAGCGCGAGCGCGGAGGTGGTGGTGTGGCGGCCGCGGCCGGTCACCGCGTTGACCCGGCCCGTGGCCCGCTTGCGCTCCGGCACCAGGGCGTTGACCAGGGTGGTCTTGCCGACGCCCGAGTGCCCGACGAAGACCGTGACCTGGTCCGCGAGCCGCTCGCGCACCCGGTCGGCCGCGGCGCCGTCGGCCAACTCCTCGCGGTTGGTGACGACATAGGGGACGCCGAGCGGCTCGTAGGTCTCCAGGAGCGGGGCCGCCGGAGCCAGGTCGGACTTGGTGAGGACCAGCAGCGGGGAAAGACCGGCGTCGAAGGCGGCGACCAGACAGCGGTCGATCAGCCGCGGGCGCGGCTCCGGATCGGCGAGCGCGGTGACGATCGCCAGCTGGTCGGCGTTGGCCACGACCACCCGCTCGAACGGGTCGTCGTCATCGGCGGTACGGCGCAGCACCGACGAGCGCTCCTCGACCCGCACGATCCGCGCGAGGGTGTCCTTGGCCCCCGACAGATCCCCGACGACCGCGACCCTGTCCCCGACCACCACGCCCTTGCGGCCCAGCTCGCGGGCCTTCATGGCGATGATCGTGCGGTCCTCGACCAGGACGGTCAGCCGACCGCGGTCGATGGTCAGCACAAAGCCCTCGGCGGCGTCCTCGTGCTTGGGGCGGATGCTGGTGCGCGGCCGGTTGCCCTTGCGGTTGGGGCGGACCCGGACGTCGTCCTCGTCGGTGTGCTTGCCGTAGCGGCGCATGGCGGGGGCGCCTCAGGCTCTCCGCGCCGGGGCCGTCGCCGCGTCGAGCATGCCGCTCCACAGGCCGGGGAAGTCGGGCAGGGTCTTGGCCGTGGTGGCCACGTTCTCGATCTGTACGCCCTCGACGACCAGGCCGATGACCGCGCCCGCGGTGGCCAGCCGGTGGTCCTCGTAGGTGTGGAAGACCCCGCCGTGCAGCGGGCGTGGGCGGATCCGCAGCCCGTCGGCGGTCTCGGTGACATCGCCGCCCAGCTCGTTGATCTCCTTGGCCAGGGCCGCGAGCCGGTCGGTCTCGTGCAGCCGCAGATGCGCGATGCCGCTCAGCGTGGACTCGGAGTCGGCCAGCGCCGCCACCGCCGCGATCACCGGGGTGAGCTCGCCCACCTCGTGCAGATCGGCGTCGATGCCGGTGATCCGGCCGGTGCCGGTGAAGGTCAGCCCGGCTTCGGTGAGCTCGCAGGAGCCGCCCATGTCGGTGAAGATCCGGCGCAGCGAGTCGCCGGGCTGGGTGGTGCGCTCCGGCCAGTCCGGGATCGTCACCCGGCCGCCGGTGACCAGGGCGGCCGCCAGGAACGGCGCCGCGTTGGACAGGTCCGGCTCGACCACCAGGTCGCGGCCCAGCAGCGCGCTGGGCGACACCCGCCAGACGTTCGGCTCGCCGCCCGCCTCCGGGGCGTCCACGGCCGCGCCCGCGGCCCGCAGCATGTCGACGGTCATCCGGATGTGCGGCAGCGAGGGCAGCGCGGCGCCCACATGGCGCACCTCGACGCCCTGGTTGAAGCGCGGCGCGGACAGCAGCAGCGCGCTGACGAACTGCGACGAGGAGGAGGCGTCGATGCGCACCGGGCCGCCGTCCAGCGCCCCGCCGCCGTGCACGGTCATGGGCAGCGAGCCGCGGCCGTCGTCGTCGATCCGGGCGCCGAGCGCGCGCAGCGCGTCGATCACACCGTGCAGCGGGCGCTCGTGCGAGCGCTTGTCGCCGTCGAACCGGACCGGGCCGTCGGCCAGCGCCGCGACCGGCGGCAGAAAGCGCATCACGGTGCCCGCGTTGCCGACGTCCACGGTGGCCGGGCCGTGCAGCCCCGCCGGGATGACCCGCCAGGCCTCGCCGCCGCCCGCGGAGCCCGGCGCGCCGTGGGAGCCGGGGGAGTAGTCCGGGACCGTCTCCTCGATGCCCACGCCCAGCGCGCGCAGCGCCTCGGCCATCAGGAGGGTGTCGCGGGAGCGCAGCGGGCGGCGCAGCCAGCCGGGCTCGGCGGCGAGCGCCGCCAGGATCAGGCCGCGGTTGGTGACCGACTTGGATCCGGGCACGGTGACGGTCGCGTCGACCGCTCTGTCGGCGAGCGGAGCGGGCCAGAGGGCGGAGTGCGCGCCCGAAGAGGTCTCAATGCCGGTCATGGCTCTCACTTTAGTGGCTCGCCGAGAGTGAGATTCCTGATAAAAAGTGGCGAAACCCAGTCGAAACACGCCGCTGGTATGAACAGCTCGCGGTTGGCTCGCGGTTGGCTCGGGGCCCGCTCGCGGCCGGTTCGAGGACCGGCGGGACCTCGGGTCACACCCCCAGCAGCCAGCGGCCGCCGCCGATCAGCGAGGTCAGCGAGACGACGTGGAAGAGCAGCAGCCAGACCGTGGCCGGCACATTGGTCAGCCGGGCCAGCTGATCGGGGTCGGAGTCGTGCGCCCCCGAGTAGCGGCGCTTGCGCTGAAGTTCGAACGGGGGGCGTACGCCGCCGAGGAGCAGAAACCAGACCACGCCGTACGCGAAGGCCGCCTGGACGTCCGGTCCGGTCAGCCAGGAGACCAGGAAGAAGGCGGCCCCGGAGAGGACCACGGTGAGCACGCCGTACGCGTTGCGGATCATGACCAGCATCGCGGCCAGCAGCGCCGTCGTCCCCCACAGCAGCGCGGTGATGTGGCCCGCGGCCAGCAGCCACGCGCCCGCCAGGCCGAGCAGGGACGGCGCGGTGTATCCGGCGGCCGCGGTGAGGATCATGCCGAGGCCGGTGGGCTTGCCGCGCGAGACGGTCAGCCCCGAGGTGTCCGAGTGCAGACGTATCCCGTCCAGCCGCCGCCCGCTGAGCAGCGCCACCAGGCCGTGGCCGCCCTCGTGGGCGATGGTGATGGCGTTGCGGGCGATCCGCCAGGCGATCTGGGAGACGACCGCCGAGAGCGCGATGAGCCCGGTGGCGGCGACCAGCCAGGGGGTGGGGTCCGGCTGGGTGCCGACGACGCGGTCCCACAGATCGGCGGCGTTCGTGCTGTCCATGTGCGGGAGGCTCCTCGCGTCCGAGTGCGGTGCTTCTTCTGTTCAGTACGTTCTTCTTGGTCGCGCGGTTTCGACGGCCCGGCGTCACCGGCCCCGGGCGTCGTGGCAGTGTGGCACCTATGTGCGGTCGATACGCAGCGAGCCGGAAGCCCGAGGACCTCGTGGGCCTCTTCGCGGTGCAGAAGTGGGAGCCGGAGGAGACGCTGGCCCCGGACTGGAACGTCGCGCCCACCAAGGACGTGTACGCGGTTCTGGAACGCCCTTTGAAGGACTCCGGCGAGCCGGGCCCGGTCCGCCAGCTGAGAGCGCTGAAGTGGGGACTGGTCCCGTCCTGGGCCAAGTCGCCGGACACCGGCGTGAAGATGATCAACGCGCGGGCGGAGACGGTCCACGAGAAGCCCTCGTACCGCCGCCCCTTCGCCTCGCGCCGCTGTCTGCTGCCCGCCGACGGCTACTACGAGTGGGTCACCGCCCCGGCGGAGCGGCAGCTGGAGGAGCAGGGGAAGCGCAAGCGGCCGCGCAAGCAGCCGTACTTCGTGACCCCGGTGGACGGCTCGGTGATGGCCATGGCCGGGCTGTACGAGTTCTGGCGGGACCGGACGCTGCCGGACGACCATCCGCGGGCCTGGTGGGTGACCTGCACGGTCATCACGACCGAGGCGGAGAAGGAGCCGTTCCCGCTGCCGGGCGAGGGCGGCGACGACATCGGCGCGGGGCCGCGGTCGCTCGCCGACATCCACCCGCGGATGCCGCTCGTGCTCACCGAGGACCGCTGGACGGACTGGCTCGACCCCTCCCGCACCGACCCCGACGAGCTGCGCCCGCTGCTCGCCCCGCCGCCCGCGGGGCTGCTGCGCGCCTACCCGGTCGCCACGGCCGTGAGTGACGTTCGCAACAACGGGCCGGAGCTGGTGGCCGAGCTGGAGGCCCCCGAGGCGGGCACGCTCTTCTGAGCCGCGTTCCGCGCGGCCGGTCTTCCGATCGGCGCGGGGTCGGCGGGGTCGATACCGCGGCGCGCCGCCCGGAGGCGGCAGGATGGGCCTGTGAGCGCCGAGCAGACCCAGCAGACCGCACAGACCGGTGAGCCGTCCGGAGCGACGACGGCCGGGACCGGCGAGACCGTGCCGACCCCCGCCGGTGACGCCCGCATCACCTGGCACCGCGCCACATCCGCCTCCGCCTCCGGCGCCCGCGCCGTGCTGGCCGTGAGCCATGGCGCCGGGGGCGGGATCGAGGCCCGGGACCTGCGGGCGCTGGCCGTCGCGCTGCCGCCGCTGGGCGTCGACGTCGCGCTGGTCGAGCAGCCGTGGCGGGTGGCGGGGAAGAAGGTCGCGCCCGCGCCCAAGACCCTGGACACCGGATGGCGCGCGCTGTGGCCCGCGCTGGAGAAGCCCGGGCTGCCGGTCGTCGCGGGCGGGCGCAGCGCCGGGGCGCGGGTGGCCTGCCGTACGGCGCGCGAGCTGGGCGCGAGCGCCGTGCTGGCGCTGTCCTTCCCGCTGCACCCGCCGGGCAGGCCGGAGCGGTCCCGGGCCGAGGAGCTGCTGGGCGCCGGCCTGCCGACGCTGGTGGTCCAGGGCGACCGGGACCCGTTCGGCCGCCCCGAGGAGTTCCCCGAGCTGCCCGCCGGCATGGAGCTGGTCGGGATCCCGCACGGCGACCACGGTTTCGCCGTGCCGAAGAGGGCGGACATCGGCCAGGAGGAGGCGCTGGCGCTGATCACCGGAGCCGTCGCCGACTGGCTGGCCCGCCTACCGGGCTGAGCTGCGCGGACGCGCCGTATCGAGCGGCGGAGGCGGCCCGGGAATGCGATCGGGACGCTGTGTGTTGTACCGCGCGTAGAAAAGAAACAGGACAAGGCACAGGCTCAGGTACCC
This sequence comes from Streptomyces sp. NPDC097640, assembly GCF_040302705.1. NCBI lineage: Bacteria > Bacillati > Actinomycetota > Actinomycetes > Kitasatosporales > Streptomycetaceae > Streptomyces > Streptomyces sp. NPDC097640. The sequence goes on from NZ_JBEOSB010000008.1 coordinate 193,311, forward strand.
GCACCAGGAGAAGGAGTCCCCAGTATGGGTTCGCTCGCTTGCCCGGCCCGCCCGCGCGCCGCCGACCTGGACTGGTCGCAGCCGCAGCCGGGGTGGACCGCCCGGAACGAAGCGGCGGGCGGACCGGATCGTCGTCTATTCTCCGATTCGAGTGGGTCCGCATTCGGCGGTCCCGACACGAAGGCGGAGGAGGTGGGTCAGGTCACTGGCACCGACGCGGGGACCGACGGCGTGACCGAGGGCCGGCCGGCCGGGCAGCCGCACGAGACTGACGCCGAGCGCAACGCGCGCTTCGAGCGGGACGCCCTCACGTTCCTCGACCAGATGTACTCCGCGGCATTGCGTATGACGCGCAATCCGGCCGATGCCGAGGACCTGGTCCAGGAGACGTACGCGAAGGCCTACGGGTCGTTCCACCAGTTCCGTGAGGGCACCAACCTCAAGGCGTGGATGTACCGCATCCTGACCAACACCTTCATCAACTCGTACCGCAAGAAGCAGCGGGAGCCCCAGCGCAGCGCGGCCGAGGAGATCGAGGACTGGCAGCTCGCGCGCGCCGAGTCGCACATGTCGACCGGTCTGCGCTCCGCCGAGTCGCAGGCGCTCGACCACCTCCCCGACTCGGATGTCAAGGAAGCGCTCCAGGCCATTCCCGAGGAGTTCCGCATAGCGGTCTATCTCGCGGACGTCGAGGGGTTTGCCTACAAGGAGATCGCGGACATCATGGGGACACCCATCGGTACCGTGATGTCGCGGCTGCACCGTGGGCGCCGCCAGCTGCGCGGACTGCTCGAGGACTATGCCCGTGGGCGCGGGCTGGTCCCGGCCGGCGCGCCCGCCGCGGCGGACGAGTCGCACGATCGGAAAGGCGCGGACTCATGAGCTGCGGAGAGCCGCACGAGACGGATTGCTCCGAGGTCCTCGACCACCTCTACGAGTTTCTCGATCGCGAGATGCCCGACGTGGACCGCGCCAAGCTGGAGGTGCACTTCCACGAGTGCTCCCCCTGCCTGGAGAAGTACGGGCTGGAGCAGGCCGTCAAGAAGCTGGTCAAGCGGTGCTGCGGCCATGACGACGTGCCCAGCGACCTGCGCTCGAAGGTCATGAACCGCATCGAGCTGATCCGCTCCGGCGAAGTCGCGCCGGAGCGGGAGGTCGTCGCGGAGGCGAACGCGCCGACGCCCGCGCAGGACTAGGCACCCTCCGGCGGACCTTTCCCCTTACCCGCTTAGCCGCCCCTTCCCGGAACTGTGGGCTCCGCCCCAGACCCCGGGGTCCAAGGGGCGGAGCCCGCCCGGGCGGGGAACCGGCGCCCACCTGCGGCTCTGCACCGCAGGTGCCGAGTTCGCCGAGGCAGGGCCGAGGCCCTGCGCGCTGTCCGGGCAGCCCGGCCCGGCTCGCGCGTTCGTACAGTACGGCCGCCCGATCATCACCCGAAGGTGTGCAATCGGGCGGAGCACACGGACGAACCCCGCGCGCCCGGCTCTATCCTCCCCAATCTGACGGCCCCGACCGGGGCCGCCGACGGACGGGGAGGAGGGGGCATGCGGGCGGTTCCTCTGGCGGCGCGCGTCTACATCCTGAGCGCCGCGCTCCTGGCCGCGGTGTGCGCCGCCCCGGCCCTGTGGCCCGCGGCGCATGTCTCATGGACCACGGCCGCGCTGCTCGCCGCGATCCACGCGGTCGTCGTCCGCAGGCCGCCCGGCTCCCTCCTGCTCAGCCCCGCGCTTCTGGCCGGGGCTTTTCTGCTGCCCGCGCCCGCCGCCGCGCTCGTGGCGGTGCCCGGCGCGCTGCTCGGACCCGTCGAGCGGCGCCCCGCCGGCGTACGGCGGGGCTGGCGCGCCGCGCGGCTCGCGCTCGCCGGATACGCCGCCTCGGGCGCCTTCGCGCTCTGTGGCGGCCGGGAGGCCCTGGCCGCCCCCGCCACCGCAGGTGCGCCCGATGTGCCGGGCGGCTTTCCGTACGTCCTGGTGCCCGCGGCCGTCGCCGCGCTCGTCCTGGGGCTGACCGCCGCCGCCCTGGAAGGCGGTGTGCTGATCACCGCCGAGGACCGCTCGCCGCGCGCCGCCTGGCGCGGCCGGGTGCTGTGCTCGGTCGTCCCCCATCTGGCGCACGGCCTGGCCGGACTGCTCATGGCGGCGCTGTGGCGCAGCCCGTACGGGCCGCCCGCCGCGCTGCTGGTGCCGGTGCCGATGTACGTCTGCGCCCGCGCCTTCGCGCTGTGCCACCAGGAGCGCGCCGCCCACCAGGCCACCGTCCGCGCCCTCGTCCAGGCCGTCGACATCAAGGACCGGTACACGCGCGGCCACTGCGAGCGGGTCGGCCGCGCCTCCGTCATGATCGCCCGCGAGCTGGGGATGGGCGGGGACCGGCTGGAGGCGCTGCGCGTCGCGGGCGTCCTGCACGACGTGGGCAAGCTCGGCGTCCCCACCCGGCTGCTGCGCAAAAACGGTCCGCTGACTCCCGAGGAGCGCCGCGTCATCGAACTCCACCCCGAGTACGGGCACGAGATGGTGCGCGGCATCGGCTTCCTGGGGGAGGCGCGGGAGGCGATCCTGCACCATCACGAGCGGCTGGACGGGAGCGGCTATCCCTATGGGCTCGCGGGGGCGGAGATTCCGGAGTCGGCGAGGGTGGTGGCGGTCGCGGACGCCTTCGACGCGATGACCTCGACCCGCGCGTACCGGCGGGCGCGGCCGGTGCCCGTGGCGATGGAGGAGCTCGAGCGGTGTGCGGGGGCACAGTTCGACCCGCGGATGGTGGGGGCTCTGGCCCGCGCCCTGGACCGGTACGGCTGGCCTGTGCCTGCCCCGTCCCCGGCCCCGGAGGAGACGCGTCACCTCGCCCCGGCCGGCCGGGAACACGCACCGGGCCATTCGCGGGACCGGCGCGGAAACGTCCCGCCTGCGGCCCCGGAGACCGTGCCGGGCCGGGGCCCGGGCGGCTCCCGGCCCCGGGGGCTGAGCGCCTCCCGGCCCGGGCCGGGCGGTGGCGCATGAGCCCGTGGCGGTACGCCGTGCCGTGGCCGGGCGCGGGCGCGCGCAGGACGGCCGTCGGTGAGGGAGGTGCCGCGGCCCCGGGCCGGGCCGGTCGCCGCGGCGGACGCGAGGCCGGGCCCGGGCCGGAAGCCGGGCACCGGCCATGGCCCGGCCGCTCGGCGCGGCGGGGCGGCCGGGGAGCGCTCACTGCCGTCGCGGTGTACGGCGCGGCCGGCGCGCTGGCCGTCGCCGCCGTCGCCTGGACGCAGTGGCGGGGCGTGCGCGAGCCGGGGACGGCGCTCGCCTTCGGGGCGCTGGTCGCCCTGGGGGAGGCCCTGCGGTGGGACGGGCGCGCGGGCCCGGCCGGGGCGCCCGGGCGGCCGGACGAGCCGGAGGCCGGGGAGCGCGAGCCCGCGCCCGTCGCCGCCGCCGGCGCCCTCGGCTACGCCGCCGTACTGGGGCGGCTGGACGGCCAGCCGGTCGCGCACGGCGTCCTCCAGGCCGTCGCCGTCGTCGGCGCCGCCTCCCTCGTGGCGCTGCTGCCGCGCGTCGCGCTCGGGCGCCCGGTCGGCCTCGGCTTCGGCCTGGACACCGACCGCGCCGCGCGCCGGGTGCTCGCCGTCGCCTTCGTCGCGCTCTGCTGCCAACCGCTCCACCGCACCGGCCGGTTGCCCGCCTGGCTCGACGGTCTCGACCGGCTGAGCGAGGGCTCGTATCTCGTCGTCTCCTCGCTACTGGTCCTGGCCCTGGCCGCGCTCGGCGACGCCGCCCTGGCCGCGGCCCTGACCCGGGCCCGTACGGGCCGGGCGTACGCCCTCCTGCTGCGCGACGAACTGCGCGCGCTGCCCGGCGTGGGCGCCGCGGTCTGCGCGACGGCGGCGGCCACGGCCCCGGCGGTGGCCGTGGCCGGGCTGTGGGCGCTGCCGGTGCTCGGGGTGCCGCTGCTGCTCGTCCAGCACTCCTTCCGCCGCCGCGCGGCGATCCGGGCCACCCGCCGCCAGACCGTCGCCTCGCTGGCCAGGACGACGGAGACGGCCGGGTACACCCCCGCGGGCCACGCCCGCCAGGTCGCCCTCCTCAGCCGCGCCGTCGGCCGCGAGTTGCGGCTTTCCGGCCCGTCCCTGACCGTGCTGGAGTACGCGGCGCTGATGCACGACATCGGCCAGCTGTCGCTGCTCGACGCGGTGCCGGCCGGGGCCACCGAGCCGCTGCCGGAGGCCGAGCGGCGGCGGATGGCGCTGCTGGGCGGCGCCGTCGTCCGGCAGACGGGGGTGCCCGACGAGGTCGCGGAGATCGTGGAGCGGCAGGCGGACCCGTATCGGGAACAGCCGCTTCCGGCCCGTATCGTGCGGGCCGTGAACGCCTACACCGAGCTGGTGAACGCCTACACCGAGCCGGTGGGAGGTTCCCCGGGCGGCTCCCTGGGAAGCCCTCAGAAGGGCCGGGGCGCGGCCGGGCCCAGGGCCCTGGAACGGCTGCGGCGGGGCACGGCCCACGACTTCGACCCGGCCGTGGTGGAGGCCCTGGCCACGGTCGTGTCGCGTCCGTCGCCCGACCCGGTGCACGGCCGCCGATCCGGCCGCGTACCAGGTCACCCGAGGTCCCGCGAAGCGAGAACTCGCGGGTAATGAGCGGCTGCCCCGAGAGGCATGGTTGGATGCGAAGAGAGGGGGTGTCGGGCCTATGGCCGGCGGCAAGGAGGTGTGGTGGGCATCGTCCCCGGGCCGATGCGTGAGGGGCCGGGCTGAGATGTCCGCGAATGTGTGGCAGGTTGTCGTCGAGGGAGGGCTTGTCCGTCCGCGAAGGCATCTGGTGCGGTACTACTTCGATACCGGCAGGCGGGAATCGTGAAGATCTTCGGCAAGGTGCGGCACCGGCCGTCCGCGTCATGGCGGCAGGCCACGGACCGCGCGTTCACGCTCATCGGAGACGGCCGGTACGAGGACGCGGGAGCTCTGCTGACCCGCGCCGCCGACCTGGAACCGTGGCTGTCGGAGTCCTGGTTCAACCTGGCGCTGCTGCACAAGTTCCGGCACGACTGGGAGCAGGCGCGCGCGGCGGGGCTGCGCGCGGTCGCGCTGCTGGACCGCGAGACCGGCGCCCCGGACTGGTGGAACGTGGGGATCGCCGCCACCGCTCTCCAGGACTGGCCGCTGGCGCGCCGCGCCTGGCAGGCGTACGGCCTGAAGGTGCCGGGCGAGGCCTCCGCGTCCGGTGAGCCGCTGGGCATGGAGCTGGGCAGCGCGGCCGTGCGGCTGTCGCCGGAGGGCGAGTCCGAGGTCGTCTGGGGCCGCCGGCTCGACCCGGCCCGGATCGAGGTGCTGTCCATCCCGCTGCCGTCCTCCGGGCGGCGCTGGGGCGAGGTGGTGCTGCACGACGGCGTTCCGCACGGCGAGCGCGTCACCTCCGCCGGCCCCGCGTATCCGGTCTTCGACGAGATCGAGCTGTGGGCGCCGTCCCCGGTGCCGACCTGGGTGGTGCTGCTGGAGGCCGCGACGGAGGCCGACCGGGACGCCCTGGAGCGGCTCGCGGCGGACGCGGGCTTCGCCGCCGAGGACTGGTCGTCCTCGGTGCGGCTGCTGTGCCGCTCCTGTTCGGAGAGCCGGATGCCCAGCGACGAGGGCGAGGGCGAGCACCTGGACCCGCACGACCACAGCGAGCCCGGCCAGCCCGGCCCGCTGGGGCACCGCATGGCGGGCTCGGGCTCGCTGTGGGTGGCGGAGCGGGAGTGCGGGATCGCCGCGCCGAGCGGGCTGGTGCGCGGGCTGCTGGACGGCTGGGTCGCGGACAGCCCGGACACCCGCGAGTGGCGGGACCTGGAAGAGGTCTGCTGACATACCCGCTCATCCGCCGCGGGCCTTACGACCTGGGGTGTGGCCGTTACCCTGTAGGGCGACGAGTCCGGTTTTGAGGAAGGCGTGCGGCGGACGATGGCGCAGCAAGGTACTGAGCAGCGGGTGGACGACGAGTTCATCGTGGACACGGAGGACTGTGAGGAGCGCGAGCGCGCGTATCGCGAGCGCGGCACGGCCCGCCCGATCACGGTCGTCGGCAATCCGGTGCTGCACAAGGAGTGCCAGGACGTCACCGAGTTCGACGACAAGCTGGCCGCGCTGATCGACGACATGTTCGCCAGCCAGAAGGCGGCCGAGGGCGTGGGCCTGGCCGCCAACCAGATCGGCGTCGACCTGAAGGTCTTCGTCTACGACTGCCCGGACGACGACGGCGTCCGCCATGTGGGCGTGGTCTGCAACCCGGTGCTGGACGAGCTCCCGGCCGACCGCCGGGTGCTGGACGACTCCAACGAGGGCTGTCTGTCGGTGCCCACCGCCTACGCCGCGCTGGCCCGCCCCGACTACGCGGTGGTGCGTGGCCAGGACGCCCAGGGCAAGCCGATCGCGGTCCAGGGCACCGGCTACTTCGCGCGCTGCCTCCAGCACGAGACGGACCACCTCTATGGCCGTCTCTACATCGACCGCCTCTCCAAGCGCGACCGTAAGGACGCGCTGCGGCAGATGGCGGAGGGCACGCCGCGCTACGAGACGGTGCCCAACGACTGACGCCCGACAGGGCATGCATACGGCGCGGCGCCCCCGGGAGATCCCAGGGGCGCCGCGCCGTATGCCGGGTTTGCATCAGAAGCGGCTCAGAAGTCGTCGTCGAAGGAGACCGAGCCCTCGACCGCCACCTGGTACGCGGAGGCGCGGCGCTCGAAGAAGTTGGTCAGTTCCTGGACGTTCTGGAGCTCCATGAAGGAGAACGGGTTCTCCGAGCCGTAGACCGGGGCGAAGCCCAGACGGGCGAGCCGCTGGTCGGCGACGCACTCCAGGTACTGGCGCATCGACTCGGTGTTCATACCCGGCAGCCCGTCGCCGCACAGGTCGCGGGCGAACTGCAGCTCGCCCTCGACGGCCTCCCGCAGCATGTCGGTGACCTGCTGCTGGAGTTCGTCGTCGAAGAGCTCGGGCTCCTCCTCGCGGACCGTGTCCACCACCTGGAACGCGAAGTTCATGTGCATGGTCTCGTCGCGGAACACCCAGTTGGTGCCCGTCGCCAGGCCGTGCAGCAGGCCGCGGGAGCGGAACCAGTAGACGTAGGCGAAGGCGCCGTAGAAGAACAGGCCCTCGATGCACGCCGCGAAGCAGATCAGGTTGAGGAGGAAGCGGCGGCGGTCGTCCTTGGTCTCCAGCCGGTCGATCTTGTCGACCGAGTCGATCCAGCGGAAGCAGAACTCCGCCTTCTCCCGGATGGACGGGATGTTCTCCACCGCGGCGAACGCGGCGGCCCGGTCGTCCGGGTCGGGGAGGTAGGTGTCCAGCAGCGTCAGATAGAACTGGACGTGCACGGCCTCCTCGAAGAGCTGCCGGGACAGATACAGCCGCGCCTCGGGCGAGTTGATGTGCTTGTAGAGGGTGAGCACCAGGTTGTTCGAGACGATCGAGTCACCGGTCGCGAAGAAGGCGACCAGGCGGCCGATCATGTGCTGCTCGCCGGGGGAGAGCTTGGCGAGGTCGGCCACGTCCGAGTGGAGGTCGACCTCCTCCACGGTCCAGGTGTTCTTGATCGCGTCGCGGTAGCGGTCGTAGAAGTCCGGGTACCGCATCGGCCGCAGGGTCAGCTCGAACCCGGGGTCCAGGAGGTTCTTGACGCGTTCGGGGGCGGTGGTCACTGGCAGGCCTCGCAGGACTCGGGGTTTTCCAGGGAGCAGGCGATGACCTCGGGGTCGACGGGCGCCTGCTGGGTGGGGACGGGCACGGTGGCGGGGGCGGCGGCGCGGGCCGACTGCGCGATCCGGGTCGCCGGGCGCGAGCGCAGGTAGTACGTGGTCTTGATGCCGCGCTTCCAGGCGTACGCGTACATCGAGCTGAGCTTGCCGATGGTGGGCGAGGCCATGAAGAGGTTCAGCGACTGGCTCTGGTCCAGGTACGGGGTGCGGGCGGCGGCCATGTCGATCAGGGCGCGCTGCGGGATCTCCCACGCCGTCCGGTACAGCCGCCGCAGGTCCTCGGGCACCCAGGAGAAGTCCTCGACCGAGCCGTTGGACTCGCGCAGCGCCTCACGGCTCTGGGCGTCCCACACGCCGAGCTTCTTCAGGTCGTTCACCAGGTAGGAGTTGACCTGGAGGAACTCACCGCTGAGCGTCTCGCGCTTGAAGAGGTTGGAGACCTGCGGCTCGATGCACTCGTAGACGCCCGCGATCGAGGCGATGGTCGCGGTCGGCGCGATGGCGAGGAGGAGCGAGTTCCGCATCCCGGACTTCGCCATCCGCTCGCGCAGCGCCGCCCACCGCTCGGGCCAGGTCGCCACCGCGTCCGTGTAGTGGTCCGGGTGCAGCACGCCGCGCGCGGTGCGGGTGGCGGACCACGCCGGGTGCGGGCCGTGGCGCTCGGCGAGGGCGCAGGACGCCTCGTACGCCGCGAGCATGATGCGCTCGGAGATCTGGGTGGACAGCGCCTGCGCCTCGGGCGAGTCGAAGGGCAGCCGCAGCCGGAAGAAGACGTCCTGGAGGCCCATCAGGCCCAGGCCCACCGGCCGCCAGCGGGAGTTGGACGCCCCGGCCTCCTCGGTCGGGTAGAAGTTGATGTCCACCACGCGGTCGAGGAAGGTGACGGCGGTACGGACGGTCGCGTCCAGCCGCTCCCAGTCCATCCGGCCGTCCTTGCCCAGGTGCGCGGCCAGGTTGACCGAACCCAGGTTGCACACGGCCGTCTCGCCGTCGTCCGTGACCTCCAGGATCTCGGTGCACAGGTTGGAGGAGTGCACGACCCGGCCGGGCTCGGCGGTCTGGTTGGCGGTGCGGTTGGCGGCGTCCTTGAAGGTCATCCAGCCGTTGCCGGTCTGCGCGAGGGTGCGCATCATCCGGGCGTACAGCTGGCGCGCCGGGACGGTCTTGACGGCCAGCCCGTCCGCCTCGGCCTTCCGGTACGCGGCGTCGAACTCCTCGCCCCACAGGTCGACCAGCGCGGGCGCGTCGACCGGCGAGAACAGCGACCAGTCGGCGTCGGCCTCCACCCGGCGCATGAACTCGTCCGGGATCCAGTGCGCGATGTTGAGGTTGTGGGTGCGGCGGGCCTCTTCGCCCGTGTTGTCCCGGAGCTCCAGGAACTCCTCGATGTCCGCGTGCCAGGTCTCCAGGTACACACAGGCCGCGCCCTTGCGCCGGCCGCCCTGGTTGACGGCGGCGACGGAGGCGTCGAGGGTGCGCAGGAACGGCACGATGCCGTTGGAGTGGCCGTTGGTGCCGCGGATCAGCGAACCGCGGGCGCGGATGCGCGAGTAGGACAGGCCGATGCCGCCCGCGTGCTTGGAGAGCCGCGCGACCTGGTGGTAGCGGTTGTAGATCGAGTCCAGCTCGTCCAGCGGCGAGTCCAGCAGATAGCAGGACGACATCTGCGGGTGGCGGGTGCCGGAGTTGAACAGCGTGGGGGAGCTGGGCAGGTAGGACAGCGTGCTGGTGAGCCGGTACAGCTCGGCGACGTCGTCCAGCGCCCGCTCCGAGTGGTCCTCGGCCAGCCCGCAGGCCACCCGCAGCAGGAAGTGCTGCGGGGTCTCGATCACCTGGCGGGTGATCGGGTGGCGGAGCAGATAGCGGCTGTGGAGGGTGCGCAGCCCGAAGTAGCCGAAGCGGTCGTCGGCGCCGTCGGCCAGCGCCCGCTCGACCAGCGCGTCCAGGCGGGCGGCGTGGGCGGTCACGAACTCGGCCGTGCCGTCCGCGATCAGGCCCTCGCGGTGGCCCACGGCCACCGAGGCGGAGAAGGAGACCGCGCCCTGCCCGGCCGCCTCCTCCGCGATGGCGAGGGTCAGCAGCCGCGCGGCGAGCTTCGAGTACTCGGGTTCTTCGGCGATCAGACCGGCCGCCGCCTCGGTCGCGAGGGTGCGCAACTCCGCCTCGTCCGAGCCGGGATGGCGGCCGCGCAGGGCGGCGGCCGCGACCTTGCCGGGGTCGGTGGCGGACAGGTCGGCGGTGAGCTCCGTCAGGGTCCGCAGCAGGGCGGTCCCGGGCGCGTCGTCCGCTGCCTGAGTAGCCGCTGCCTCTGAAACCGGATCGGCTGGCGCGATGGTCACTGAAGTGTTCTCCCTCGCTCGGCTGGGGGCCGGGCGGGTGGTACGCGATGGGCGCGTGCGGGCATGCCGAAACCGCCAAGGGCATACCGCACAGCGTCCATCGGCCCAACCCGCGGGGCCCGGACGTATGAGACGGCTGTCGGCAGGTCCTCGGACTCGCGGGTACGCAAAAGCGTACGCGTACACCGTTGCGGGACAGTTCCGGATTCGCACCGGATTCCCCTGCGGCGACAGCGAGCATGAGCATACATCTTGTGGTGGCGAGCGCACGCGCCCCCACATGTTGTGTCGCGAGGTGGAGTGTTTCGTACGAATGTGCTATTCAGTGCCGGACTTGGCGCGGTCTTGGCGCGCACTTGGCACGGGCCTGACGCAGGCCCGGGACGGGCCTGACGCGGGCCCTGGGGCATGCCCCGAGGCGGCCCGGCAGAGGCCGGCAGGGGGCCGGTACGGCCCCGGCGCGGCCCTGGTGCGGGTCCGGCACGGACGGTCGGGCGCGAGCCCGGCAGGGGCCCGGCAAGGGCCTGCGCCGGGCCCGGCGCGGCGCCGGGTCGCTTTTAAGCGGGCGCCGTTGCCCGCCACTCCGCGAGGGTACGGGCCAGCCTGGCCCGGTAGTCCGCGTAGCCGCGCTCGTATGCCTCGGCGCGCTCCGCGTCGGGTACGACAGTACGCGAATCGGCTCGCCATTGTGCCGCGTCCACCGGGTCGCCCAACGCGCGCCAGGCGACCGCGACCGCGCCGCGCGCCCCCACCTCGGGCTCGTCCGGGATCCGCACCGGCCGCCCCAGGACGTCCGCGAACAGCTGGGTCCAGGCGGCGGACCGGGTACCGCCCCCGCAGGCCGCGAGCGTCGCACTCAGCCCCGCGGCCTCCAGGCAGTGGCGTGCGGCGTACGCCACGGCCTCGCAGGCGGCCCGGACGGCGTCCGCGCGGGTCGTGGCGAGGGTCAGGCCGTCCAACCGGCCCCGCGCGGCGGGCTCCACGAACGGGGCGCGCTCGCCCGCGTCCGACAGGAAGGGCAGCGCGGTCACCCCGCGCGCCCCCGGCGGGCTGTCGGCGAGCAGCGTCTCCAGGTCCGCGGTGGTCGCCCCGGTGAACTCCAGGACCCACTCCAGGGCCGCCGTGCCCACCATGGCGGGCATGCCGCGCAGCCAGCGGTCCCGGTCGGGCGTGCACAGCCACATGCCCGCCGGGTCGGCCGCCGGGTCGATCCGCGCGCTGTCGGTGAGGACCTGGCTGGCGAGCGTGGTGCCCACGATCAGCAGCCCGTCGCCCACCTCCGTCACGCCGCTGCCGATCGCGCAGGCCGGGAGGTCGTACGGGCCCGCCGTGACGGGCAGTCCGGCCGGCAGCCCGAGCAGCTCCGCGCCCGCGTCGTCGAGCCGCAGGACGGTGCCGGGCGCGGCGGGCGTCGGCAACAGCCGGGCGTATTCGGCGATTCCGCACGCTTCCAGGGCATCGGGGACGTATGTGCGTGTGGTCACGTCCAGGAAGGGCATGGACGCGTCCGAGGCGTCCACGCCGATGACGCCGGTGAGCCGCTGGGCCACCGCGTCCACGCAGTAGCCCGCGACCTCCGCGCGCGCCAGGGCCTGCGGCTCGTGGTCGGCCAGCCAGCGCAGCAGCGGCGCGTGGCAGCCGGGGAACACCCCGGAGCCGGTGAGCCGGTAGAGGTCGCGGATGGTGCCGTCCTCGCCCCAGCGGGCCACGGTGTCGTTCGCCCGGCCGTCCATCCAGGAGATCGGCGGGCGCACGGCGCGGCCCGCCGCGTCGCGCAGCCACAGCCCGTCGCCCTGCCCGGTGAGCGCGAGCGCCACGGGGGCCTCGCGGCCCTTCGCGGCCAGGGCGGCGGTCACCTCGCGGACCACCTCGGCGACCGTGCGCAGCACGTCCTCCAGGTCCTGCTCCACCCGCCCGCCGGGCAGGCGGTCGAGCCGGCTGGGACGGCTGGCGGCCGCCAGGGACCTGCCGTCCCGGCCGAAGGCCACGGCCTTGGTGACGGAGGTGCCGACGTCGACTCCGAGGACGATGCTCATGACGTGGGCCCTCCTTGGGGGCGTCGACTGCGCGGGTTTGTGCGGGGCTGTTGGGCGGGGGCCGGGCTGGGCCTGTCCGCCGGACACCGCCTAGCTCGTGGGGTGGTTCGCGGGGTGGGCGAGCTTTTCGCCGCGGGCGTAGCGGCCGACCTCGGCGGCGGTGATGGCGGCCGCGCGGTGCGCGGTCTGCCGGGTGGCGCCGGCGAGGTGCGGGGTGGTGACGACGTTGGGCGCGGAGTGCAGCGGCCAGTCGGCGGGCGGCGGTTCGAGGTCGTACACGTCGAGGGCGAGGGCGCCGAGCCGGCCGGAGCGCAGCGCCTCGGGCAGCGGGGCGTAGTCCAGCAGGCCGCCGCGCGCGGTGTTCACCAGCACCGCGCCGGGCCGCATCCGGGCGATCCGGTCGGCGTCGATGAGCCCCTGGGTCTCGGGGGTGAGCCGGGCGTGCAGGCTGACCACGGAGGAGCGGGCGAGGAGTTCGTCCAGCTCGACCGGCTCGACGCCGTCCGCGCGGGCGGTCTCGGGGTCGGTGTACGGGTCGGCGATCAGCACCCGGGCGCCGAACGCGCGCAGCACGCGGGCGACGATCCGGCCGATGGCCCCGTAGCCGACCAGGCCGACGGTCGCGCCGTCCAGCTCGATGCCGCCCTCCTCGTACGCGTAGAAGTCCCCGCGCCAGCGGCCCGCGCGCAGCTCGGCGTCCGCCGTCGGGATGCGGCGCATCGCGGCGAGCATCATGCCGACCGCGAACTCGGCGGCGGCGGTGGCGTTGCGGCCGGGCGCGAAGCTGACGGCGACGCCGGCGCGGGTGGCGGCCGGCAGGTCGACGTTGACCGGGCCGCCGCGGGAGACCGCGACCATGCGCAGCTCGGGGCGGGCGGCGAAGACCTCGGCGGTGAACGGCGCCATCTGCGTCACGCACACCTCGGCCCCGGCCAGCGCCTCGATCAGCTGCTCCTCGGTGCCGCTGGCCTCGATCACCCGGCTCGCCGGGCCGCCCACCGGGCCGAAGGGCTCGTGCGGCCACGGCAGCGTCAGCTCGGCGACATCGACGTCGACGCCTTCGAGCCCCGGCTCGTCGCGGAGCGCGGCGATGATGAGGTCGGGGCGTACGAAGTGGTCTCCGGCGGCGAGGACGCGCATGGGTGGCCTTTCTTCGGCGTTCCATCACAGAGGCGACGCTAGATTTAACATCGTTGACGTGACAAAGCAATGGCCCGCGCGTCGTGCGGGCCGAGGGGAGGAACATCCTGTGACGGCTCGCCTACTGCTCGTCCGCCATGGAGAGACGGTGTGGCACGCCGAGAACCGGTATGCCGGGATCTCGGACGTGGCCCTGACGGAACGGGGATTCCGGCAGGCGGAAGCGCTCGCCCATTGGGTGAAGGGGCGCGAAGTAAACGTGGTGGCCTGCTCCCCGCTGAGCCGCGCCCGGCTGACCGCGCGCCCGGCCGCGGACGCGCTCGGGCTCGTCCCCGAGGTCGTCGAGGACCTGCGCGAGGTCGACTTCGGCTGGGGCGAGGGCCGCACCATCGCCGAGATGGAGGCGGAGGACCCGGCGGCCGTACGGGCCTTCCGGGCGGACGCGGAAGCGGGCGCCTTCCCCGGCGCCGAGCCCCCGGGCGCCGCGGCGGCCCGCGCCGCGTCCGCCCTGCGCGGGCTGGCCGCCGCGCACCAGGGTCGTACGGTGCTCGTCGTGGCGCACAACTCCCTGCTGCGGATGGCGCTGTGCGCGCTGCTGGGCATCCCGGTCGGCCGCTACCGGCAGGTCTTCCCGCGGCTGGACAACGCGGCGGTGAGCGAGATCGAGGTGGCGGGCGAGCGGACGGCGCTGCGGTCGCTGAACGTACCGACGGGCGCGGTGGCGACGAGCGCGGCGGCCGCGGGGGCCGCGCCCGCCGGGGACGCGTCCACCGGCCGTGGGGGAGAATCCGCCCCATGACCACGACCGGCGCGTCCGACGTCCCGCCCCGCTCCCAGGCCGCACGCAGACAGACCATCACCGAGTACGTGCTGGAGCACTCCACCGCCACCGCGGCCGCGCTCGCCGAGCTGACCGGCGTCAGCCTCATGACCGTGCACCGGGACCTGGACGAGCTGGCCAGGCTCGGGGTGGTGCGCAAGTTCCGGGGCGGGGTCTCGGCGCTGCCGTCGTCGGTCTTCGAGTCCAGCCTGGACTACCGGATGGGCGTGAACCGGGCCGAGAAGGAGGCGGTGGCCGCGGCCGCCGCGGAGCTGGTCGAGCCCGGCATGTCGATCATGCTGGACGACTCCACGACCGCCCTCGCCCTGGCCCGGCTCCTCGTCGACGCCGCCCCGCTGACCGTGGTGACCAACGCCCGGCGCGTGGTGGAGGTGTTCGCGGGGGTGGAGCAGACCCGGCTGATCGGCCTGGGTGGGGAGTACTCGCACACCCACGACTCCTTCCTCGGCGTGCCCTGTGTGGCGGCGATCGAGGCGCTGTCGGTGGACATGGTGCTGGTCTCCACCTCGGCGGTGGACGCGCACACCACCTACCACCAGGAGCAGGACGTGGTGCTGGTGAAGCGGGCGATGCTCGCGGCCGGAAGCCGAAAAGTGCTCCTTATGGACGCGTCGAAGACCAGGCGCACAGCCCTGCACCGCCTCTGCCCGGTGGACGAGTTCGACCACCTGGTGGTGGACGGCGGAGTGGACGCGGCGCTGCTGGTGGAGCTGCGGGAGCGCACGGATGTGAGGGTGGCGGGGGCGCGCTCTTAACGTCTTCCGTGTTAACTTCACTTCACCCATGAGGCTGGTGGGCCTTGGGCGCGCCGGGGAGCCCCCAAGGCCCACCGTTGTACGGCCGCGGTTGTACGGCCGCGCTGCGCATCGAAGGAGCCGACCGCTATGAGCACAACGTCGCCCTCCCCGGAGGTCGTGGCGGGCATCGACATCGCCACGGCGGCGGTCCGCGTGGTGTGCGTCGACGCGCAGGGCCGGATCCGCGCGGAGGCGCGCGAGCCGCTGCCGCCGCCCCGGCGCGGCGCGGGCGGGCGCAGCGAGCAGGACGCGCGGGCCTGGTGGCCCGCCGTCGCCGCCGTGCTGCGGCAGGCGACCGCGGCGCTCCCGGCGGGCGGCCGGGAGGTGGTGGCGGTCGCCACGTCCGCGACCTCGGGCACGGTCGTCCTGGCCGACGGCGCGGGCGAGCCGGTCGGTCCGGCCCTGATGTACGACGACCGCCGCGCGGCCGAACTCAACGCCCGCGCCCAGCGCGTCGGCGCCCCGCGCTGGCAGGCCCTCGGCCTCTCGGTCGGCCCGACGGCGGCCCTGGGCCGCATCGCCTGGCTGGCGGCGGAGGAGGAGGGCGGCGACGGCAAGCTCCTCCACACCCCCGACCTGATCGGCTGGCGGCTCACCGGAGGCCCGGTGGCCACCGACTGGAGCCACGCCCTCAAGACCGGCTACGACGCGCGCCTCCGCGAGTGGCCCGCCGAGGTCCTGGACGCGCTCGGCGTACCTCCCGGGTGGCTGCCGCCCGTGCAGCCGCCCGCCACCGAGGTGGGCACGGTGTGCGTGGCCGCGGCGCACGAGACCGGGCTGCCGGTCGGCTGCTCCGTCCGCCTGGGGATGACGGACGGCTGCGCCGGGCAGATCGCCACCGGGGCCGTCCGGCCCGGCCAGTTCGTGGGCGTCCTCGGCACCACGTACGTCCTCAAGGGCGTCACCCGCGAGCTGGTCCTCGACCCGACCGGCGCGCTCTACAGCCACCGCCACCCCGACGGCTGGTGGCTGCCGGGCGGCGCCTCCAACACCGGCGGCGAGGCCCTCGCGCACGTCCCCGCCGACCGCCTCCCCGCCCTCGACCGCGCCGCGGCCGCCCGCGGCCCCGCCTCCGTGGTGACGTACCCCCTGCGCCGCGAGGGCGAGCGCTTCCCGTTCGTCAGCGGCGAGGCCCGCGGCTTCGTCCTCGGCACCCCGGCCGACGAGGCCGACCGCCACCGCGCCGAACTGGAGGGCGTCGCCTTCCTGGAACGCCTCGCCATCGAGCGCGTACGGGAGCTGGGCGTACCCGTCGAGGGGCCGCTGTGGGCTGCGGGCGGCGGCAGCCGCAGCGCCCTGTGGACCCGCGTCCGCGCCACCGCCCTCGGCATGCCCCTGCGCGTCGCCGACCACGCCGAAACCGCCTTCGGCGCCGCGCTCCTCGCCGCCTCCGGCACCCTCCACCCCGACCTGGCCGCGAGCGCCGCCGCGATGGTCCGTACGGGCCGGGACATCGACCCGGACGAGACCGAGCGCGCCGCGCTCGACGAGTCGTACGCGGCCTTCACCGCCGCCCTGCGCGAACGCGGCTGGCCGGCGTAGTCCGGCAGGCACTCGGAATTCCCTTACGCGTGCCTGAACGGAGTCAGGTCAGCCCCCTTGACGGGGGCTTGGTCTATACCTAGCTTCTCCTCCGCCCCCACTTGTCATGTATGTGACTGGGGTTCGGGTCCACAGACAGATGCCCCGGCATCTGCCGCCGAGAGGAGAACCCTCATGCGCGAGACCGCTCAGCGCCCGACCCACCCGCGAAGCCCCCACCCGCGAACCCTCCGCCGGCGAAGGATTCCCGCGCTCACCGCCGCCGCCCTGTCCGCCGCCTGCCTGGCCGGTGCCCTCGTCGGCCCGGCCCAGGCCCAGGCCGCCAAGTCGGAGCCCGAGCCGCGCTCCGGAAGCGCGATCGCCGCGCCCGCCGCGTTCACCCACCCCGGCGTTCTCGTCGGCAGCTCCCAGCTCGACTTCATCCGGGGCAAGGTGCAGTCGGGCGCGGCGCCGTGGAAGGGCGCGTACGACGAGATGATGGCGAGCAAGTACGGCTCGCTGTCGTACGCGCCGAAGCCGCGCGCGGTGGTGGAGTGCGGCCCGTACTCCGACCCCAACTACGGGTGCACCGACGAGCGGCAGGACGCCATCGCCGCGTACACCCACGCGCTGGCCTGGTACGTCACCCGCGACGACCGCTACGCGAAGAAGGCGATCGAGATCATGGACGCCTGGTCGGCCACGATCAAGGACCACACCAACAGCAACGCGCCCCTACAGACCGGCTGGGCCGGATCCGTGTGGCCCCGCGCAGCGGAGATCATCCGCTACACCTACACCGGCTGGCCGAACGTCAACCGCTTCGCGACCATGCTGCGCAACGTCTATCTGCCCAAGGTGATCAACGGCTCCAACAGCAACGGCAACTGGGAGCTGTCCATGATGGAGGCCGCCGTCGGCATCTCCGTCTTCCTGGACGACCGCGCGAGCTACGACAAGGCGGTCGCCCGCTATCTGAACCGCACCCAGGCGTACGTCTACCTCGACACCGACGGCGCCCTGCCCAAGACCGTGCCGGGCAGCGGGCTGGACACCAAGGACAAGATCGTCAATTACTGGCAGGGCCAGTCCACGTTCGTGACCGGCCTGACCCAGGAGACCTGCCGCGACTTCACCCACACCGGCTACGGCATCTCCGCGATCTCGCATGTCGCGGAGACCTCGCGCATCCAGGGCGAGGACCTCTACCCGAAGGTCGGCGAACGCCTGCGCCAGGCCCTGGGCTTCCAGTCCAAGTACGAGCTCGGCACGGCCGTGCCGTCCTGGCTCTGCGGCGGGACGGTCAAGCGCGGCCTGGGCCCGGTCACCGAGGTCGGGTTCAACGCCATGCACAACCGCCTCGGCTACCCCATGGACAACACCCAGAAGCTCACCGAGCAACAGCGCCCCGCCGGCACGAACAGCCTCTTCGTGGCCTGGGAGACCCTGACCCACGCCGACAACACCAACTGAGCCTGAGGGTTGACGCACGCCGGGGCGGGAGCCTTTAGTGATCGCGACCGCCCTGGAACGATCACTCGTGTAGTGATGTGCGACCACCCTTGGGGGAATTGATGCGCACTCTCATATCCGCCGGAGCCGGCCTTGCCGCTGTCGGCCTCACTTTCGGCCTGATGTCCGCACCGGCATTCGCGGCGCCCGCCTCGACCGCATCGGCGGCACAGGCCGCCCCGCCGAAGTCGGGGAAGGACAGCATCAAGTGCAATGAGTCCAACGCCCGGGTCAACTTCTCGTGGAAGACCGGCTGGACGACCACCACGGTGTACTACAACAACCACTGCCTGGGGGGCACGCGCATCACCGCTGCCTTCGTGTTCTACAACGACGGGTCGACGCCCATGTACAAGTGCGTCACTTTCCAGGGAATGACCCAAGGAAAGTACAAATTCGGGCACATCAACGAGATTATCGACATCAACAAGGACACCAGGAAGTGCGAGAACAACTAGCAGATCCAGGTGGATCTTGGGTTTCGGTCCCGCTGTGTGAGCAGCGGGGCCCGACTCCCCGACCA
This sequence comes from Streptomyces sp. NPDC097640, assembly GCF_040302705.1. NCBI lineage: Bacteria > Bacillati > Actinomycetota > Actinomycetes > Kitasatosporales > Streptomycetaceae > Streptomyces > Streptomyces sp. NPDC097640. The sequence goes on from NZ_JBEOSB010000008.1 coordinate 211,724, forward strand.
GCCGGGAACGTGATCCCTCACACCTCCACCGTGAACGCCCACAGCGTGATCCCCGGTATCGGCTGCCAGTCCCGCTCCGGGGCCCGTACGAACCCCAGCCGCCCGTAGAGCCGGTGCGCGGTGGTCATCTTCTGCTGGCTACAGATCACGATCCGTTCGAGGCCCAGCTCCCGCCCCCGCTCCAGGCACGCCCGCACCAGCGCCTCCGCCGCTCCCCGCCGCCGTGCCTCCGGCCGCACGGCCAGCATCCGGAACTCCCCCTCGCCCGGGCGGGCCAGATCCGTGTACGCCCCGCCGTGCCAGGTGAAGGCCACCGCCCCCAGCACCTCGTCGCTCGCCGCGTCGGCCGCGACCAGGACCTCCGCCTGCTCGGCCCGCCGCCGGACGTCGCGCAGCTCGCCCTGATACCAGCCGCTTTCATCGAATTCCAGCAGCCCGTCCGCGAGGTACGCCCGCGCCGTGAACTCGCCGATTTCGTCGAGCTCCTCGTCCCGCGCCCGCCTGATCATGATGTCCATACCAGGCAGTGTGCCGCACGGCCTCAGGCGCCGTCCCGGAGCCGGTCGCGCTGGATCTGGTGGGCGAGGGCGCGGCGTACGGAGGCCGATGCGGTGGTGGTGGCCCCCGAGGGGAGGTCGAGGGCGCGGCTGATCTCGTCGTACGCGGCCCGATAGCCGCCGGGCAGCTCCGCCTGATGCGTCAGCAGATCCTCTTCGACCAGGCGCCTCAGCTCGTCGACGTTCTCGGGCGTGAAGCGCTTCTTGCCCCGGGCGATGGCGTTCACGTAGCGGGTGCAGCGGGCGGTGTCGTAGAAGGTCTCGGAGATCTCCTCGGCGAGGCCCCACAGGCGTCCTTCGAGCCATGGGATGTCGCGCTGGTCCAGGGTGAGCGTCACCGGGGGCGGCGGGTCGCCCGCCTTGTACTTCGCGACCTGCTTGGACACGGCGGGCTGGCTCATGTCGGTGAGCCGGGCGATTCTGTCCTGGGTCCAGCCGAAGCCGGCCAGCACTTTGATCATCTCGGCGCGCAGCTTCCGCATCTCCTCGCCCGCGCGGATGACCTCGTTCATGGCGGCGAGCATCCGCTCGGCCTGTTCCTCGGTCAGCGCGTCGGGGATCCGGTCTGTGCTCTCCTCACCTGCCACAACACGGTTATACACCCAGGAGCAGCCAGGCCATAACCGGGTTGTATAACCGGGTTATGGCGTGGCAGGGTGCGACCCATGCCCACCTTCTCCGCACCTGACGGAACCGAACTCGCCTACCGCGTACACGGAGACGGCGACCCGGTCGTCTGCATCCCCGGGGGTCCCACGGACTCCAGCTACCTCGGCGATCTCGGCGGCCTGTCCGCGCACCGCCGGCTGATCGTTCCGGACCTTCGCGGCACCGGCCGGTCCGCGATCCCCGAGGACGTCTCCTCGTACCGCTGCGACCGACTGGTCGACGACGTCGAGGCGCTGCGCGCCCACCTCGGGCTCGCCAGGATGGACGTGCTCGCGCACTCCGCGGGCGTGAACATCGCGGCGCAATACGCGGCCCGGCACCCGAAGCGCCTCGGCAGGCTCGCCCTGATCGGCCCCAGCACCCGAGCCGTCGGCATAGAGATCACCGGGGAGACGCGGCGCGAGCTCGCGCGGCTGCGGAAGGACGAGCCGTGGTTCCCGGCGGCGTTCGCGGCCCTGGAGGCGATCACCGAGGGCAGGGGCGGCGATGGGGACGCCATCGCCCCGTTCTTCTGGGGCCGGTGGGATGCCGCGGCGCGGAAGCATCATGCGGCCGCCCGGCCGAGCAACAAGGAGGCCGTCGCCCTCTTCGGCGCCGAGGGCGCCTTCGACCCGGAGGCCACTCGCGCGGCGCTCGCGGCCTGCGAGGCTCCCGTCCTGCTGCTCGCCGGTGAGTACGACCTGAACAGCCCTCCCGAGTCGGCGGCCGAGTTCGCGGGGCTGTTCCCCGACGCCACGCTCGTCGTGCAGCCGGGGGCGGGGCACTATCCCTGGCTCGACGACGCGGACCGGTTCACCGCGGCCACCGCGGCGTTCCTGGGCTGAGGACGGAAGCGCCGCCTACGACCGGGGCTCCGGTTCGGCGGGGGTGGAGGTCCGGCGCTTCGTCGGCTCGTCCAGTGGCGTGGTCGGCCGCACCGGTACGCGGGTGGGGTCGGCCCGGCCGCTCGGAGTGGCGGTCGTGCCGGGGGCGTCGGGGATGTTGCTCTGGGGCCGTTGCGTGGGACGCGGGCTGACGTGCTCGGGCGACGACGACGGGGTGGGGGTCGCCGACGGGGCCGGGGTCGCGGTACGGCCGCTCGCCGGCGGGGCCAGGGGGACCGGCGGGGACGCGGGCGACTCGCGCGTCGCCAGGTGGAGCGGCAGCGCGACCAGGGCCGCGACGGCACAGGACACGCCGACCCCGGCCGCCGTGCGGAGCACCCGACGGCGGGTCGCGGTGCGGCGGATCGCCTCGTAACGGCCGGGGGGCGGCGCGAGGCGGTCGGAGGCGGGCCGGAGGATCACCGCGAGAGGGTCGTCGGGTTCGAACTCCGGGCCGTCGTCAAGGCGTGTGGTCAAGGCTTCTCCTCAGGTGGGCGCGGAGCAGTTCGCGGGCCGCGTGGAGGTCGGCCTTGACGGTTCCTTCCTTGCGCCCGGTCAGTACGGACACGTCCCGGACCGGCATGTCAGCGTAGTAGTGCAGCAGGATCGGGACACGCAGCCGTTCCGGCAGCGACTGCACGAGCAGCCGCACCGACGGGTCGCCCTGTTCGGCGTGGGGGCGGACGGCGGCTTCGGCGGTGACCCGGCGCAGTGCCTTGCGCTCGCGCTCCAGCTTGCGCCAGTGATCCCGGACGAGGTTTGCCGCGGTGACATAGAGGAAGCCGCGGGGTTCCTCCACGGAGGTCCACCGGGCCCAGAGCCGGGTGAACGCCTCCGAGGCGATCTCGTGCGCCGTCTCGTCGTCGTCGACGAGCCTGCGGCACCAGCCGGCGAGGCGCGGGTAGAAGGCGGCGAACAGCTCGGACGCCGCCTTGTCACGGGACCGTTTCAACGCTCTCCATGGCCGTGATGGCACTCGTAGGGGAGGACCCCGGGCCCGGCGGCGTACGTTCCGCGGGCCCGGGATCCGGTGGGGGGTGGGTCAGGGGCTGGTGGGGCTCAGAGCGGCGAAGACGATCACGTTGTCGCGGTACACGCTGCCGCTACGAGGGCCACCACATGTGATCAGCCGCAGCTCCGGGCGGTCCACGTTCCCGTAGACGTCGTCCGCCGGGAAGTCCGCCTTGGCGACCGTCCGTACGCTGCTGACGGCGAACACCGCCGCGGTGCCGTTCTCCAGGCGCGCCTCGATCCTGTCCCCCCGGCGCAGCCGCGCGAGGTGACGGAAGACGCCGTCCCCGTACGCCCCGACCGTGACATGGCCGAGGATGACCGACGGGCCGAGCTGCCCCGGTGTCGGCGAGTCCCGGTACCAGCCCGCCCGGTCGTGCGCCGTGACGGGGGGCACCTGCACGGTGCCGTCCGGCGCCAACCCCAGCCGCATGACCGGGGTGTCCACCCCGATGGCGGGGATCCGCAGCCTGACCGGGGCCGAACGCGCCAGGGCGCGCCCCGCCTTCACGGGGTTCGAGGAAGGCGGCGGCGCGCTCCCGGAGCGCCCGCCGGTCCGCGCGCCCTGCGCGTCCTGCGTGGCCTGCCCGTCCTGCGCGGCCTGTTCGGCCTGGTGACCGCCGCCGCACCCCACGAGCAGCGAGGCCATCGCCGCAGTGGCGAACGCGCGCCTGGAGACCAGGGTCATGCCCCGGTCGCCCGCCGGCGACGTACGACGAACACCGCCGCGCCACCCGCGACGAGCACCCCGGCGGCGCCGCCGCCGATCAGCCCGGCGCCGACCCCGGAATCCGAGGACTCCTCCGCCACTCCGGTGTTCGGCGCGCCCTTCGGCACCGCACGGACCTGGGGCTCGGCCGGCTTCTGGCGCGATTCGTCGCGGGGAGTCGGGACTGCGGTGGCGGGCGCGGGGGTTTCCCGGGTCTTGGTCGGCTCCTCGCGGGGGGACGGCACGCTGGTGGCCGGGGTCTTGCTCGGGACCGGGGTCGCCTCGTCGGCGAACGCGGGCACCGTGCTGGCCAGTACGGCGGTGGCCGCGAGTGCCACGGCACTGAGGACGGTTCGGCGCATGGGATCGCTCTCTCTCGTCGGTCCGCCCGGCCGGTACGGGTACGCGGCGGGCTGAGTTACTGATCGAGCGGAGAGACGAGGGGGCGGTGGGGCGGGTTGTAAAGAGAAGGCAAAGTCATCGTCGGCGCACGGGCCAGGCAGTGGCCACCCCCCCCCGATCTGGCTCCAGTCGTACGTGCCCTCCCTCAGGTGGATGCGGCGTTCGACGCAGGATTCCGGCAGTACGAGCGGCCGACCCCCCCGGGCTGGTGGCTCACGTCGTGGAGGTATCGCCCCGGAGCCGGTCACGCTGGATCTGACAGGCGAGGGCGCGCCGCACGGAGGCCAGTGCGGTGGCGGTGTCCCCTGAGGGGATGTCGAGACCGCGACTGATCTGGTCGCACGCGGCCCGGCAGCTGCCGGGCAACTCCGCTTGGCGCAGTCTCAGGTCTTCTTCGACGAGGCGTCACAGCTCGTCGACGTTCTGGGGCGGGGTTCTCCGTCCCAGTAGCCGGACCCTCTGCGGCGCCCGGTATCGCAGCCATACCCCCAGACGGTCGTTACACCGCACGAATCGTAGGCCCGGCCTCCAGCACGGAGACTCAACCGACCGTGAAGGCGGTACCGGATGCGGCGTAGTCGACGGGGCCGTCGAATCGGGCCGAGGCCCGGGTCACTGCTTGCTGCGGGGTGAGGAAGCAGTGCTCTCTGGCGCGCCGAGGGCTCAGCGCCGGTTTTCGTTCCGGTGTCTCGGGCCGGTGTAACGGCACGACAGCGGCAGCCTTGGGGTTCGTCAGTCCGCTTCCAACTCATGTGCAACGGCCGCATACGGAACCGGACGCCCGTCCTCGTCGACGGGCGCACCCGCCCACACCCGCAGGGAGTCCATCGCGGGCCCCAACCCCTGACCGTGCTCAGTCAACCGGTAGGTGACGGCCACCGGCGGGCCGGGGTCGACCTCGCGCTCCACCAGCCCTGCGCGCTGAAGTTCCGACATGCGGTCGCTGAGCACCTTCTTCGACAGCCCCGGAACGGCGTCGGCCAGCTCGCTGAAGCGTGCGGGTCGCTGCAGCAGCAGGTCGATCAGCAGTCCGACCCAACGTTTGCCGAGCAGGCGGAAGACCTCCTCGGTATAGGAGCAGGCATGTAGCGGCAGGCGCGTCTCGGGCATGCCTCCGAGTGTAGGCCACTCCCACATCTTGCGATACCTGGTTTTAAAAAGTAACCTGGTGATATCGCGGGAGCTGCAGGGCCGCTGTCACGCCTCCATGGCGTCGTCGGCGGCGACGACGGCCAAGTCGGCGCAACGTCGATCGCTGCACTGTCACGGGATCGCAAATGAAGGAAGTGCAACCATGAACGCTGGGAATTCGTCCAGCATGCGCAACACCCTGCCGCTCGAGGGCCAGGTAGCCGTCGTACCGGGGGGCACGGGCAACGTCGGTGAGGGAATCGTCCGCGCCTTTCTCACAGCAGGCGCGACCGTAGTCGTGCCCAGCCGCAGCCAGAAGCGTCTGGAGACCCTCACTGAGCTGGTGGGCCCCGATCTCGCCAAGCGGCTGAGCGGGACGACCGCCGCATACGGCACGTTCTCCGAGGCGACAGAGCTCGCTGAAAGTGTCATCGCCGAGCATGGTCGAGTGGACCATGTCGTCCCCGCCATCGGCGGATGGTGGATGGGCAAGGCACTGTGGCAGACCAGCGAAGGCGAGTGGGAAAAGTACTTCGTCGAGACCACGACGTCGCACGTGGCTGTGGCGCGAGCCTTCGTGCCTCGGCTCCACGAGGCGGGCAGCTTCACTCTCGTCACCGGCTTTTCGGCGCGCGAGCCCTACCCGCGAGCCGGCATCGTCAGCATGCACGGCGCCGCTTTGCTGATGATGCGCCAGGTTCTCAGCGTTGAACTGGGCGGGCAGCGCCGGGTCAACGACCTCGTGCTCGGACCGATCATCAACCGCAGCCGTCCGGCGGGTTCTCCCTCGTGGCTCACCGCCGACCAGGTCGGTGAGGCGGCCGTGGCCGTGGCCCTCAACCCGTCCGTCCGGGACGAATCCATCAGCCTCAACACCATCGATGACCTGAACAGGGAGCTGGACCGGCTCGGTGCCTGATGTCGGCCGCTGAGGACTGCCAAGCCGGTAGGCGGGCTTCGACGAGGCGCCCAACCGAGAGCCACCCGCGCCGAACCTTGCCCAGCGCCGCGTGTCCCACCGCACCATCCGCCGCGTCTCCCGGCGCCGGCGGCACAGGAACCCATTGGAGACAACAGTGACCAGAACCACTCCGCAGCCTCCGGACCCGGTAGCGCGCCACGGGCAAGCCGGGCAGCCCCTCGACGAAGACCTCCCCGAGGGATTCACACACGTCATGCGGGAGGTGAACGGCACGCTTATGCACAGCGTGATGGGCGGCACAGGCCGGCCCGTCGTACTGCTGCACGGCTGGCCGCAGACCTGGCGGGCATGGCGGCACCTTCTGCGGCCCCTTGCCGACCTGGGGTACACCGTCCTGGCTCCCGACCTGCGCGGTACGGGCGGTTCGGCGTTCGCGGAGACCGGTTACGCCAAGGACGACCAGGCACGCGACGTGCACCAGCTGCTCCAGGACCTGGGGTTGCACGGGCCGGTACGCATGGTCGGGCACGACATCGGCGGCATGGTCGCCTTCTCCTACGCCCGCCTGTACCCCGAGCAGGTTCACAGGCTGGCCCTGATGGACTTGGCCGTCCCCGGGTACGGGCTGGAGGAGATCATGAACCCGGCGGCAGGCGGTTACTTCCACTTCGGGCTCTTCATGACCCCCGAGGCGCCGGAGCTGCTGTTCCAGGGCAACGAACAAGCCTTCCTGCGCTGGTGGTTCCCGCGTATGACCACCGCCCCTGGGGCCTTCCCACCGGAGGAGATCGACCGCATCGCCGCATCCCTGCGCGACCCGGACACCTTGCGGGGCGGCTTCGAGCACTACCGGACCCTGCTCGGCGACGGCCGGGCCAACCGTGCCTGGGGTGAGGCCGGCGGCGTCCTCACCATGCCAGTACTGGCCGTCGGGGGTGAACACAGCGTTGGGAGCCACCTGGCGGACAGCCTGCGCTCCGTCGCACCCCGCCTCACAGAGGCCGTGATCGCCGACAGCGGGCACTACATCCCCGACGAACGCCCCGAAGCCCTCCTCACCGCAATCTCGTCATTCCTGGCCTAGTCGATCGCAGCCACCGGTCGCACATCACCAAACCGCCACCCGAGGTGGCCGAGTCAAGAAGGAACCACACCATGACCATGGCGTACCTGGCCCAACCCGACCAGCAGCAGACACTTGAATGGCTGGACGGCGGCACGTTCTCCGTCCTCCTCGACAGCCAGGCCACGAACGGCCAACTCACCGTGGGGCGGTTCGCGGTCAACAAGGGTGAGGCACCCCCCTTCCACATGCACACCCGTGAGGATGAGATCCTCATGCTCATCAAGGGCGCAGCGTTGCTGTGGCTCGGCGAGGAGCAGATGGAGCTGTCCGAAGGCGGCATCGTCTACCTGCCCAGGAACATCCCTCACGGCTACCGCATCACCTCGGACACAGCCGACCTCCTGATGATCGCCACACCCGGGGGCATCGAGGGAATGTTCAGGCAAGCCGGCCGCGACATCAGCACGCCCCGGCCGGATGACTTCACCATCCAGCCCGAGAAGCTGGCCGAAGCCGCCAACCGCTACGGGCAAGTGCTGCTCGGCCCGCCGCGCTGAGGCTGTGACCGCTCCGCCCGTGGCGGCGGTGCCACCGAAGAGCCACGCCCGTTCCATGTCGCCTCCCTGGACCTGCCCCTGCGACGCGCCCGGGGTCGATGCAGTCGAGGTTGCCCGCCCGATTAGATGGCTGTCAATATAGATATATGCCAAAGCAAGCTGGTCTGCCGCTGCTCGACCAGGACTCGGCGTGCTGCGCGCCGATGGTCCGCGAGCCGCTGGGCGAGGAGGCCGCGGCCGAGCTGGCGCGGATGTTCAAGGCGCTGTCCGACCCGGTCCGGCTGCGGCTGCTGTCGCTGATCGCCTCGTACGAGGGCGGCGAGGCGTGCGTATGCGACCTCACCGGCCCCTTCGACGTCTCCCAGCCGACGATCTCCCACCACCTGAAGGTGCTGCGCGAGGCCGGTCTGGTCGGCTCGGAGCGGCGTGGGACATGGGTGTACTACTGGGTGCTCCCCGCGGCCCTGGCGAAGCTGTCCGCCCTGCTCCAGGCCGGGGCCGTGCCCGTGGCGGCCGGGGCCGTGCCCGCCGAGGCCGGGGCGTGAGCGCCGCGGTGCCGCTGCCGCGGTGCCGCTGCCGCGGCGCGTGGGCGCCGAGGCGGTCGGTACGGCGACGCTGGTCGCGGTGGTGGTCGGCTCCGGCATCCAGGCCACCGAGCTGACCCGCGACGTCGGCGTGCAGCTACTGGCCAACTCCCTGGCCACGGTCTTCGGCCTCGGCGTGCTGATCGTGCTACTGGGGCCGGTGTCCGGGGCGCACTTCAACCCGGTGGTCTCCCTCGCCGCCTGGTGGACCGGCCGCCGGACCCGCGACGGCCTGAGCCTGCGGGAGCTGGCCGCGTACCTGGCCGCCCAGACCGCCGGGGCGGTCGGCGGCTCGGTGCTCGCGGATGCGATGTTCGGTCGGCCGCTGGTGAAGTGGTCCGCCCACGACCGATTCGCCGGACACCTGTGGCTGGCCGAAGCGGTGGCCACCGCCGGGCTGATCTGGCTCGTCTTCGGCCTGGCCCGCGTCGGCCGGGCGCACCTGGCTCCGGCAGCGGTCGCCGCTTACATCGGCTCGGCGTACTGGTTCACCTCGTCCACCAGCTTCGCCATCCCGGCGGTGACCATCGGGCGGGCGTTCACCGACACCTTCGCCGGCATCGCCCCCGCTTCCGTCGCCCCGTTCCTCGCCGCGCAGCTGTGCGGCGGCGTGCTCGGTCTGGGGCTGGTCGCCGTCACCTTCGGTCGCCCGGCCCCGGCCCCCGAGGCCGTCGTGGTTTCCCGCCCCGCTGAAGAAAGCGCCCTGAGCTGATGAGTACTCCTGCCGTTCCCTCCGTGCTGTTCGTCTGTGTGCACAACGCGGGCCGGTCCCAGATGGCCGCCGCCTTCCTCACCCACTCACCTCGCCGCGGGCCGCGTCCAGGTCCGCTCGGCCGGTTCCGCTCCCGCCGACGCGGTGAACCCGGCCGTTGTGGAAGCCATGCGCGAGGTCGGTATTGACATCTCCGCCGAGACGCCGAAGGTCCTCACGGTGGAGGCGGTGCAGTCGTCCGACGTGGTGATCACGATGGGCTGCGGGGACGCCTGCCCGTACTTCCCCGGCAAGCGGTACCTGGACTGGTCGCTCGACGACCCCGCCGGTCAGGGCGTCGAAGCCGTCCGCCCGATCCGGGACGGGATCGAGCGGCGCATCCGTGGCCTGCTCGCCGAGCTCGGTGTTCCGGTGGCGGTGTGACGCGCCTTACGCCTTGCCGAGGTGGTCGAGGTGACCCGCCTTGGCGCTGCGTATGAGGGCGCGCAGGGTGGTGGGGGTGGTGGTGAGGATGGTGTCGGGGTCGTCGCTCTCGCGGAGTCGGATGGTGGCGTTGTCGGTCGAGGAGATGTAGAGGCAGGCGTTGCCCTGGGCGCTGTACGAGGACTTCTGCCAATCGTGGACGGACATTTCATTCCCCCTTCAGGGTGCGGATGATGGTCTGGATGAGGTCACGCGACTTGCGCTCCGTGAGGGCGACCGCCTCCATACGGTCCAACACGACGCGGTACCCCTCCAGTTGGGCGGGAGCATCGAGCAGTTCGGAGCCATGCTCCGTATCGAACTGCACGGTGTCCAGCTGTGGGACGGGACCGACTGCGTAGAGGATCGACTGTCCCGAGCCGGGGAAGGACCCGGCCTCGAAGGGAATCACCAGCACCTCGATGTGGGCGTGTTCGCTCATCTCGAGGATGTGCTGCAACTGCCCGCGCGCGGTTTCCGGTCCACCGAAGCGCATCCGCAGTGCGGCCTCGTGGACGATCGCCGTATACGGGGTGGGCTTGTCCCGATACAGAACCGCCTGCCGTTTGACCCGATGCGAGACATGGTGCTCTACGTCCGGTGGAGAGAGCGGCGGTACGGCCTGCCGGAAGATCTCACGGGCGTGATCGATGGTCTGCAGCAGGCCCGGCATGTGTGCGACGTAGGCCGTGCGCAGCGCTACGGCGTGGTGCTCCAGCTCGGCCAGGTCGAGCAATCCGGCATGCAGGGTCTCCCGGTACTCCTCCCACCATCCTCGCTTCCGCTCCGCCGCCATGTCGATGAGTGCCGTGATCAGTGCGTCGTCCGCGCAGCGGTAGTTGCGTGCCAGCGCGCGCAAGCGATCCGCGCTCACACCCAACCGGCTGGCCTCGATGTTGCTGATCGTCGTCTGGTTGGTGCCGAGCAGGCGCCCGGCCTCGGTCGACGACATTCCGGCACGCTCACGAAGTCTGCGTAGTTCAGTGCCGAGGCGCAGTTGACGTGCAGTGGGAAGACTTCTCATGGGCATCTGCCGATTCTCTCTACTCACCTGCAACAGGTGTGTCACTCACACGAGTGGAATCTGAAGTCCTTTTCGGGCAACGGTGAATACCTTAACCGGCAGGGGCTACGGTGTGAGCCCGGACACAGTCAACTTCACCTCCAGACGGGAGACTTCCGTGCCCACCGTAGCCCCGGACACCCCGGAAAACCCCGAAAACCCCTGGTCGTACTCGCTCCGACTGCCCCACGACCCCCGCGCCGCCGCCATCGCCCGCACCACCCTCCGGGCGGTCCTCGCCCGCCACGACTTGGGCGAACTCGCCGACCCGGCAACCCTGGTGACCAGCGAAATGGTCACGAACGCCTACCGTCACACCACCGGCCCGGCGGAGATGCGCATCCGGGCCGTTGAAGAGGGCCGTCTCCGCGTCAGCATCTGGGACACCAACCCCGATATCCCGCCGCCCTTCGACAAGCCACCGGCCCTCTTCGACCGCTCGGCCGCCCTTGCCGAAGCCGCAGCGAACACCGAGGCCACGTACGGGCGGGGGCTGCTCATCGTGCGGATCTGCGCGGACAACTGGGGCGGCTACGCCCTCGCCGACGAGCTATTCGGGATCAGCGGCAAGCTGCTGTGGTTCGAACTCGCGCCGACGCCCTGCGATGCCTTCGACATCGCGGCTTGAGCGCTGCGCTTGCGCCTATGCGCCGTCTCGCGGCATTCGGCTCAGGCGGGTGCGGGTTTCGTCTCGGACCCTCCGGGTCCAAAGCGCCAGCAGGAGGGGGGAAGGGGGGCGGCCGGGCCCGGTGCCCCGATTCCTGGGCCCGGCGGGCGGCTGGGCTCAGGACAGGCTCCGCTGCGCTCCGCCGCAGCTGCTGCCGCGCGGTGGCCGACCTGTCGGTCCAACGGTGCGCTGGGCTGGAGCTTGGGAGCGCGACGGACGGTCGGGCACCGGGGGACGGGATCGGCTCCCCCCACCTGCTCTCAGAAAAACGTTTGATGCAGTACTTGATGCGGATCAAGTGTTTTTTTGAGAGCAGGCGGGTGGAGGCCCTAACCGGACTGGCCTCCACCGCTCTTGGGGATCATCCGCCGTCCCGCTGGCCGCCGCCCGTCGGCCGGTGAGGACCCGTTGGGCTGGACGGCGACGATGCCTCCGGCCCGCCCCTACCCTTTCCCGTTGCTGGCCGCTGTGCGCCGAAGGCGCGAGACGATGCTCGCACGCGGCAATCGGACCATGCCGTCCAACGACGCTGGCCCGTTCGTCACGCTCCCACACTTTCGGCCCAGCGCACCGTTGGGCTGATCGGTCGGCCACCGCGCGGCAGCAGCTGCGGCGGAGCGCAGCGGAGCCTGCTTTGAGCCCAGCCGCCCGCCGGGCCCAGGAATCGGGACACCGGGCCCGGCCGCCCCCCTTCCCCCCTCCTGCTGGCGCTTTGGACCCGGAGGGTCCGAGACGAAACCCGCACCCGCCTGAGCCGAATGCCGCGAGACGGCGCATAGGCACGGCAAAGCGAACTGGGGCGACCCGCGGCGGCGAACAAGCGAGTCAGCCGACCACAAACGTGGCGCCGGGTGCGGCGTAGTCGACGGGGCCGGTGAAACGGGCCGAGGCCCGGGTCACTGCCTGCTGCGGGGTGAGGAAGCGGCCGACATGCGTGACGATCAACCGTCCCGCTCCGGCCGCACGGGCGGTGTCGCCCGTGTCTTCGGGGGTGTGGTGGACCTGTTCCCCCGAGCTCGGCCGCTCCGCGCTCTCGGCCTCGCACAGCAGCACATCGCACCCCTCGGCCAGGCTGGTGAGGCTGGGGCACGGGGCGGTGTCCCCGGAGTAGACCAGCGACCTGCCGTCGGCCTCGGCACGTAGGGCGAAGGCCGGGATGCCGTGTGCCACCGCGCGGCTGGTGAGGGTGAGCGCGCCGACGCGCACCTGGTGTCCGTCGTGCAGTTCGTCGACGGCGAAGGCGGACTCGACCGGGCTGCGCTCGGCTGTGTTGGTGAGGAAGTGCGCGAGCCGGTCGGCGATACCCGGCGGGCCGTACAGGGGGATGGGCGCGGCGAGCTGGATGTCCGCGAAGAGCGCGCCGTAGTAGGCGGTGAGCAGGTCAGCGCTGTGGTCGGCGTGCAGATGTGAGATCCAGATCGCGTCCAGCTCGTCGAGCCGGACATGACGTTGCAGCGGGGACAGCGTCCCGGTGCCCGCGTCCACCCATATGCGGGTGCCGCCACTGGATACGAGGTAGCCGGAGCAGGGGTTGTCGACAGTCGGGTACGGCGTGGCACAGCCAAGGACGGTGAGACGCAGTTCTGCGGACATGGTTACGCCTTGTCGAGTCGGGTGGGGTGGTGGCCGAACAGTATCGAGCTGTGGCACCGGGCCGCCGATCTTGGTTAACGCATGTCGTGATCGGGGTGGATGCGGTCGTACTCGCTTCGGGCTTCGGCGATGACGGATCGGTGGGCCAGGGACCACTCGGCAAGCGCCTTGACCAGGTGGGTGAGGCTCGCGCCGGTTTCGGTGAGGCGGTAGTCGACCTGGGCCGGGACCGTGGGGTACACGGTGCGGAGGACGAGCCCGTCGCGCTCCAGTCTGCGCACCGTGAGGGTCAGCATGCGCTGGGAGATGCCCTCGATCGCGCGTTGCAGTTCTCGGAAGCGCCGGGGCCCGCCGGCGAGCTCGACGATGACGAGGACCGACCACTTGTCGCCGACCCGGTCCAGTACGTCCCGGATGCCGCAGTCGGGGTGGTCCTTCTGGCCGCAGGGGCTGAGTTCGGCGGGCCCAGGGGTTACACCGGTGTGCGTGGGTGACATCAAAGTGCCTTCTTGTGGCCGATTTGCGGGCGGGTCAGGATCCGATCGTAGTTACTGAAGAGAACCACGAAGGAGGCTTCGGCCCCATGATCCTGGTGACCGGCGTGAACGGAAACCTCGGCTCACTCACCCTCGCGGCGCTGCGTGCCCGCGGTGTGGAGGCGATCGGCGGCAGCCGTACGCCCGGCGAAGGAGTACGGCTCCTCGACTTCGACCAGCCGTCCGGTATCGGCCTGACCGGTGTCTCAACGCTGGTGCTGGTCTCCGCGGGCTACGCGGAGGACGATCAGGTGATCCGCCGGCATGCGGCCGTGCTGGACGCCGCAGCCCGCGATGGCGTCCAGCACGTCATCTACACGAGCCTGACCGGCGCCGGTGACCACCTCGGCTTCGCACTGGCGCATCGCGCGACGGAACGACTGGTCAAAGAGAGCGGCCTGAGGTGGACGATCCTGCGCAACGGTCTGTACGCCGAGCTTTTCGGCGCCCTCTTGATGTGGAACGGCGATGCGGTGGAGTCCGCGTTCGGTGAGGGCGCGCTGTCCGCCGTGGCTCGTGAGGACCTGGCCGACGTGGCGGCGATCGTCGCAGGCGATCCGGAGCGACACAGTGAGCGCGTCTATGACCTCGTCGGCGCGCCGATCACGGCGCCCGTTGTCGCCGATGGCCTTGGAGTGGCCCACCGCCCCATCGGATTGGGCGAATACCGGCGCAGGCTCCTGGACGCACCTGGGCTGTTGCCGTTCCAGCCGCCGATGCTCTCCTCGATCGCCACCAGCATCCGCCACGGCTTCCTGGACAACACCGGTACGGATCTTCAAGCCCTCCTCGACCGCCCTTCACGCGACCCGCTCGCCGTTGCCGTCGCCGCCGCGGGCGCCGCGCGCCCGGGTCCGAGCTGAACTGCAGGGCTCACCGCCGCGGCGCCGGGCGTGCCCGAGCAAGAGCCTGCCGCCAAGCAGCTACGACTTGTCGCCGCTGTGACGACTACGCGCGCGCCGCGACAGCAGCGCCACCGCCGCGACCGCGCCCAGCGTGACGACCGCGATGCCGCCGAGCAGCGCGTTGGCCATGCCGCTGTTGAACGCCTCGCGGGCCGCGTCGGCCAGTCGGGTACCGGTCCGGCCGTCCAGTTCGGCGGCGGCGCGCAGCGCGCCGGCCAGGGAGTCGCGGGTCGCGTCCGCCGCCTCGGTCGGCAGGCCGTGGGTCGTGTCGGCGACGTCGGAGCGGTAGGTGGTGTTGAAGACGCTGCCGAGAACGGCGATGCCGAGGACTCCGCCCAGTTCGCGGGTGAGGTCGTTGAGCGCGGAGGCGACGCCCTGCTTTTCGGGTGGCAGTGCGGCGACGATGGCCTCGGTGGCGGGGGTCGCGGCGAAGGCGATGCCCGCACCGAGGAGGGTGGTGCTGGCGAGGAAGGACCACAGGCCGCCGCCGTCGACCGTGGCGGCCAGGACGCCGAGCCCGGCGGCGATCAGGGCCATGCCCAAGCCCATCACGGCACGCATACCGCACCGCTTGGCGAATCCGGGGGCGACCGGGGAGAACAGCATCGCGCCGAGGGCCATGGAGACCAGGGCGAGCCCGGAGCGTATGGGGGAGTAGCCGAGGATCTGTTGCAGATACTGCAGGCCGAGGAAGAAGAAGCCGAACATGGCGATCGACTCGGCCGTGATGATCAGTGAGCCCGCCGAGACGCCCGGCAGCCGGAACACCCGTACGTCCAGCAGTGGGTGCGCGGTCCGCAGCTGCCAGCCGACAAAGGCCGCGAGCCCGACGCCGCCCAGCGCGAAGCCCGTGATCACCGCGCCGTCGGACCAGCCGAGCTCCGGGCCCTCCACGATGCCGAAGACCAGCGCCCCGATGCCGACCACCGACAGCAGGGCGCCCACGACATCGAGCCGCGCCGACTCCGGCTGCTTCGAGGCCGGGGCGATCGCGGCGGCGACGACGAGGGCGAGGGCGGCGAGCAGGGCGTTCGTCAGGAACACCGAGCGCCAGGAGTACGCCTCCAGGAGGCCCCCGGCCATCAGCACGGCGAGCAGACCGGATCCGAAGCTGACGCCGGACCAGATGCCGACGGCGCGGCCGCGCTCCTCGGGCGGGAAGACATGGGTGATGATCGACAGGGTCATCGGCATGACCAAGGCCGCGCCCACGCCCGCCAGGCCGCGCAGGCCGATCACCAGCGTCACATCGTCGGTCCAGACGACGGCGCCCGAGGACAGCGCGAAGAGGGCGAGCCCCACGAGCAGGACGCCCTTGCGGCCGTAGCGGTCGCCGAGGGCGCCGCCCAGGAGCAGCAGACCGGCGAAGGCCACACCGTACGCGTTCATGATCCATTGCAGCTCGGACTCGGTGGCCCGCAGCTCGCGGGCCATGTCGGGCACGGCTACCAGGAGCGAGGCGAGCATCCCGACCACGACGGCGAGGGCCAGGCACATCACCGTCAGGACGGCCGTCCGTCGGGCGGTGCCGGGGCGCGGCGGTGCGGTGGGCGGGGCCGTGGACTGGTGCATCGCGATCACTCCGTTTAAGCGGGCGTTTCAATCGAGTGTTTCAATCGGGCGTTTCAAGTGGAGCATGGACCGCTTGCTTGAATCAAGCGCTCGTTTTACTTTGGTGTCGATGAATGAGCTTCAGGCCGCCCCGACCCGGGACCGGCTCCTCGACGCCGCCGAGCGGCTTTTCGGCGAGCACGGCTTCGCCGCCACCTCGCTGCGGACGGTGACGGTCGCGGCCGACGCCAATGTGGCCGCGGTCAACTACCACTTCGGGTCCAAGGAGGGGCTGCTGCGCGCGGTTGTCGAGCGCGCCATGGCCGCGGTCAACGGCGAGCGCCTGGGCCTGCTGGAAGAGTTGCGCGCATCCGGCGACCGGCAGCCCACCGTGGAGGAGCTGGTACGCGCCTTCGTCATGACGGGCGCGCGGCTCGTGGAGCGGAGCGGGGAGCGGGGGATGTCGGTCGCGCGGTTCCTGGGCCAGGTGATGTCCGAGCCCGACCCCGCGATCCGGCGCCTCTTCGCGACGGAGGTCGGCCCGGCGGAGGGGCAGTACCTCGACGCCTTGCGGGCCGCGCTGCCGCAACTGCCCGCGGCGGAGGTCTCGTTCCGCTTCCGTGCCATGGTTGGGCTGCTGGGCCTGTATCAGTCGAGCGCCCTCGGCGATCTCCACCCGGGCGACACCGCCGAGGGCGTGTCGCCGGGGGACGACGCCGGGCGGCTGGTCACCTTCCTGACCGCGGCCTTCCACGCGCCGCCCACGACCGACGAGCACACCGCCTCGCCCGGCTGACGGCTGCACAGCCGCCGTGCGCGCATACGAACGGGCCGCCGTCCCCCATCAAGGAGGACGGCGGCCCGTCGATGCGAAGAAGCCGAGGTGTCAGTGGCCGCCGGGGGCGCCCGCCGTGGCCGGGGGGAGGTCCGCCTTGACGCCCGGGTCGCCCGCGTCCGCCTTGTAGTCGGCGGCCGTCGTCTCGTCGACGCCGTCCGGGGCCTTCACGGCGCGCAGGACGAGGGTGAGGACAACCACCACGGCGGCGTTGAGCACAAAGGCCGTGAAGCCGATGTAGCCGATCTCGCCGATGCCGGGGATCTCCTTCTGGCTGCCGCCGAAGTGCTTCTGGGTGGGGGTGGTCACGCCGTACGCCGCCATCGTGCCGTAGACCATGCCGACCGCCCAGCCGGCCAGCAGCGCCCAGCGGTGGAACCAGCGGGTGAACAGGCCGCCCACCAGGGCCGGGAAGGTCTGGAGGATCCAGACGCCGCCCAGCAGCTGGAAGTTGATCGCGACGGACTTGTCCATGCCGAGGACGAAGATCAGCGCGCCGACCTTGACCAGCAGCGAGACCAGCTTGGAGACCTTGGTCTCCTGCTCGGGCGTGGCGTTCGGCCGCAGGAAGTCCTTGTAGATGTTGCGGGTGAAGAGGTTCGCCGCCGCGATGGACATGATCGCCGCCGGGACCAGCGCGCCGATGCCGATGGCGGCGAAGGCCACGCCGGTGAACCAGTCCGGGAACATGTCCTCGAACAGCTGCGGGATGGCGAGCTGCGGGTTCCCCACCGTCACGCCCGCCGCGATCGCCATGAAGCCGAGCAGCGCCAGCAGGCCCAGCATCAGCGAGTACAGCGGCAGGATCGTGGTGTTGCGGCGGATCACCTCGCGGCTGCGGCTGGAGAGCGTCGCGGTGATCGAGTGCGGATACATGAACAGCGCGAGCGCCGAGCCGACGGCCAGGGTGGCGTAGGCCCACTGCGCCTTCTCCCCGGGGGCCAGGGAGCCGCGCGGCGCCCCGGTCGTCGGATTGTCGCTGGAGAGCCAGGCGCCCGCCTTGGCGAAGATGTCGTCGAAGCCGCCCAGCTTGATCGGGATGTAGATGATCGCCACCACGATGACGATGTAGATCAGCGTGTCCTTGACGAACGCGATGAGCGCGGGGGCGCGCAGACCCGAGGAGTAGGTGTACGCGGCGAGCACGCCGAAGGCGATCAGCAGCGGCAGGTCCTTGATGAACCAGTTGGTGTTCTCACCGCCGCCCACGCCCATCACGTCCAGCACGGCCTGGATGCCGACGAGTTGGAGGGCGATGTACGGCATGGTGGCGAGGATGCCGGTGACCGCGACGGCCAGCGACAGGCCCTTGGAGCCGAAGCGGCCGCGGACGAAGTCCGAGGTGGTGACGTACCCGTGCTTGTGCGACACCGACCAGAGCCGGGGCAGGAAGAGGAAGATCAGCGGGTACACCAGGATGGTGTACGGGACGGCGAAGAAGCCGGACGCGCCCGCCGCGTAGATGGCCGCCGGGACGGCCACGAAGGTGTACGCGGTGTAGAGGTCGCCGCCGAGCAGGAACCAGGTGACCCAGGTGCCGAAGCTGCGGCCGCCCAGGCCCCACTCGTCGAGGTTGTTGGCGTTCTCGGCCGCCCGCCAGCGCGCGGCCATGAATCCCATGACCGTGACGGCCAGGAAGAAGAAGATGAAGACGCCGAGCGCGACGCCGTTCACGTCGTTCTTCATTCCGCCGCACCTCCCTTCTGCGCCCGCTCCGCCTCGCGCAGCGCCCGCTTCTCACGGCGGACCAGCACATACGCGACCGCCGTCAGCACAGCTGAGACGGGCACCCAGAGCATCTGGTACCAGTAGAAGAACGGGATGCCGATGAAGGTGGGCTCGACCTTGGCGTACGAGTCGACCCACAGCAACGCCACGAAGGGGGCGACCAGGCACAGACCGATCACGACGCGCGTGGGCGTGATGACCGGTCTCCTGCCTTGTGTTTCGGATGTTCCTGACATTGGCGGCTGCTCCGTCCCGTCCGTCCCGTGGCTGAGCACCTGCGCTGAGCACCTGTGTATACAGACTGATCGTTTGCTTAATGCGCAGGAAATCTAAGCCAGAGGCCGGGCGGACGTCACTACCCGTCCGTATATCGGTATGGGAAAGAAAGGGCGTCGGGGGCGACTCGGATGACGTGGGCTCAGCCGATCGGCGTGGGCTCAGCCGTTCGGCCGCTGTAGCCGGGCCACGAACTTGTAGCGGTCCCCCCGGTAGACCGACCGCACCCACTCCACCGGCTCGCCGGCCGCGTCCAGCGAGTGGCGCGAGAGCATCAGCATCGGCAGCCCGACGTCCGTGCCCAGCAGCCCGGCCTCGCGCGGGGTGGCCAGCGAGGTCTCGATGGTCTCCTCGGCCTCCGCGAGGTGGATGTCGTACACCTCGGCCAGGGCGGTGTAGAGCGAGGAGTACTTGACCAGGCTGCGGCGCAGCGCGGGGAAGCGCTTCGCGGACAGATGGGTGGTCTCGATGGCCATCGGCTCGCCGCTGGCCAGCCGCAGCCGCTCGATGCGCAGCACCCGGCCGCCGGTCGCGATGTCCAGGAGCCCGGCGAGCCGGTCGTCGGCGGTCACATAGCCGATGTCCAGGAGCTGGGAGGTGGGTTCCAGGCCCTGGGCCTTCATGTCCTCGGTGTACGAGGTCAGCTGGAGGGCCTGGGAGACCTTGGGCTTGGCCACGAAGGTGCCCTTGCCCTGGATCCGCTCCAGGCGTCCCTCGACGACCAGTTCCTGGAGGGCCTGGCGCACGGTGGTGCGGGAGGTGTCGAACTCGGCGGCGAGGGTGCGCTCGGGGGGGACCGGGGTGCCGGGCGGCAGGGTTTCGGTGATCTCCAGCAAGTGCCGCTTGAGCCGGTAGTACTTGGGCACGCGCGCGGTGCGCGTCCCACCGGAACTGCTGCCGGAACTGCTGCCGGAGCTGTTGGCGCTCTCGGCCGTGGCCGACCTGGCCGTCGTAGCCGCCGTGGCCGTGCCGGCCGTCGCCGTTGCCCCCTCGGTGTCCATCGCGCGCCCTTCCGACTCCTGATCTGCTGCCGTCACCGGCTCCTCCGTTTTCAGCGGCTCACATCGTGGCACGGCCCTGGCCTCGGACGACTGCTGCGCCCGGATGTCGTCAGGTGTCGGTCCGATAACGGAGCCTACGGCGGCTCTTGGGCACCTTGACACCCCAAAAGGTCTAGGCCAAGCTGCGGGCACTGGTCTAAACCATTAAACCTGTCTTCCGGTCCTTTGGGGAGTGTGCTGTGAAGCGTGGGCTGATAGCGGCGACGGGCGTCGCGGCAATGCTGGTGACCGTCGCGGCCTGCGGGTCCGGCGATGACGACGAGAAGACAGGGGCGGACGGCTTCAAGGGCGAGACGCTCACCGTATGGGCGATGGACGGATCCACCCCCGACGGCTGGACCAAGGACGTCAAGGCGGCGTTCGAGAAGAAGACGGGCGCCAAGCTGAAGCTGGAAGTCCAGCAGTGGAACGGCATTCAGCAGAAGGTGACCACCGCGCTCTCGGAGTCCGACCCGCCGGACGTGATCGAGATCGGTAATACCCAGACCCCCGCCTACGCCCGGACCGGCGGTCTGGCCGAGCTGACCGACCTGAAGGAGTCGATCGGTGCCGACTGGGCCGAGTCGCTCAACAAGTCCGCGGTCTACGACGGCAAGCAGTACGCCGCCCCGTGGTACGCGGCCAACCGGGTGGTGCTCTACAACAAGAAGATCTGGGCCGAGGCCGGGATCAAGGACACCCCCAAGACTCGGTCCGAGTTCTTCCAGGACCTTGACGCGATCAAGAAGAAGACGGACGCCGAACCGATCTATCTGCCGGGCCAGAACTGGTACTTCTTCGACGGGCTGACCATCGGAACCGGCGCCGACCTCGTCAAGAAGGAAGGCGACAAGTGGGTCTCCAACCTCGCCGACGCCAAGGTCGCCAAGGCCATGGACATCTACAAGCAGTACCAGTCCTTCAGTGAGGCCCCCAAGGACAAGGACGAGGCCACCCCGCAGCAGGCCGAGGTCTTCGCCAAGGGCAAGACCGGCGCCTTCATCGGAATGGGCTGGGAGGCGGCGACCGCGATCAAGGCCAACCCGAAGATCGAGCAGGACATCGGCTACTTCACCATCCCCGGGGAGACCGCGGACAAGCCGGAGGGCGTCTTCCTCGGCGGCTCCAACCTCGCGGTCGCGGCGGGCAGCAAGAAGCAGGAACTGGCCAAGGAGTTCCTGAAGATCGCGCTGTCGGACACCCACGAGGGGCAGCTGGCGAAGGAAGGCGGCGTGATCCCCAACAAGGAGTCGCTCCAGTCCCAGCTCAAGGGCAACGCCGCGGCCGAGGCGGCGGCGCCCGCCGTCGCGGGCGGCGGCACCACCCCGCTGATCCCCGAGTGGGCCCCGGTGGAGAACGCCCCGAACCCGGTCAAGGCCTATATGACCGCCGTGCTGAAGGGTAAGTCCCCGGCGGACGCGGCCAAGTCGGTCGAGGACGAGATGAACAAGCGCCTCAGCCAGGAGCAGTAACGGCGATGGCTGTAGCGACCACACGTAAGGACCCCGGCCGCCCCGCGGCGGCCGGGGTCCCCGGGCGCGGGGCGCCGCCGGGCCGTACGGGTACGGGCCGCGGGACGCCCCCGGGGCGCGGCCGGCTCATCGGCACCGCGCCCTATCTGCTGCTTCTGCCCGCGCTGGCCGCCACCGTGGTGCTGCTGGGCTGGCCGATGGTGAAGAACGGCATGCTGTCGTTCCAGAACCTCAATATGCGGCAGCTGATCCAGCACCTCACCGAGTGGAACGGCGTCGACAACTACCGCGAGGCGCTGACCAGCGAGGACTTCTGGCGGGTCACGGCCAGGTCGGTGGCCTTCACCTCCGTCAACGTCGTGCTGATCATGCTGCTCGGCACGCTGGTCGGGCTGCTGCTGGCCCGGCTCGGGACGAAGATGCGGCTGCTGCTGTCGACCGGTCTCGTACTGGCCTGGGCCATGCCGCCGATCGCGGCGACCACGGTCTACCAGTGGCTGTTCGCCTCCCGCTTCGGGGTGGTCAACTGGGTCCTGGACAAGCTCGGCTGGCACTCGATGGCCGACTACAACTGGACCGGCAGCCAGTTCTCGACCTTCTTCGTCATCACCCTCCTGATCGTCTGGCAGTCGATCCCCTTCGTGGCGATCAACCTCTACGCGGCGACCACGACGATCCCCAAGGAGCTGTACGAGGCGGCCTCGCTGGACGGCGCCGGGGCCTGGCGCTCCTTCACCTCGGTGACCCTGCCCTTCCTCAGGCCGTTCCTCCTCGCGACGGTCTTCCTCGAGGTGATCTGGGTCTTCAAGGCGTTCCCGCAGGTCTTCGCGATCAACGAGGGCGGCCCGGACCGGCTCACCGAGACCCTTCCCGTCTACGCGTTCATCGAGGGCGTGGGCAATCAGCACTACGGCATGGGCGCGGCGATCTCGCTGCTGACCATCGTGATCCTGCTGGCCCTGACCTCCTACTACCTTCGGATCGTGCTCAAACAAGAGAAGGATGAGGGGGACGAGCTGTGAAACGCTCGGCGGCCGGGCGGCTGTGGCCCAATGCGACGGCGATCGTCCTCTTCATCGCCTTCGTGTTCCCCGTCTACTGGATGTTCAGCACGGCCTTCAAGCCGACCTCGGACATCATCTCCGAGGACCCGGTGTGGTTCCCGACCAACGCCACCTTCGAGCACTTCAAGACGGCGACGAACGCGGAGAACTTCTGGACCCTGGTGCGGAACTCCCTGACCGTCACCGTCTCGGCGGTGGCGTTCTCCCTGGTGCTCGCGCTCCTCGCGTCCTTCGCCCTCGCCCGGATGCGCTTCAAGGGCCGCCGCGGCTTCCTGGTGACGTTCATGATCGCCCAGATGGCGCCCTGGGAAGTCATGGTGATCGCGATCTACATGATCATCCGCGATGGCGAGATGCTGAACAGCCTGGTGCCGCTGACCCTCTTCTACATGGTCATGGTGCTGCCCTTCACCATCCTCACCCTGCGCTCCTATGTCGCCGCCGTGCCCAAGGAGCTGGAGGAGTCCGCGATGGTCGACGGCTGCACCCGGCCGCAGGCGTTCATCCGGGTGATCTTCCCGCTGCTGGCGCCCGGACTGATGGCCACCTCGCTGTTCGGCTTCATCACGGCCTGGAACGAGTTCCCGCTCGTACTGATCCTGAACAAGGACCCCGAGGCCCAGACGCTGCCGCTGTGGCTGTCCAAGTTCCAGACGAACTTCGGCGACGACTGGGGCGCCACCATGGCGGCCGCCTCGCTCTTCGCCATTCCCATCCTGCTTCTCTTCCTGTTCCTGCAACGCAAGGCGGTCGGTGGTCTCACTTCCGGCGCTGTGAAGGGATGATCCCTCTCATGACGACCTTCGCCCGCGGCTCGGCCACCCTCACCAGGGACGCCCTGGCCGTACTCCAGCCCGGCTTCGCCGGCACCACCGCCCCCGACTGGCTGCTGCGGCGGCTCGGCGAAGGCCTTGGCTCCGTCGGCATCTTCGGCCGCAACGTCGTCTCGTCCGAGCAGCTCGCCGCCCTCACCGCCCAGCTGCGGGCGGAGCGCGACGACGTCATCGTCGCCATCGACGAGGAGGGCGGCGACGTCACCCGGATGGAGGTGCGCACCGGCTCCTCCTTCCCCGGCAACCTGGCGCTCGGCGCCGTCGACGACACCGCCCTCACCGAGGCCGTGGCCCGGGAGCTGGGCCGCCGGCTCGCCGAGTGCGGAGTGAACCTCGACTGGGCGCCGTCCGCCGACGTCAACTCCAACCCCGACAACCCGGTCATCGGCGTACGCGCCTTCGGCGCCGACCCGGGGCTCGTGGCCCGCCACACCGCCGCGTACGTCCGGGGCCTCCAGGGCGCCGGGGTCGCCGCCTGCACCAAGCACTTCCCCGGGCACGGCGACACGGCCATCGACTCCCACCACGCCCTGCCGCGCATCGACGCCGACCTCGACACCCTGGCCGCCCGCGAACTGGTCCCCTTCCGGGCCGCCGTGGCCGCCGGCACCAAGGCCGTGATGAGCGCCCACATCCTGCTGCCCGCGCTCGACCCGACCCTCCCCGCCACCCTCAGCCCGGCCGCCCTGCACGGCCTGCTGCGCGCCCCCGCCACCGAGGGCGGCCTCGGCTTCGAGGGGCTCATCGTCACCGACGGCATGGAGATGCGGGCCATCTCCGCCGCCTACGGCATCGAGCGCGGCAGCGCGCTCGCCATCGCCGCGGGCGCCGACGCGATCTGTGTCGGCGGCGGGCTCTGTGACGAGGACACCGTGCTGCGGCTGCGCGACGCGCTGGTGGCCGCCGTACGGGCGGGGGAGCTGCCGGAGGAGCGGCTCGCCGACGCCGCGGCCCGGGTGCGCGCCCTGGGCGACTGGGCGCGCGACGCCGGGGGGCCGGGTGCGGCGCAGGGGATCGCACCCGCCCCCGAGGCGGGGCTGCGCGCGGCCCGCCGGGCGCTGCGGATCACCCGCGGCGAGCGGCCCTACGAGCCGCCCGCCGGCCCGGTGTTCGTCGCCGCCTTCACCCCGGTGGCCAACATCGCCGTCGGCGACGAGACCCCCTGGGGCGTCGCCGCCGAACTGGCCCGGCTGCTCCCGGGCACCGGCACGGCCACCTACGGACGGCAGGACGCTGAGGCTGAGCCTGAGGGTGCGCCCGCATTGATCGCAAATGTACTCGGCGAGGCGGCGGATCGTAGGATCGTCGCAGTGGTACGCGATGTCCACCGCCACCCCTGGATGGCCGGTGCCCTGGACACCCTGCTCGCCGCACGGCCGGACACGGTCGTCGTCGAGATGGGCGTGCCCCAGGCGCCGCCGACCGGGGCGCTGCACATCGCGACTCACGGCGCCGCCCGGGTCTGCGGGGTGGCCGCCGCGGAGGTCATCACCGGCGGCGTGGCCGGGCGATGACACCACCGCCCAGCCGGACCCGCACCGCGGGCCCGGCACAGCACAGCAAACTGGAGGCACCCAGCATGTCCGCCACGACTCCGGCCCAGCACAGCGACCAGCCGGGCCGGATCATGTCCGGGGAGATGGCCGAGCAGCCCGCGGTGCTGCGTCGGATCCTCGACGAGGGCGCGCCCCGCATCCGCGAGATCGCCGAGCGGATCGCCGCGCGCGACCCGCGCTTCGTGCTCCTCACCGCGCGGGGCACGTCCGACAACGCGGCGCTGTACGCGAAGTATCTGCTCGAGGTCCTGCTGGGCAAGCCGTGCGGCCTCACCTCCATGTCCACCACCACCGCGTACGGGGCCGAGCAGGACCTGACCGACGTACTGGTGATCACGGTCAGCCAGTCCGGCGGCTCCCCGGACCTGGTCGCCTCCACCAAGGCCGCCCGCGAGGCCGGCGCGATCACCCTCGCTGTCACCAACAACCCCGACTCCCCGCTGGCCGCCGTCTCCGAGTTCCACATCGACGTGCTGGCCGGCCCGGAGAACGCGCTCCCCGCGACCAAGACCTACACCGCCGAACTGCTCGCCCTCTACCTCTTCGTCGAGGGCCTGCGCGGCGGCGACGGCGCGGCCGCCAAGGTCCTCCCCGAGCTGGCCCAGCAGATCCTGGACCGGGGGGACGAGGTGAAGCAGCTCGCCGGCCGCTACCGCTTCGCCGAGCGCATGGTGATCACCTCCCGCGGCTACGGCTACCCGACCGCGAAGGAGGCCGCGCTGAAGCTGATGGAGACCAGCTACATCCCCGCGCTGTCCTACTCGGGCGCCGATCTGCTGCACGGCCCGCTCGCCATGGTCGACAACATCTCGCCGGTGATCGCGATCGTCACCGACGGCAAGGGCGGCCAGGCGCTTCAGCCGGTCCTGGAGCGGCTGCGCGGCCGCGGCGCGGACCTGGTCGTGATCGGCGCCCAGTCGGAGGTCGACCGCGCGTCGGCGGGCTTCGCCCTGCCCACGGAGGGGGTGGCCGAGGAGGTCCAGCCGATCCTGGAGATCCTGCCGCTCCAGCTGCTCGCGTACGAGGTGACGATCGCCCGAGGCCAGGACCCGGACGCGCCGCGCGCCCTGGCGAAGGTCACCGAGACCCGCTGAACGACGCCGCCGGTCGGAGGCCGATCAGGGCTTGGCCCCGCCCCGCGCGCTCGCGAAAGGTGACCGAGACCCGCTGAGTCACCGCATACGGGCCGCCACCCCCCACCGGCTCCCGCGCCTCCCCGCGAGGCGCGGGAGCCATCCGTTTCGGAGCGGGGGAGCCCCTGGACTCTCGGGGTCTGGGGCGGAGCCCCAGTTGAGGGAAGGGGCGGGGTGGGGAAAGGACCCCCCAAAACCACCCGCGGGCCGCGGCGCCAAAGCGGGACCCTCAGCCCGCCCGGCACCGCAGCCCGGAGTTGCATCGGCCGCAGCGGGCCGACCTGAGGCGCCCGGAGCGGTCAGGGCAGAGCGCCCCGCGTGCCTCGATCCACCCTCCTGTGCGGGGAGAGTGGAAGATCGTAGTGGGGCCCATTCTGGACTAGACCAGTCTTGCCTGTCCACGGCTCTGCGCGGAAAGGCTGAATCCGCCGTCCGGGTAGGCTCACAGCGTGCCCTCCATGAACGACCTCGTACGCGAGCACACCGCACTCGGCGACACCGACCTCGAGTGGCTCCACCTGCTGGTATCGGAGTGGCAGCTGCTCTCCGACCTGTCCTTCGCCGATCTCGTCCTGTGGGTCCCCACCCGCGACGGCACCCGCTATGTGTCGGTGGCGCAGATGCGCCCGAACACCGGCCCCACCTCCTACCAGGACGACATGGTCGGCCATCTCGCCCCGCGCGGCCGCCGCCCGATGCTCGACGCCGCCCTCGACGAGGGCCGGATCGTCCGGGAGGGCGACCCGGAGTGGCGGGAGGAGGTTCCGGTCCGGGTCGAGTCCATCCCGGTCCGCCGGGAGGGCCGGGTGCTCGGGGTGATCGCCCGCAACACCAATCTGCTGACCGTACGGACCCCCAGCCGGCTGGAGCTCACCTACCTCCAGAGCGCCTCCGACCTCGCTCAGATGATCGCCGCAGGATCGTTTCCCTTCCCCGAGCAGCAGGTCGACATGGACGCCTCGCCCCGCGCGGGCGACGGGCTGATCCGGCTCGACGCGGACGGCGTCGTCCAGTACGCCAGCCCCAACGCCCTGTCCGCCTACCACCGCCTGGGCCTGGCCGCCGACCTGGTCGGCCACCACCTCGGCCAGACCACCGCCGAACTCGCCCCGGTACGCGGCCCGGTGGACGAGGCGCTGGTCAAGCTGGCCAGCGGCTGGGCGCCGCGCGAGTTCGAGGTGGAGGGCGACGAAGGCGTCATCCAGCTGCGGGCCATCCCACTCAAGCCCAAGGGCGTCCACATCGGTTCGCTCGTCCTCCTCAGGGACGTCACCGAGCTGCGCCGCCGCGAGCGCGAGTTGATCACCAAGGACGCCACCATCCGGGAGATCCACCACCGGGTGAAGAACAACCTCCAGACCGTGGCCGCCCTGTTGCGCCTCCAGGCCCGCCGGATGGACTCCGACCAGGGGCGGGAGGCGCTCAACGAGGCGGTGCGCCGGGTCGGCTCGATCGCGATCGTGCACGAGACACTGTCCCAGAACCTGGACGAGCGGGTCGAGTTCGACGAGATCGCCGACCGGGTGCTGGCCATGGTCGCCGAGATATCCCCGGGCAAGGTCACCGGCCATCGCACCGGCCGGTTCGGCATCCTGGACGCCGAGGTCGCCACCCCGCTGTCCATGGTGCTGACCGAGGTGCTCCAGAACGCGCTGGAGCACGGCTTCGGGCCGGGGGAGCTGGGCACGGTCGAGGTCTCGGCGGTGCGCAGCGGCACCGGCGCGGACGGGCGGCTGATGGTCACCGTCGAGGACGACGGGCGCGGGCTGCCGGAGGGGTTCGACCCGCAGCGGGCGGGCAACCTGGGCCTTCAGATCGTACGGACGCTGGTGGAGGGGGAGCTGGGCGGGACGTTCGACATGGTGCCCGCGCCCGAGCGCGGCACCCGGGTGGTCCTGGACATCCCGGTGCGGGCCGAGAAGCACTGACCCGGCGCCGGTCGCGCCGGTCGCGCCGGGCGGAATTCCCGGTGAGACCTTCAGCACACGCTCACATTCTGAGCACAGCACTGAGCCGCACAGCACTGAGCCCCGGACCGTTTCCGGTCCGGGGCTCAAAGCTCACGTTGCTGTGCGCATCGGGGTTACTGCGCGCTGCGGCTCGGGGGCCACGGGGTGTGGGCGTCAGGCGCTGGCGTTGCGTGCCCGGTTGCGAGCGGCACGGCGCTTCATTGCGCGGCGCTCGTCCTCGCTGAGTCCACCCCAGACGCCGGAGTCCTGGCCGGACTCAAGCGCCCACTGCAGGCACTGCTCCATGACGGGGCAGCGGCGGCAGACGGCCTTGGCTTCCTCGATCTGCAGCAGCGCAGGACCGGTGTTGCCGATGGGGAAGAACAGCTCGGGGTCTTCCTCGCGGCAAACGGCGTTGTGACGCCAGTCCATGGCTGCTCCATCTCCTCGTGTTGCGGAAAAGTTGCTTGTGAATGTGAACGCTTTCACGAACCCCTCGACAAGGGTAGGGACATCAACCAGTTGGGGCTGGTGCGGTCCCGTGGAATGAGGAGGGGGATTCGGGCTCTCAAGGGGGCCTTCTGGAGGCCGTCCCGATCGCCAAGAAGAGACTCGCAAACCTCGGCGGCGGATACAACCCCTTCCGGAAAGTTTTTTTTGATTCCTTGGTGTCGGCTCTGTCACAGCCCTACTTCCGGGGGGTGGAAGCCAGGCTAAACGTTCGACTGGAAGGACTTTTTGCGGTCTCACTCACACAATCACACGCAGTGCACGGCGTACGCCTGTGAACGTCACGCTCGTACGCAGTCCCAGATGGTCACCGTCCATCTGAAACGGCAGTGGCGCCTGCGATTGCAAGGTGAAGTCCGTCAGGTCGTGCAGTGAGACCGCGTGCTTGCCGCGGGGCCCCCGTTCGGGGCTGGAAGTCAGCAGCTGGGTCACATAGCGGGTGGCCGCCGGCGTGGACAGTTTGGAGAGTCCGAGCACGTCAAGAGCGGTGTCGAAGGACGCGTCCGGCAGGGCGTAGATCGGGCGGTTGCCCAGATACGTCCACGGGACGGTGTTGCAGACTATGGACACCACGAGCCCCTCGACGGGGTCCTCGTCCGGGCGCTTGAGGGTGATGGTCCCCTCGCGGCGGTGCGGGTCGCCGAGGAACTGCCGCGCAACCTGACGTATATAGAGCGCGTGTGTTGACCGCTTGCCGCGTTCGCGCTGTTGTTCGACGCGGCCGATGACGCCCGCGTCGAAGCCGAAGCCCGCGCAGAAGGTGAACCACCGGGCCGGCACCGACTCGTCCGCGGTGCCCGGGGTGCCCGCGGCGAGGCCGAGGCCCACGGTGCGCTCGGTGCCGTCCCGCAGCGCGTCCAGCAGGGCGCCGGTCGCCTCCACGACGTCGTTGGGCAGACCGAGGGCGCGGGCGAAGACATTGGTGGAGCCGCCGGGCACGACGGCCAGGCGGGGCAGCGCGTCCGGGTCGGGGCCACTGTGCAGCAGCCCGTTGACCACCTCGTTGACCGTGCCGTCGCCCCCGAGGGCGACGACCAGCTCGTGTGTGCCCCCCTCCGCGGCCTGCCGGGCCAGGTCGCGGGCGTGTCCCCGGTACTCCGTGGTCGCGACGTCCAGCTTCAGGTCGCTGGCGAGCGCGTGGATCAGGACGTCGCGAGTGCGGGCACTGGTGGTGGTTGCTGCCGGGTTGACCACGATGAGTGCGCGCATGCGCAGCAGCCTACCCACTGATGATGAACCGCCCGCAATCCCGGGCCCGCCCCGGCCGGAGCGGGCGGCGGCTAGGCTGCGGGGGTGAGCAGTAAGAAGTCCGCATCTGCCAAGACCTCCGCCAAGAAGGCCAGGCCCGCGAAGACGGCGATGCCGACGCCGAAGGCGACGACGGCCCCGAAGCCGACCACGGCCAGGGCGACCACGCAGGCCCCCGCCGACGCGGCCCCGTCCGGCCCCCGCCCGACGCGGCTGACCGCGGCCGCGGTGCTCGCCGCGGCCGAGGCCGTGGTGCTGGTCGGCCTGGGGGTGTATGTGCTGATCATGGGGGTGACCGGGGATCCGGACAGCCCGCAGCAGGCCGAGATGCTCGGGGTGACCGTGCTGGCGCTGGCCCTGCTGCCGCTGGCCGCCGCCCGCGGGCTGTGGCTGCGCCGGCGGTGGAGCCGCGGGCCCGCGATGATCACTCAGCTCATGGCGCTGCCCGTGGCCTGGACGCTGGTGCAGAACGGCGGCGGGCTGATCGCCGTCGGGGTGGCCACCGCCCTCGCGGCGTTTGCCGTGCTGGCACTGCTGATCAACCCGACGGCGACGGAAGCGCTGGGCATCGGCCCGCGCGACGCCTGACGCCCGTTACTCCCCTTGCTCCCCTTACTCCTCCACCAGCAACCGCTCCCGCAGCTGGGCGAGGGTGCGCGCCAGCAGCCGCGAGACATGCATCTGCGAGATGCCGACCTCCTGCGCGATCTGCGACTGGGTCATATTGCCGAAGAAGCGCAGCAGCAGGATCTTCTTCTCGCGCGGCGGCAGATCCTCCAGCAGCGGCTTGAGCGACTCGCGGTACTCGACGCCCTCCAGCGCCTCGTCCTCCGCGCCGAGGGTGTCCGCGACCGCCGGGGACTCGTCGTCCGTGTCCGGCACGTCCAGGGAGAGCGTGCTGTACGCGTTGGCCGACTCCAGGCCCTCCAGCACCTCTTCCTCGGAGATGCTCAGATGCTCGGCCAGCTCATGGACCGTGGGGGCGCGGCCGTGTCGCTGGGAGAGCTCGGCGGTGGCCGTGGTCAGCGAGAGCCGCAGCTCCTGAAGCCTGCGCGGCACCCGCACCGCCCAGCCCTTGTCGCGGAAGTGCCGCTTGATCTCGCCGACGACCGTCGGCGTCGCGTACGTCGAGAACTCGACACCGCGGTCCGGGTCGAACCGGTCCACGGACTTGATCAACCCGATGGTGGCGACCTGGGTGAGGTCGTCCAGCGGCTCGCCGCGGTTGCGGAAGCGCCGCGCCAGATGCTCCACCAGCGGCAGATGCATCCGCACGAGGGTGTTGCGCAGCTCGGCGCGCTCCTCGGAGCCCTCCGGGAGCCCGCGCAGCACGACGAACATCGCCCGCGCTCCGCTGCGGTCATGCGGATCGGGCCGTTCGTGCCGCTCGTGCTGATGCTGATCCATGTGGTCCGCCCGCTCTGGTCGGTCTCCTGCCGCCTCCGGGTCCGCGGGATGCGGCTGGGCCGGCGGGTGCGGGATGGCCGGGGTACGCACTCCCCGCGATGATGCGGTGCTCACGGAGCCCCCCTTTCCTTCACGGCTGTCCGGGGCCGGCGCCGCGCTCCTTGTACAGGCTGATACTGACCGTGCG
This sequence comes from Streptomyces sp. NPDC097640, assembly GCF_040302705.1. Taxonomy (NCBI): domain Bacteria; kingdom Bacillati; phylum Actinomycetota; class Actinomycetes; order Kitasatosporales; family Streptomycetaceae; genus Streptomyces; species Streptomyces sp. NPDC097640. The sequence continues at coordinate 242,922 of NZ_JBEOSB010000008.1, forward strand.
GTCCTCGGCCACGGTCGAGTCGACCTTGCCCGCGAGCGCGGAGAGCACTGTCCAGGCGAAGGTGTCGCGCTCGGGGGCGCGCCCGTCGGTGGTCGGAGCCGAGACGGTCACCTGAAGTGCGTCGTCGATCAGGCGGAAGACGCAGCTCAGCACACTGCCGGGCACGGCTTGCTGGAGCAGGATCGCGCACGCTTCGTCGACGGCGATGCGCAGATCCTCGATCTCGTCGAGGGTGAAGTCCAAGCGGGCTGCGAGGCCGGCCGTGGCCGTCCGCAGCACCGACAGGTAGGCACCCTCAGCGGGCAGCCGGACTTCTACGAAGTCCTGGGTCCCGGGCTCGCCTGCGATCTGGGACACCCTCACCTCCAAGGTGACACAAGCTGATTGAGCTGAGCTGATTGGAGCGCCGGTCGTGAGCCCTTATGGTGGAGGGGGAAACGGACCGGCGCGGCACGTGGTTCGGCTGCGACGCTATCGCGATCTGCGGCTCGGTGTCGCCCGGACGAAGCACGGCCCCCGTCATGGGTGAACGCCGACCCGAAGGTCCTCGATATCACTCATAGTAAGCACATGAGTACGCACAGTGGCTAGAGGTTTGCGGCCTCAATTCGAAAGAGATGTCGCCCCGTTGAAGGAACCGCAGGTGACATGGCTCCTTTCCCCTCCTCTCCCCGCTGAAGGCGTCGCTGTTCGGATCATGTGGTGAAGGCTAGCGGGCCACACCGTCCATGGGGCAGTCCTTAGAGGATCATGTGGTCCACATAGCACCAGCGCCAGCTCTCGCCGGGCTCGAAACTGCGCATCACCGGGTGTCCGGTCTCCTTGTGGTGCTCGGTGGCGTGCTGGAACGGCGACGAGTCGCAGCAGCCGACGTGGCCGCAGGTCAGGCACAGCCGCAACTGCACCGGATGGCTGTCGACGGCCAGGCACTCCCGGCAGGTGTCGTACCTCGGCTCCGGCTCGGGCACCGGCAGCTCGGGAACATGCGGACACTCGTTCATGATTGCCAGACTAAACCGACAAGACGAGCGGGACGGGCTGGCTGATGGACGTATTTCCCCTGTTGATGCTGGTGGCGGGCAGCGCGGCCGTGGCGGGCGCGGCCCGCCGCACACCCGTGCCCGCGCCACTGCTGCTGGTCGCCGCCGGGCTCATCGCCTCGTATGTGCCCGGGGTCCCCGAGTACGCGCTCGACCCGCATATCGTGCTGCCCCTCGTGCTGCCGCCCCTGCTGCACATGGCGGCGTTCGAAAGCTCGTATCTGGACCTGCGCGCCAATATCCGCCCCGTCGCGCTGCTCTCGATCGGGTATGTGCTCTTCGCGACCGTCGCGGTCGGCTGGATCACCTATCTCCTGGTGCCCGACCTGCCGCTGACCGCCGCCCTCGTCCTCGGCGCGGTCATCGCCCCGCCCGACGCGGTCGCGGCGACGGCCATCGCCCGGAAGGTCGGCCTGCCCTCCCGGCTGACCACCGTCCTCCAGGGCGAGTCCCTGGTCAACGACGCGACCGCGATCACCGCCTACAAGGTGGCGCTGGCCGCGGCGGTGGGCGAGGGGGCCACCTGGGCGGGCGGCCTCAAGGAATTCGCCCTCGCGGCCGTCGGCGGCGTCGGGGTCGGGCTGATCCTGATGGTGCCGCTGCACTGGCTGCGCACCCGGCTGCGGGATCCGCTGCTCCAGAACACCCTCTCGCTGCTCATCCCCTTCGTCGCCTACGCGGCGGCCGAGCAGGTCCATGCCTCGGGTGTGCTGGCGGTCGTCGTGGTCGGCCTCTACCTGGGGCACCGGTCCTGGCAGGTGGACTTCGCCACCAGGCTCCAGGAGTCGGCGGTGTGGAAGATGATCACCTTCATCCTGGAGTCCGTGGTGTTCGCGCTGATCGGGCTCCAGCTGCCGGTCGTGGTGCGCGACCTGGGCGAGTACGGGCCCTTCGAAGCCGGCTGGTACGCGGCCATGCTCCTCCTCGTGGTCGTGTGCGCGCGGTTCGTCTGGGTCTTCCCCGCGACCTTCCTGCCCCGCGCGCTCTCCAAGCGGATCCGCGAGCGGGAGCCGGAGACCGACTGGACCGCGCCGGTCATCGTCGGCTGGGCCGGGATGCGCGGCGTGGTCTCGCTGGCCATCGCCTTCTCCATCCCGCTCACCGTGCACGGCGGACACCCCTTCCCGGCCCGTAACCTCGTCCTCTTCCTGACCTTCACGACCGTCATCGGCACCCTCATCCTCCAGGGGCTCACCCTGCCCGCGCTGATCCGCGTGCTGCCGCTGCCCGGCCGCGACGTCCAGGCCCAGACCCTGGTGGAGGCCCAGGCCCAGAACGACGCGTCGAGGGCGGCCGAGCGCCGCCTCGACGAGCTCCTCGCCGACGAGCGCAACGCCCTGCCCCAGCCGCTCGCCGACCGGCTGCGCACGGTGCTGGAGAGACGCCGCAACGCGGTGTGGGAGCGGCTCGGGGCGGTGAACGCGGTGACGGGGGAGTCGGCCGACGACACGTACCGCAGGCTCGCCCGAGAGGTGATCAGCGCCGAGCGCGCGGTGTTCGTGGAGCTCCGCGACGCCCGGCGGATCGACGACGAGATGCTGCGGACCCTGCTGCGCAGGCTGGACCTGGAGGAGGCGGCGGCCTACCGCGAGGAGAGCGAGGACGGCTAGCCGGCGCCCGGACTCCGGGCAGGGCGCGGGGTCACTTCAGGCGGTCGCGGACGCGGGCGCGCATCGCGTCCATGGTGAAGCCGCGCGGGTCCGTCTTGCCCGGCTGCCATTCGAGATGGCCGATCACCGAGCGCTCGGTCCAGCCGTGATGGCGGCAGATCGCCGCCGCGGCCCGCTCGATCGCCGCCAGTTGCTCCTCCGGCCAGGGATCCTTTCCGTCCCCGAGGTTTTCGCATTCGAAGCCGTAGAAGCAGCGATTGCCGTCGGTGTTCGCCTCGTTGTCCGGGGGCAGGGCCTTCTCGGCGATCACGGCGCGCAGCACCTCGTCGTCGCCGAGCCCCGCGTGGTTGGCGCGGCCGTAGCCCACCAGGTGTACGGCGCCGTCCTTGGCGATCACGCCGTGGCACAGCGGGCCGGGCAGCGAGTCGAAGCCGTCCCGGCAGATCCGCACGGTGAGGTCGGTGCCGGAGGTGACCGTGTGGTGGATCATCACGCCGTGCACCTCGCCCCAGGGTCCCTTGTGGTTTCTGTTGTGGTGGCGCCAGTCGCCGACCTGCACCACACGCAGGCCCTCGCGCTCCAGAGCCGACAAAAAGTCCCCTGCGGACATGGGTGAGGCCATGGCCGCCTCCGTTCGCGTCGTGCGGGGCCGCCCCTCGCGGCCCGACTGTCACCCCGTGCATACCCACGAAAACGCTCGGTGACGAGTCCTGGTGCAAACGATGTGAAGCACTCCGGTTATCGTGCGTTCCGAGCCGCTCGACGACGCGCAGGAGTACCACGGAACCATGGACTACCAGGGACTTCTCGACGAGGTCGCGGCCCACGTCGCACCGCAGATCGGCCAGGGCGAGGTGGCCCAGTACATCCCCGCGCTGGCCTCGGTGGACCCGCGCCGGTTCGGCATCGCCGTAGCGGACGTGGACGGCACGGTGACCGGGGTCGGCGACTGGGAGGTCCCGTTCTCGGTGCAGAGCATCTCCAAGGCGTTCAGCCTCGCGCTCGTCCTCGAACAGGACGGCGAGCGGATCTGGCGGCGGGTCGGCCGGGAGCCGTCCGGCAACCCCTTCAACTCCCTGGTGCAGCTGGAGTACGAGAACGGCATCCCGCGCAATCCGTTCATCAACGCCGGCGCCCTGGTCGTCACCGACCGGCTCCAGACCCTGACCGGCGACGCCAGCACCACCATGCTGGAGTTCCTGCGCGCCGAGAGCGACAACCCCGGGCTCGCCTTCGACCAGTCCGTCGCCGCCTCCGAGTCCGAGCACGGCGACCGCAACGCCGCCCTCGCGCACTTCATGGCGAGCTACGGCAATCTCGACAACCCGGTCCCCACGGTCCTCGAGCACTACTTCTGGCAGTGCTCGATCGAGATCAGTTGCCGCGACCTGGCCTTGGCCGGCGGCTTCCTGGCCCGGCACGGGCTGCGTGCGGACGGCTCCCGGCTGCTGTCGCCGCGCCAGGCGAAGCGGATCAACGCGGTCATGCTCACCTGCGGCACGTACGACGCGGCGGGCGACTTCGCCTACCGCGTCGGCCTGCCCGGCAAGAGCGGCGTCGGCGGCGGCATCCTCGCGGTGATACCGGGCCGCTGCACGCTGTGCGTCTGGAGCCCCGGGCTCGACGCCCGCGGCAACTCGGTGGCCGGAATGGCGGCGCTCGACCACTTCACGACGCTGACCGGCTGGTCGGTGTTCTAGCCGGGGTTTCGGGCACGCGGACCCCGGTGGCGTTCGGCCGGGGCGGGCGGGACCATGGAGGGAGCAGGAGGTGTACGCATGCAGCACGAGATGCGCGCCGAATACGAGGAGGGCAGCTCGGGGCGGGTGGCCGGCGCGCCGGTCAAGATCTGGCACATGGTGCGCGGCATCGGCACGACCGCGATGTGCGGACGCGAGCTGAACCCGGACGCGGAGACGCAGTCGGCGGAGGTCTGGGCCACGGACGACTCGGTGCCTTTCTGCCATTCTTGTGGCGCTATGTATCTGCGCGAGGTGCCTTGAGCGAGGTGCCGTACCAGGAGTGGCGATCAGGGCTGCTGGGCGGCAGGGCGGTGGTGTGGTCCCGTACGGCCGGGGCCGGGCCGCAGCGTGTGCTGCCGGACGGCTGCACCGACCTGATCTGGAGCCATGGCGACCCGGCCGCCCCCGCCGGGGAGCTGTTCGTAGCCGGGCCCGACACCCGGGCGCACCTCGCGGAGGCCACCCCGGGCACCGGCTGGGTCGGGCTGCGGTTCGCGCCCGGCACGGGTCCGGCCGTGCTCGGTGTGCCCGCGTACGAACTGAAGGACCAGCGGGTGCCGTTGGCGGCGCTGTGGCCGGGCGCCGAGGTGCGGCGGCTCGCCGAGCGGCTGGCGGAGGAGGCGGGCCGGGCCGGTACGGGGCGGAACGGCGCGGGCCGGGGCGGTGCGGGCCAGGGCGGCGCGGGCCGGGCGCTGGAGGCCGTGGCGCTGGACCGGCTGCGCGGCGCCGAGCCGCCCGACCCGGCGGTCGGCGCGGTCGTGGCGGGGCTCTCCGGCGGCCGGACGGTCGCGGAGGTCGCCGCCGAGGTGGGCCTGGGGGAGCGGCAGCTGCACCGGCGGTCGCTCGCGGCGTTCGGCTACGGCCCCAAGACCCTGGCCCGGGTCCTGCGGCTGAACCGCGCGCTGGACGCGGCGCGGGCGGGGACGGCCTTCGCCGAGATCGCGGCCGTCACCGGCTACGCCGACCAGGCCCACCTCGCCCGCGAGGTCAGGGCGCTGACCGGGGTGCCGCTGAGCCGGCTGCTGTAGCCCCGGCCCGCGTCAGTGCCCGCGTCAGTGCCCGCGCCCGCGCCCCGGTCAGTCGGTGGCCAGGGGCGCGAACAGGTCGACGCCATTCCCGTCCGGGTCGAGGACGGTGGCGTACCGCTGGCCCCAGAACGCGTCCCACGGCTCCCGGTGCCCGCGCCCGGCGCCCGACTCGACGAGCTCGGCGTACGTCTTGTCCACGTCCGCCGGGCTGTCGCAGAGGAAGGCCAGGCCGATGCGCCCGGACCCGCTCGGCGACGGAGTCCAGTCGGGGTCGAAGGAGCGGACCACCTCGACGGTGTCCCACAGCAGGCGCAGCCCGCCCGGCAGGGTGGCCTCGACATGCGGATGGGTATCGGCGTCGGCGGGGATGTTTACGCCGAGCCGACGATAGAAGGCGAGCGAGGCGGCCAGGTCGGTCGCGACCAGGCCGACCGCGTCAAATCGTGCTGTCATGCGGGCAGCGTAGGCACCGGGCCGGTACCCGGTCTTGAACGAATCGGACACCGCCCGGCGGCGCGCCCTTACGGGCAGCGGATGACCTGGCCCGCGTACGAGAGATTGCCGCCGAAGGCGAAGAGCAGCACCGGTGCGCCCGGCTCGATCTCCCCCCGCTCGACCAGCTTGGACAGCGCCAGCGGCACGCTGGCCGCCGAGGTGTTGCCGGACTCGACGACATCACGCGCGATGACCGCGTTCGTCGCGCCGAGCTTGCGGGCGACCGGCTCGATGATCCGCAGATTGGCCTGGTGCAGCACCACCCCGGCCAGCTCCTCGGGGGTGACCCCGGCCCGCGCGCACACCTCGCGCGCGATGGGCGGCAGCTGGGTGGTGGCCCAGCGGTAGACGGTCTGGCCCTCCTGGGAGAAGCGGGGCGGGGTGCCCTCAATGCGCACCGCGCGGCCCATCTCGGGCACCGAGCCCCAGACGACCGGCCCGATCGCCCGGACACCGTCCGTGTACGTCGTGTCGTCGGCCACCACGACGGCGGCGCCCGCGCCGTCCCCGAGCAGCACACAGCTGGAGCGGTCGGTCCAGTCGGCCGCCTCGGTGAACTTGTCGGCCCCGATGACGAGGGCGGCGGTGGCCGACCCGGCCCGGATGGTGTGGTCGGCGGTGGCCAGGGCGTGGGTGAAGCCGGCGCACACCACGTTGAGGTCCAGGGTGGCGGGGGAGCCGAGACCGAGCCGGGCGGCGACCCGGGCCGCCATGTTGGGGCTGCGGTCGATCGCCGTGGACGTGGCGACGATCACAAGGTCGATGCGGGCGGGGGCGAGCCCGCTCGCGGCGAGGGCCTTGCCGGCCGCCGCGGCGGCCATCTCGTCCACCGTCTCGTCCGGGCGGGCGATGTGCCGGGTGCGGATCCCCACCCGGGTGCGGATCCATTCGTCGCTGGTGTCGACGATGGCCGCCAGGTCGTCGTTGGTGACCACCCTCGTGGGCTGGTAATGGCCGACGGCCGCTATGCGTGAACCCGTCATGCTGTCTAGCCCTTCGCCCGGGTGTCCATCCGGCCGCCGCCCGGATGTGCGGGTGAGCGGGGAGCCGGTCGGCTTGGTCGCCTTCAGTCTTGTGGGGGCGCGCGTCCACTGGACACGCCGGTACGTGCCAATCTTGCGCCCCGAGTTCTGGAGCTTACGGCCTTTCCAGCCGAGGAACCGGATCCCTCATGGCCGCCGTCTGAGGTCATGTCCGCCGGTAGGGCGGGGGAACGCGCGCATGGCGACATGCGGGCACGGTGTGATGCGGCACGGCGGAGCCGGGCGCCGCGAGCGGGGAGTACGGAGTGCGGTACGTCGGGGGACGGATGGCCTGGCCGGGGTGGCGGCGGACGTGGCTGGTGGTGCTGGCGCTGGTGACGTTCCAGCTCGGATCGCTGGTGTGGCCGGCGTACGCCTGCGGCTGCGGCGGGCTGGTGCCGGGCCGGAACACCACCATGGCGGTGGAGCGCGAGGCGTCGGTGGTGCGCTGGGACGGCCGCACCGAGGAGATCGTGATGAGCCTGACCGTGGGCGGCGACGCCCACGAGGCGGCCTGGATCATGCCGGTGCCGAACCGGGCGACGGTCCGGCTCGGGGACCGCGCCCTCTTCGACGAGGTGCGCGAGCTCACCGCGCCGGTGCGCCGGACGCGTCACTACTTCTGGCCGAGGCCGGGCGACTGGCCCTTCGACGACCGGAAGATCGAGTACGTGGGCGGGCCCCGGGAGGGCGCCGGGGCCGGCGCGCCCCCGCGCGTGGGCGTCGTCAGCCGTGAGCGGCTCGGCCCGTTCGACGTCGCCCGGCTCACCGCGACCGACCCGGACGCGCTGCGCGACTGGCTGGAGGCGCACGGATTCGAACTGCCCGACCGGCTGGCCGAGGGGCTGAAGCCGTATGTGCGCGCCAAGTGGGAGTACGTCGCGGTGCGCCTGGCGCCCGCGGTGGCCGGTGACAAGGGTGACGGCGCCAAGGAGGTGCTCGGCGGGACGCTCGACCCGCTGCGGCTCACCTTCGACTCGTCCCGCCTGGTCTATCCGATGCGGCTGTCGCGACTGGCGAAGACGCCACAGGCCCTGGAGCTGTATGTGCTGGCACCGCACCGCATGGAGCCGCGCGGCGACATCGGGGGCGGGGCGCCGCAGGTGACCTACGCCGGGTGGTTCACCCCCGGGCAGGCGCCGCTGGGGGAGCTGGCGGAGGTCGCGGGGCGGCGGATGTTCCTGACCGGCTTTCAGCAGTCGTTCGCGCGTCCGGAACTCATCGATGGGGACCATGAGTTCCGGCGCGCCGCGGAGGACACCACCTTTCAGCGCGTCACCTATGACCACCAGTTGCTGAGGGTGGGGGGCGTCCCCGCCTGGCTGCTGACCGTGGGCGGCGTCCTGCTGGCCCTGGTGGCCGCGGCGTTCTGGGCGCTGAAGGCCGGGCGCCGCAGGCGGGCGGAGCGCTACTGGGGGCCGGGAGGCCCGCCCGCGCCACGGCTCGGGTGACCCGGGCGGGGCGGTGTTCATGTGGTCGGCGCAAATACGCCAACGACACTTGCCGCCCCGTTCGTTGACTGGTGAGCGGATAGATGGGTATGTCATGTACTGACGTGGTCGCGCCTCCATCACCCCAAGGGGGCTTCATGTTTGACGATCGGCCCGCGTTCGGCGTGCGCGTGCGTGTGCTCGGCGGTGTCACGGTGGCGGAGGTCTCGGGCGAGCTGGACATCTTCGCCGCGGCGAGGATCTCCGCCCGGCTCGATTCCCTCACCCGCGCGGCCCGCCCGAACCTGGTGCTGGACCTGCGGATGGTGACCTTCCTGGACTGTGCCGGGGTGTCCCTGCTGTGCCGGTTGCGCAACCGCGTGCTGGAGCGCGGCGGGCGGCTGCGGCTGGTGATCGTCGACCCGCGGTTCACCCGGCTGCTGCGGATGGTCCGGCTCGATGAGGCCTTCGAGGTCGTGGACGACCTGGCCTTCGCGGTCGCGCGGTCGGGGGAGGTGAGCGCCGGAGGGAGCAGCGGCGCCATTGCGTAAGAGTGTGTCCGACCAAGTGTCAATAGTAAGAGCAGAAATTCACTCGCACGAGCGCATTTACTCCGGCAAAAATCGGGTCCCTACCTCCGTAACCGGCGGTCACCCGTCTACGCTCGCGGGCACATCACCCAGGACCCCGGTGGTATCCGTCCCGGTGCCGACCCTGCCCGCTTCCGGGACCCTCATGAGGGTGAAAGGGGGCAGTGTGCCGTTCCGAGGTGATTTCGCGATGACGCAGCAAGGCCCTCCCCGCCGGGAGGTGCCCGCGCCTGCCATCACCCCCGGGCGCCTCCGCGCGGACCGCGGCGCGGCGCCCCGCGCCTGTACATACAAGGCCGCCGGGTACACCGTCGTGGAGCTCCACGGCGAGATCGACATCGTCGGCCGGGAGCGCATCGGCCTGGAGCTGGACCGGGCCACCTCCCCGCCCGCGCCCTCCGTCGTCATCGACCTGACGCCGACCCGCTTCTTCGACTGCTCGGGGTTAGAGCTGCTGTGCCGTGCCTACCGCCGGGTGCGGGACCGCGGCGGGCGGCTGCGGCTGGTCTGCGACAGCCCGCTGATCCTGCGCACCCTGCGCGTGGGCGGGCTCCTGGACGTGCTGTGCCCGGCACCGACGCTGGCCGACGCCTTGCGAGAGGACTGACCGGGGAGGCGGCGCGGGGCCGCTCAGACCCGCCGGCCCCCGTCATGGGTGACGCGGTGGTGGCTCGCCCGCCGGCGGGCGAGCAGCCGGTGGTGGCGCAGGGGGCGGCGCTGTCCGGGCGGGTTGTCGCCGTAGCGGAGCGCGGAGACCCGACTGCCGTGCTGGGCGTTGAGCCGGTGGATCACCACCACGCCCGTGGCGATCAGCACGACGATCACGGCCACCATGACGACGGTCTCCATGGCGCTCACTCCCACGGGCCGGGCCCCAGCCTGGAGGGAATCCGGCCGTTATGCGCTGAATGCTCTCGTGGCCTTCACGGTACTCCCCGCGGACACCTGACCGCACCCGGCGTGGCGCGAGGTGCCGGGTGCGGTCAGGGGTGCCGGTCGCGGCCCTACCGGGCGCTCGCTCCGTACGTCTTGCCGAGGGCGGCCAGGCCGTTCGCCCACAGCTGGTTCACCCTGCTGATCTCGGCCGCGTTGGGCTGGGAGTTCTTGCAGGACGTGCCCGGCCCGCCGCCCGACATCAGCTCGCTGCACGGACCCGAGTAGTGGTCCGGCAGCCCGAGCACATGGCCGGTCTCGTGCGCGGTGACGCGGGTGGAGTCGTACTGCTGGTTCTGCGCGAAGTCCAGGAAGATGTAGCCGTTGCCGTGGCCGTCCGTGCTCGCGTACGAGCCGCTCGGGTCATTGCCCTCGCGGTACTCGAAGTCGGCGTTGCTGCCTTCCTGAAGCTTCACATTGCTGACCGAGGAGTTCCAGATCTGGGTGGAGCGGGCTATCACGGACCTGAAGCTCGGTGCCCTGCTGGTGCTGTAGGTGACGGTGACGGCCTCCGCGCCGGGCACCACGCCCCGCTTGTCCAGCACCGACTTGATCACGGCCTTGAGGAAGGCGTCGGTGTCGGCGCGGCTCTCGCCGCTCGCGACGTACGCGGACTTGGCGGTGGGGCTGACGGCGCCGCCGTCGGGTGTGGCGGCGGAGGCGGGTACGGCGGACAGAGTCGAGGCCAGGCCGAGGCCCAGCGTCGTCACGAGCGCCGACGTGGAGAACTTCATGTGGGGGGCTCCTCATCGTCCGTCAGGCCCCGTCCGCCGACGGTGAGGTGGCGGCCCGAGGCCATGGGATGAACGCTTGGTGCCCCGAAGTCTTGGTCAGATCCGGCGCCACGCGGAGATATCAACCGGCGATAGCACCATCACATAACCCCCGTGCGCCCCCGTGTTTTTGGCCGCGCTCCGGCCGCGCTCCGGTCGTCTCCCGGACCTCGATCGACCGTCCGGGATGCGGTGTTCGTGTGCATTGAGTGTCTGGTGTGACCTCCTGAACGGCCGTTATGCTCGCGCCGTGGAGCTCGAGGTCAGGCACCTTCGCGCACTGTGCGCCATCGCCGACACCGGCAGCTTACGCAAGGCCGCACGTCAACTGGGCATGAGCCAGCCCTCGTTGACAACCCAGCTCAGGCGCATCGAGAACGCCATCGGCGGCCCGCTGTTCTCGCGCGAGCTCACCGGCAGCCGGCCGACCCCCCTCGGGCGCTCCGTGCTCTGCCGGGCCCGGCCCATCGTGGCCGAAATGAACGCCCTCGTCGCGGAGGCCAAGCAGGAGGCCGGCCGGTGCGGTCCGACCACGGGTGCCCGGCTGCGCGTCGGCAGCACCGGCGGCCAGGCCGTGGCGGGCTGGCTGCGCAGACTCCGCGCCCGCTTCCCCGACGCGGACACCACCATCCACATCGACGTCTGGGCCGACTCGCTGCTGCGGATGGTCGCCGGCAGCCAGCTGGACGTCGCCTTCGTCCACGAGGCCGAAGGCGCCCCGCTGCGCGTCCCCGACGGCGTGCGCAGACGCGTACTCGTCGCCCGCGAGCCCCAGTTCGTCGCCCTCCCCGCGACCCACCCGGCCGCCGCCCGCCCCGTCGTCCCGCTCGCCGACCTCGCCGCGGAGCAGTGGATGCTCGACCCCGCCCACGAGGGCCAGGAAGCCACCCTCCGCCGGGCCTTCGCCACCGCGGGCCGCAGCCCCCGAGTCGTCTACGGCGACTACCCCACCGCCGCCGACCTGGTCGCCTCCGGCGAACTGGTCACCCCCTGCCGCCCCACCGCGACCCCCCGCCCCGGCCTCGCCATCCGCCCCCTCCTCGACGACCCCCTCACCCTGCGCCTCTCCCTGGCCTCCCGCCCCACCGACCCGCCCGACGCGGACGCGCTCTTCCACGACCTCAGGGACTCCTACCTGGAGCTGGCCTGGGCGAGCACGGCGTACCGGCAGTGGCTGCGGCGCAACGACAGCCCGCTGCCGCGCGCCGCGGAGGGCGGCAACCCCACGAAGAACCGGTTGCCCGCGTGAGCCTTGTCCGGCCCCTGCCGAAACCCCGCGCCGCAGAGCCCCCTCGCTACAGCGACGGCAGCGCCTGCTCCGCCCAGATCGTCTTCCCGGTGGCCGAGTGCCGGCTGCCCCAGCGCCGGCAGAGCTGGGCGACCAGCAGCAGCCCGCGGCCGCCCTCGTCGAAGACGCGGGCGCGGCGCAGATGCGGGGCGGTGTTGCTGCCGTCGGAGACCTCGCAGATCAGCGTGTGGTCGTAGATCAGGCGCAGCTGGATGGGCTCGGCGGCGTGCCGCATGGCGTTGGTGACCAGCTCGCTGACGACCAGTTCGGTGGTGAAGACGGCCTCGTCGAGCCCCCAGGCCAGCAGCCGGTCCGTCACGTCCCGGCGGGCCCGGGCGACGAGGGCCGGGTCGTCGGGCACGTCCCAGGTCGCCACGCGCGAGGCGTCCAGACCGCGGGTCCGGGCCAGCAGGAGGGCCACGTCGTCGGAGGCGCCGTGCTCGGGGAGCAGCGTCCGCAGCACGCTGTCGCACCCAGCCTCCAGGGAGGGGGCGGGATGGGCCAGCGCGGCGGTGAGCGCGGCCAGCCCGTCGTCGAGGTCACGGCCCCGGCCGCCGATCAGGCCGTCGGTGTAGAGGGCGAGCACCACGCCCTCGGGGACGTCGAACTCGACCGCCTCGAAGGGCAGCCCGCCGACGCCGAGCGGCGGTCCGGCCGGCGCGTGGACGGCGCTCGCCGTGCCGTCGAGGGCCACCAGAACCGGCGGCGGATGGCCCGCGCGGGCGAGCGAGCAGCGGCCGGCGACCGGGTCGTACACCGCGTACAGGCAGGTGGCGCCGACGTCCCCGGTGGGGGTGCCCGCGCCGCCCTCGGCGGACAGGTGGATGACGAGGTCGTCGAGGTGGGTCAGCAGCTCGTCGGGCGGCAGGTCGACGTCGGCGAGCGTGCGCACCGCCGTACGCAGCCGCCCCATCGTGGCGGAGGCCTGGATGCCGTGGCCGACCACATCGCCCACGACCAGCGCCACCCGCGCCCCGGACAGCGGGATCACATCGAACCAGTCGCCGCCCACCCCGGCGTAGGTCCCCGCGGGCTGGTAGCGGAAGGCGATGTCCAGCGCCGTGGGCCTGGGCAGGGTCTGGGGCAGCAGGCTGCGCTGGAGCGCCAGGGCGGTGTCGCGCTCCCGGGTGAAGCGGCGCGCGTTGTCCAGGCAGACGGCCGCCCTGGCGGTGATCTCCTCCGCGAGCAGCACATCGTCCTCGGTGAACGGCTCGGGCCGGCTGTGGCGGGAGAAGGCGGCCACGCCGAGCGTGACCCCACGGGCCCGGATGGGCACCGACATCATCGAGTGGAAGCCGTAGGTGCGCAGCGTGGCGGCGCGGGCCGCGGACTCGGCCGCCCAGCGCCTGATGGCGGCGTCGGTCTCGCGGTGGATGATGGGCCGGCCCGCCGCCAGGGACGCGGCCTGCGGGGAGTACTCCGGGTAGGTGTCCACCTGCCCCAGCTTCACCACGGCCTCCGGGGCGCCCGGGAGGACGGACTGGTGGGCGGCCCGGCGCAGTACCACCGGGCCGGCCGGCGGTCCGGGCGGCGGCTCGCCGATCCCCTCGGCCCCCTCGACCGACTCGGCCCCTTCGGCCCCCTCGTTGTGGCCTCGCGGCTCCAGCAGATCGACGCTGACGAAGTCGGCCAGGCCGGGGACGCCCACGTCGGCCAGTTCCTGCGCGGTACGGGTGACGTCGAGCGTGGTGCCGATGCGCACGCTGGACTCGCTGAGCAGCAGCAGCCGCTGCCGGGCACGGTACTGCTCGGTGATGTCATGGGCGGCCAGACAGACGCCGTGCACCTCGCCGTCCGGCGTCTTGAGCGGGGCGAGGCGGGCCGACCAGGCGTGGGCGCGGGTCTCGGCGCCGACGCGGCGGTACGTCTCCACATTGCGCCGCTCCCCGGTGCGCAGCACCTCGGCCATGTTCCGTTCGAGGTCCTCGCTCTCCAGCTTCCCGCCGATCTCCGACAGCCGCAGGCCGCGGATCTCCTCCTCGGGCAACCCGATGACCTGGGCCATATGGTCGTTGATCTTGCGCAGCCTGAGCAGCCGGTCGTAGATCGCCACGGGGCAGGGGGCCTGCTGGGACGCCAGCGCCAGCAGGGCGTCGTCCTCCGCCTGCCCGATGACGTCCTCGGCGACGTCCTTGGTGACGTCCTCGGTGTCCCCGGTGCCCTCGCCGGGACCCGGGAGCGCGGAGACCAGCAGCCAGTCGCCCGGCCCGTCCGCGCTCGGCGCGCCGCGGTGGGCCAGCAGCCGGACCGGTACGGTGCGGCCGTCACGGTGGCGCAGGGTCAGCGTGCCGCTCCAGCGGGGAAGGGCCGCCGCGGCCCGGACGTCCTCGGGGGAGAGCTCCTCGGCGAGCAGCGCGGCCGCGTCCCGGCCCACCACCTCCGCGGGAAGGTGGCCGAGCAGCCGTCGGGCGCCCTCGTTCCAGCTGGTCACGACGGCGTCAGCGCTGATCGTGGCCCTCGCCGTGGCCGCCTCGTCGAGCGGGTCGCCCCGCCGGTCGCCGAGCCCGTCGCCAAAGGGAAGGGCGCTCTCCTGGCCCGTCATCGTCGATCCGTCCCACTTTCACCGCGCCCGGCCCGGCCTCCGAGCGGGAGGCCACAAGGGCGCGCAGATCCAGCGTCGTGCACATCCGGCACGACATCAACCGGGATGCCGCCGCCGACCCCCTGGTCAGGGCCGATGCCAGGGCCGATCTTCCGCGTTGACAGGGGGATGAACGCCCGGCTGTAATGGCGCCCGGTGCCACGTGGCGTCGGCCAGAGAGCAGTGGGCAGGCCGACAGCCGGGCGAGCACCATCACGAAGGGACCACGTCATGAGCGCCTACTCCGCGCTGCGCGTCTGACCTGAGCACCGCCTCCGCGCGTCGTCCCTCGTCCCGTCACTTCCGCTCAGCCGACTGAGCACACAGACGTCCATTTCCGGGCCTCCGGACCAGGGGCGCGCGCCTCACCGTCGTCACACACCTTTTCCGGAGATTCGACACCGTATGCCCACATCCTTCAATCAACAGATCATCGAGGAGTTCCGAGCCAACGAGGGAAAGGTCGGCGGCCCCTTCGAGGGCGGCGATCTCCTTCTGCTCACCACCACGGGGGCGAAGTCGGGGGAGCCCCGCACCGTGCCGCTCGGCTACGTCCGCGACGGCGACCTGCTGCTCGTCATCGCGTCCAACCTCGGCGCGCACCGCCATCCCGCCTGGTACCGCAACATCCTCGCCCACCCCGTGGTGGGGGTGGAGATCGGCGCCGAGGCGTTCGAGGCGATCGCGGTCCCCGCCGAGGGGGCGCGGCGGGACGAGCTGTTCGAGCGGGTGGTGCGGGTGGCGCCCGGATACGGCGACTACCAGAGCCGTACCGAGCGTGCCCTGCCGGTCGTGGCGCTGGAGCGCCCCGACCACGGAGCGGCGGGGGAGGTGCCCCGTGAGATCAGGACCCTCGCCGACAAGGTCCTGGAGATCCACACCTGGCTGCGCGGCCAGCTGGGCCACATACGCCATGAGGCCGACGCCCACCTCGCCGCCCGCGCCGCCCACCAAGGGCCCGGCGAACCCCCGGCACCGGGGCTCGGCCTTCAGATCCGGCAGCACTGCCTCGCCTTCTGCGAGGCGCTGACGCACCACCACACCGGCGAGGACACCGCCGTCTTCCCCGCCCTGGCGACCCACCACCCGGATCTGCGCGAACCCCTCGACCGCCTGCGCGACCAGCACCGTACGGTCGCCGTCCTCAAGGAGCGGCTTCTCGCGCTCCTGGCCGACATCACCACCGCCGACCCGGCCCGCTTCCGGGCCGAGCTGGACCGGATGACCGAGGAGCTGACCCGCCACCTCGACGACGAGGAGGCGGAGCTGCTCCCCGTCCTGGAGCGGATCCCCTTCCCGCCGGCCGCACCGGGCCCCCGGGCGGCGGAGGGCGCCACCGCCTGACGGCGGCCGGTGGGCGGTGCCCCCTCGTTCCGGCCCCCGGGCCGGGACGCGGGGGCGCCTCGTCATGCGCGCGGAGCGCGTTCCTTTCGCCAGAAGAGGTGGTGCGTCATCCCGCTGGGGCTGGGCACGACATCGAGGTGGAACCGGTCGAGCAGCTCATCGGGCGACTCCCAGAGCCGTACCCCGGATCCGAGCTTCACCGGCGAGACCGCCACATGCAGGGTGTCGACGAGGTCGGCCTCGAGGAACTCCCGGATGGTGGTGGCCCCGCCGCCGAGCCGGACGTCCTTGCCCCGCGCCGCCTCGCGCGCCTGCCGGAGGACCGTGGCCGGATCGCCGTCGACGAAGTGGAACGTGGTGTCGGAGAGCGTGAACGAAGGACGCGGGTGGTGGGTCATGACGAACACCGGGGTGTGGAACGGGGGCTCGTCACCCCACCAGCCGCGCCACTCCTCGTCCTGCCAGGGCCCGCGCTGGGGCCCGAACTTGTTACGGCCCATGATCTCGGCGCCGATGTTGCGCGCGAAGTCCCGAGTGAAGTAGTCGTCGAGGCCGCGGCTGCCTCCGGGGTCGGTGCGCATGGGCCAGCTCGCCGTGGCTCCGGCCCAGGCGAACAGCCTCCCGGGATCGACGTGACCGAACGGATTTTCGAGGGTCTGGTTCTCGCCGGCGGCGATTCCGTCGCTCGAGACAGTGAAGTTCTGGACTCTCAGCAGCTGATCCATGCGTCTCCTCCTGCGTTATGGACAACAGTGAGACCGTCCGCGCCGGGAAAACTCATCGTGCGGCAGTCAGGATGCGTTCAGGTGTCCGATGGCACGGTCGCTGCCCATGACCCATGAAACGTCCGAGACATCAGCGATGTCCAAGGCAGGCCGACCCGCCGCTCCGACGCGGCATCGGCTGAGCTGGAACAAGGTGCCCGAGGTCACCGTCTACTTCTGGATCATCAAGGTGCTGTGCACGACGGTCGGCGAGACCGCGGCCGACCTGCTGAACGAGAAGGCCGGGCTCGGCCTGACCGGCGTGTCGGTGCTGATGAGCGCGCTGCTGGCCGTGGTGCTTGTGGTGCAGTTCCGCACGAGCGCGTACCGGGCGGGCGTCTACTGGCTCGCCGTGGCCCTGATCAGCGTCGTCGGCACCCTGATCAGCGACAACCTCACCGACAACATGGGCGTGCCGCTGGAGGCGAGTACGGCGGTGTTCGCGATCATCCTCGCGGTCGTGTTCGCCGTCTGGTACCGGCGCGAGCGGACGCTGTCCATCCACAGCGTCGACACCACCAGCCGCGAGTCCTTCTACTGGCTCGCGGTGCTCTTCACCTTCGCCCTGGGCACCGCGGCCGGTGACCTGGTCTCCGAGCGCATGAGCCTCGGCTACTGGCTGGCCGCCGTGCTGTTCGCCCTGGGCATCGCCGCGGTCGGCGTCGCGCACTTCGCACTCGGCCTCGACGCGGTGTGGAGCTTCTGGATCGCGTACATCCTCACCCGGCCGCTCGGCGCCTCGATCGGCGACTACCTCTCCCAGCCCACCGGAGACGGCGGCCTGGGCCTGGGCACCGTCGTCACCAGCGCGCTGTTCCTGGCCGTCATCCTCGGCCTGGTCGTCTACCTGGGGGTGACGCGCAAGGACGTCACCGACCCGGAGCGGGCCGCCTGACACCCGGCCTGACCTGCCGGGCGGTCCGCGTTCAGGATGCTTTCAGGCTCTCTGTGCCACGGTCGGAGATCCCGGCCGCCACCGGCGGTCGGCTCATCTCAACAGGGCGCTCGTCCCGGTCCCGGGAGCGAGCGCTCTGTTGTTCGACCGGACAGGAGAAGCCGAGTTGGCGAAATCGGAGATCCTCACCGAACTCGACGTGGCGAGTACGTCGAACACGTCGAGCATGTCGAGCACGACCAAGTCGGTGATGAAGAAGCTGCCCGAGGTCACGCTGGCCTTCTGGATCATGAAGATCGCCGCGACGACCCTCGGCGAGACGGCGGGCGACCTCTTCTCACAGACCCTGAAGCTGGGCTACTTCCTCACCACGATCGCGCTGTTCCTGATCTTCGTGGTGACGCTGGTGGTCCAGCTGCGATCCCACCGCTACAACCCGTTCTTCTACTGGACCGTGATCCTGTCGACCAGCATGGCCGGCACCACGATGTCCGACTTCATGAATCGCGACGCCAGCGCCAAATACCTCTCGAACGGCGCCGCTTCGCTCGGCTGGGGCCCGCAGGGGCTGGGCCTCGGCTACCCGGTCGGAGCGGCGATCCTGATCTCGATCCTGCTGGCGATCTTCCTCGCCTGGAAGGTGAGCGGGATGACGTTCCGGATCCGCGACATCGTCACCTTCAAGGGCGAGGCGCTGTTCTGGGCGGCGATCCTCGTGTCGAACACCCTCGGCACGTCCATGGGCGACTTCCTGTCCGACAGCTCGGGCCTCGGCTACGCCGGCGGCGCACTGCTCGTGACCGGGGTGCTCGCCGTGCTCGTGGCGCTGATGAAGGTGTCCGCGGTGCCGAACGTGCTGCTGTTCTGGTTCGCCTTCGTCCTCACCCGCCCGCTGGGCGCCACCGCGGGCGACTTCCTCACCAAGCCGGTCGCCAAGGGCGGCCTGGATCTCGGCACCGCGGGCTCGTCCGCCGTCCTGCTCGCCGTACTGTTCGGCCTGATGGCCTTCGCCCAGGTGCGGGAGCACCGGACCGCCGCCCCACCGGCGAAGCGGGAGCGGGAGCCGGTCATCCGGCGGGCAGGCTGACCGTGAACCTGGCGCCGGGCGCGGGTCCGGGTTCGTAGGACACGTCACCGCCGACGGCGCGGGCCAGGCGTCGCGCGAGCGGCAGCCCCAGCCCGGCGCCGTCGTGCCCGTCGCCGGTGTCGGCGCGCCTGCCGGGCTGGAACAGCTCGCCCACGAATGCCTCCGGCACACCGGGGCCGTCGTCGACGACGTCGATCCGCACGGCGCCGGGGACGGGCCGCGCGGACACGGTCACGCGGGAACGGGCGTAGCGGACGGCGTTGGCGAGCAGGGGGCTGAGGATGCGTTCGAGGAGAGCGGGCGCGACCCCCGCCGCCAGCACCGGGGCTCCCGGCTCCATCGAGGTCCGCACCTGATCCGGTGTGTCGAGGCGCTGGAGCAGGCGGTCCAGGACGGGCACGACGTCGGTCGTCCCCGGGGCCGTCGCCGGGTTCAGCGCGTTCTCGCGGGCGTCGTCCAGGAGGGTGTCGCAGATGGTGCGTATGGACTGGGCGGCCTCGGCGATCACCTCCTGGGTGGCGCGGGCCTCGGCGTCCGTGCGGGGGCGGGCCCGCAACCAGTCGAGCTCGATGATGATCCGGGTGAGCGGGGTGCGCAGCTCGTGGGACAGCTCCGCCGTCAGTTGCTGTTCGTGGCGCAGCACGGTGCGGATGCGGTCCAGGAGCTGGTCCAGTGAGGCTCCGAGGCGGGCGAGCTCGGCCGGGCGGTCCTCCGCGCTGAAGCGCGCGTCGGAGCCCACGGCGCTCCACTGGGTGGCCTGGTCGGTCATCGTCCGCACCGGGCGCAGCGCCCGGCCGACGGACAGGCGGGTGAGCACATAGGTGCAGCCGAGCATCACCGCGTCCAGGATGAGCGACCCCAGCAGCAGGGTGTCGGCCGAGTTGCGGTACGGAGTCAGGTCCAGCGCGGTGACGACGGTGGCGCCGGCATGGCGGCCGGGGATGGGCTGGGAGCACAGCCGGACCGGCGGGTGACCGCGGGCGTCGACGGTCGCGCAGGCATGCTTCGGCTGCGCCGCCAGCCGGTCGGCGGCCTGGGTGAGCGGGCTGTCGGCCGTGACGGACGGCGGCTTCTCCAGCGGACGGGTTCCGTCGTACGTCCAGACGTTCGCGTCGAGGAGGCGGTCGTTGACGGTTTCCAGGACCCGAACCCGGGGGCCGCTGGTGTCGATGGTCGTGGCCACGGCCGCCGCCCGGTTGCGCAGTTCGTCGTCCGCCTGGTGCCGCAGATGCCGGTCCATCGCGACGTTGAACGCGACGGTCAGGATCGTCATCAGCAGTGTGGCGGTGGTCAGCGCCACGAGAGACAGCCGGCCGCGCAGGGTGCGTGGGACAAGGCGACGGAAGACCCGGGAGACACGGAAGGCACGGAAGGCACGGCTCATGACAGGCGGTGTCCCGTGCCCCGCGCCGTGCCGATCGCCAGGCCGCTGCCCGCCTCCCGCAGCTTGCGGCGCAGCCGGCTCAGATATTGGTCCAGGGTGTTGTCGCTGACCTGCGCGCCCTCGGGCCAGCCGGCCCGCACCAGCTCGCGGCGGCGCACCAGCGTCCCGTCCGCGGCGACGAGCGTGGCCAGCAGCCGGAACTCGGTGGGGGACAGCGCGACGCGGGCACCGCGCACGGTCAGGCTGAGGTCCACCGCGTCCAGGACCAGGTCCCCGACGGAGGCCACCGCCGTCGCGGTGGCCCGTTTGAGTACGGCTCTGAGCCGGGCGGCGAGCTCGGCGAGGTGGAAGGGCTTGGGCAGGTAGTCGTCGCCTCCGGCGGAGAATCCGGACAGGCGGTCGGTGAGCTGGTGCCGGGCGGTGAGGAAGATCACGGGGGCGAGGAAGCCATTGGCGCGCATCGCCTGGCATACGTCCCGTCCGTCCGCATCCGGCAGGCCGACGTCCAGGACGGCCGCCGAGATGTCGGCGGTGGCCAGCCGCAGGGCGGTGGCGCCGTCGGCGGCCAGGACCGGGTCGAAGTCCTCGTCGCACAGGCCACGGCGCAGCACGTCCCGCAGGGCGTGATCGTCCTCAACAACCAGGATCTTGGGGTGCATGATCCTCCGTCGGAACACCGTTCGTCTACGGAACTGTAGACGAACGGTGGCCAAGGAGCGTTCCCGGACGAAGGGCGCCGCGCGAGAAACATCGGCACTCAGCCGTACTCATCCGCACAAAAGACCGCACCCGGACCGCCAGGGCCGCCGTGGTCGGCGGCCCGCGGACCGGGTGCGGACGAAGAAGGTGCCGCGATCAGAGCAAGATCAGGCCTTCTTGGTCTCCCAGAAGATCTTGTCGATCTGGGCGATGTAGTCCAGAGCCTTCTGACCCGTGGCCGGGTCCGTGGAGGCCTTGGCGGCGCTGAGCGCCTTGAGGGTGTCGTTGACCAGCTGGTGCAGTTCCGGGTACTTCTCGAAGTGCGGCGGCTTGAAGTAGTCGCTCCACAGCACCGAGACGTGGTGCTTGGCGAGCTCCGCGCGCTGCTCCTTGATGACGGTGGCGCGGGCCCGGAAGTGCGGGTCCTCGTTGGCCTGGTACTTCTCCTGGACGGCCTTGACGGACTCGGCTTCGATACGGGCCTGGGCCGGGTCGTACACACCGCAGGGCAGGTCGCAGTGGGCGCTGACCTTGACCTTCGGGGCGAACAGGCGGGAGAGCATAGAGCTGTCCTTCCTTAAGTGATCGTCTTCTCAGGTGCGAGATTACTCCGTGGGGGAAGGCTTTTCCCGGGTGCCCCGGGGGGCTTAGGTCAAAAGTCCAGTGGCAGCCTGGGACGCCTGGGATGCTGAATGTACGTGACCGGAGGTGTCTTGATGCCAGAGCAGCTGCACGATCGCGGGCAGGAGCAGGACCGCGAGCGCCGTGGGCTGCTGCGGATCGGGCTCGCCGAGGTCTACAACCCGTCGATGGTGCCGACGCTGAACCCCGGAGATCAGCTGGTCGTCCGGTACGGCGTGGCCGTCCGGGCGGGCGATGTGGTGCTGCTGCGGCATCCGTTCCGCCAGGACCTGCTGATCGTCAAGCGCATCGTGGAGCGGCGTGACGGCGGCTGGTGGGTGATGGGGGACAACCCGTACGTGGAGAACGACAGCCGGGAGTTCGGCGTGGTGCCGGACGAGCTGGTGGTGGCCAGGGTCTGGGTGCGGCTGCGGCCGCTGCCGGGGGCCGGGTCGGGTCAGCGGTCGGTGGCCGGGATGCTGTCGTGGGTGCTGTCCGCGGTGCGGCGGGTGGGGTCGGCGCGGTCGGCGCGGTCGGCACGGTCTGGGGGGGTGCTGCCGGGCCGGCGCGGGGCGGTCTCGGAGCGCTCGGTGTCCAGGCGCTTGCGGGCGCGGTAGGCGGCGACGTTGGCGCGGGTGGCGCAGCGGTCGGAGCAGTAGCGCCGGGACCGATTTGTCGATGTGTCGAGATAGGCGTTGCGGCAGGGCGGTGCCTCGCAGATGCCGAGGCGGTCGACGCCCAGTTCGGTGAGGTGGAAGGCGAGCCCCATGGAGGCGGTCGCGGCGTAACCCGCGCTCGCGTTGGCGGCGTAGTCGGCGATGTGCATATGCCATTTGGGGCGGTCGTCCTCGTCCCGGTACTCGTGCCCGGAGATCTGCGGGCTGACCGGGAACTCGATGAGCAGCGCGTTCAGCAGGTCCACGGCCAGCACCTCGTCCCCGCCCGCCGCCGCCTCGAAGACGGCGCGCAGCCGGGCGCGCACCGACCTCAGCCGGGTGACATCGGAGTCGGTGGCGCGCCGCGCCGCCTGCTGGCTCTCCCCGAAGAGTGCGCGCACCGCATCGACCGAGGTGAGGGCGTCGGTGCCGCGCGCGGGCTCCTCGCTGTTGACCAGGCGCACGGCGAGATCCGAGTAATAGGCCAGTTCCACTTGTGGTCCTTACGAGGGTCGGGCTATCGTCGGTAATGGCTGATATGGCTACGAGGGTATTACGACGGAGCAGGCGGGGAGAGAATTGATGACCGACACCGTCGCCGCGCCGAACTGGCGGGCATGGCAGCAGAGCTGGGACCGGCAGCAGGAGTGGTACCTCCCCGACCGCGAGGAGCGGTTCGGGGTGATGCTGGACATGGTCGAGGCGCTGGTCGGCCCGGAGCCGAGAATTCTGGACCTGGCCTGCGGCACCGGCAGCATCACCGACCGGGCGCTGCGCAGATTCCCCCGCGCCACCAGCACGGGCGTGGACCTCGACCCGGCGCTGCTGACCATCGCGCGCGGCCACTTCGCGGCGGACGACCGGGCCGGGTTCGTGACGGCGGACCTGCGCGACCCGGGGTGGACGGACCGGCTGCCGCACCGCTCGTACGACGTCGTGCTCACCGCCACCGCGCTCCACTGGCTGCCGGACGACGCGCTGCGCGTGCTGTACGGGCAGCTGGCAGGGGTGGTGCGGGACGGCGGGGCGTTCCTGAACGCCGACCACATGCCGGGGCGGGACACGCCCAGGATCGACGCCGCCGTGCGCGCGTTCGAGCACGCCCGGCGGGAGCGGGCCAGGGCCGAGGGCGCGCAGGACTGGGCGGCGTGGTGGCAGGCGGCGGCCCGGGACGAGGCGCTCGCCGCGCCCGTCGCCGAGCGGTTCAAGATCTTCGGCAACCCGGCCGACGGCGCGGACCACGCGGACGGCGTGGCCGAGGCGTTCCAGCCCGTCGGCTGGCACGCGGCCACGCTGCGCGAGGCGGGGTTCGGGGAGGCGCGGGCCGTGTGGTGCTCCCCGTCGGACGCGATGGTGCTCGCCCTGAAGTAGCCGGCGTAGCCGGAGGAGCTGAAACAGGCGCGGGTGGTACGGGCCGGATCCGGCCCGTACCACCCGTTGCGTACCTCTGTGTTCCTCGAGCAGCGCTACAGGACCTTCGACAGGAACGACTTGGTCCGCTCGTGCTGCGGGTTGGTGAGCACCTCGCGCGGGTGCCCGGACTCCACGACCACCCCGTCGTCCATGAAGACGATCGAGTCCCCGACCTCACGGGCGAAGCCCATCTCGTGGGTCACCACGACCATGGTCATGCCGTCCTCGGCCAGCCCGCGCATCACGTCCAGCACATCGCCGACCAGCTCGGGGTCGAGCGCCGAGGTGGGCTCGTCGAAGAGCATCAGCTTCGGCTCCATGGCCAGCGCCCGCGCGATGGCGACGCGCTGTTGCTGGCCGCCGGAGAGCTGCGAGGGGTAGTTGCCGGCCTTGTCGGACAGGCCCACCCGGTCCAGCAGCCGCAGCGCGCGCTCCCGCGCGACCGCCTTGGCCTCGCCCTTGACCTGGACCGGCGCCTCCATGACGTTCTCCACCGCGGTCATGTGCGGGAAGAGGTTGAAGCGCTGGAAGACCATGCCGATGTCCCGGCGCTTCGCGGCGACCTCGCGGTCCTTGAGCTCGTAGAGCTTGTCGCCCTTCTGCCGGTAGCCGACCAGCTCGCCGTCCACGTACAGCCGCCCGGAGTTGATCTTCTCCAGGTGGTTGATACAGCGCAGGAAGGTGGACTTCCCGGAGCCGGACGGGCCGATCAGACAGAACACCTCGCGGGGCGCGACCTCCAGGTCGATGCCCTTGAGGACCTGTACCGCGCCGAAGGACTTGTGGACGCCTTCGGCCTTCACCATGGCGTTCATGACGTGCCCACACCTCCGGAGGGTCGGTTGGAGAAGGAGAAGAGATTGACCCGGACCCGCTGGAACGGGGTCATCGGCAGGCTGCGGCTCGAGCCGCGGGCGTAGTACCGCTCCAGGTAGAACTGGCCCACGCTCAGGACGGAGGTCAGGATGAGATACCAGAGGGCCGCGAGGAAGAGCATCTCCGCGGGCGCGCCGGAGGTCTGGCCGACCTCGCTGGTGGCCTGGAGCAGATCCCAGTACTGCACGGCGACGACCAGCGAGGTGGTCTTGAGCATGTTGATGAACTCGTTGCCGGTCGGCGGCACGATCACCCGCATCGCCTGCGGCAGCACCACCCGGCGCAGCGTCTTGGTGTGGCTCATGCCCAGCGCGTGCGCCGCCTCGGTCTGGCCCTCGTCGACGGCCTGGATGCCCGCGCGGCAGATCTCCGCCATGTACGCGGCCTCGTTCAGGCCGAGCCCCAGCAGGGCGGCCAGGAACGGGGTCATGAAGTCCGACCACTCGTCCTGGTAGATCGGGCCGAGGTTGATGTAGTCGAAGATCAGCCCGAGGTTGAACCACAGCAGCAGCTGCACATAGACCGGCGTGCCGCGGAAGAACCAGATGTAGCCCCAGGCGATGGAGGCGGTCACCGGGTTCTTGGACAGCCGCATCACCGCGAGGATGACGCCGAGGATCACGCCGAGCGCCATGGAGGCGATCGTGATCCAGATGGTCTTGCCGACGCCCTTGAGGATCTCGTCGTTGAAGAAGTAATCCGGGATGGCTCCCCAGTTCACCTTCCCTTGGGAGAAGGCGTACACGAGCGACGCCAGAAGGGCGATGACGACGATCGCGGTGACCCAGCGCCCGTAGTGCCGGACCGGGATGGCCCGGATGGTTTCCGGCGCGGGTGGGGGAGGTGGGGCGTCCTGAGGACCCACCTTGTCGATCTCAACAGTCACGGAAAGAGCCTTTCGGTGGGAGCGCGTGAGCGAGGGGAGGCCGGGTCACTTGCCGCCGTTGACGACGGCCTTGAGGACCGCGCCGTCCTGGACGCCCCACTTGGCGATGATCTTGTCGTATTCGCCGTTCGCGATGATGAAGGCCAGCGCCTGCCGCAGCGCATCGCGCAGCTCGGTGTTCCCCTTGGCCACGGCTATGCCGTACGGGGCCGCCTCGACCTGCTCGCCCACCAGCTGGAAGTCATTGCCGCCGCCCGAGGTCTTCACGGCGTAGGCGGCGACCGGGAAGTCGCTGGCGCCGGCGTCACCGCCGCCGCCGAGCAGCCGGGTCTGGGCCTCGGTGTCGTTCGCGTAGGCCTCGATCGAGATCTTGCTCTTCTGGTTCTTCTCGCAGGTCTTGCTCTGGGCCTTGGCCAGGTCGTGGGAGGTGGTGCCGCGCTGGACGACGACGTCCTTGCCGCACAGGTCGTCCCAGGTCTTGATGCCCTGGTCCTCGCCCTTCCTGGTGTAGATCGACACACCGGCCGTGAAGTAGTCCACGAAGTCGACGCCCTCGCCGACCGGCTTGCCGGTCGCGGGGTCCACGCCGTCCTGGCGGCTCTTGTTGTCGGTCATGGCCGACATGGCGATGTCGTACCGCTTGGAGCGCAGGCCGGTCAGCAGACCGTCGAACGTGCCGTTGTTGAACTTGAAGTCCACGCCGAGGACCTTGCCCATCGCGGCGGCGAGGTCCGGGTCAATGCCGACGACCTGGCCGTTCTTCCTGAACTCCACCGGCGGGTAGTTGATGTCCGAGCCGACCTTGATCACGCCCGCGCTCTGGATCTTCTTCGGCAACATGCTGAAGAGCGGGGCCGTGCTGGCGCCTCTGGTGGTGGTCGTCTTGTCCCTCTGGTCGCCACAGCCCGTCAGGAGCAGGGCACCGGTGACCGCGATCGCGCCGGCCGCGGCCGCCTTGGACTTCATGCCGGTCCGTCGGCTGCGTCGGCGCGTAATGCTGGCGGTCATGCTCGTTCCTCCTGCGGGGTGAGAGGCTCTCCGAATGGGCCAGAACACGTTTGTGGGTGTCGCGACCCTGTGTGATTGGGGCATCTTGCCACCGGACTGGCTCGATCAGACGCGCAGCCATGTCAAAATCGGGTAACGGGCGACCCCCGTGGTGCACAGGGGCGGAAACGCCTGGCCGGAAGAGTGCGGCCAATGAGCGGAACGAGACGTTCATCACGTTTGATCACATAGGGAAACGTCTCGAGTGGTGGACGTTCAAGGGTGATTCAATCGCTTTCGCAGGTAACGCGAGGTATTCGAACACCACACATCCGACTGCGGCGGGAAACCGTTCGTCCCCGGAGGAGTCCTTCCGGTAGAACGGACGGTTACCCCCCTCACCCGGGGCTCGGGGCGCGTGTGCGGCGCGCCCGGCGTTCGAATCTGGACCCGGCGGCGGATATCCGCCCAGTGGGACCCGGACGCGGTGCCCGCCCGCTCCCCAACCAGGGGCGGATACCCTCAATAGAAATACGACAAAGGGGTCAAATAGTGGCAGCGGAGATCGCGAATCCTCGCAGCGACAGCACGAACGGAAGCGCCGGAGACGTGGAGGGAGTCACGGACGGCGAGCCCTTCGATCCGGCCTTCGCGCTGCACCGGGGCGGCAAGATGGCCATCGAGGCGACGGTGCCGGTGCGGAACAAGGACGATCTGTCCCTCGCCTACACGCCGGGCGTCGCGAAGGTCTGCAGCGCCATCGCGGAGAAGCCCGAGCTGGTCGATGAGTACACCTGGAAGTCCCACGTCGTCGCGGTCGTCACGGACGGCAGCGCGGTGCTCGGGCTCGGCGACATCGGCCCGGAGGCCTCCCTGCCCGTGATGGAGGGCAAGGCCATCCTCTTCAAGCAGTTCGGCGGCGTCGACGCGGTGCCGATCGCCCTCGACTGCCGCGGGGTGGACGAGATCGTCGAGACCGTCGTCCGGCTCGCCCCCTCCTTCGGCGGCGTGAACCTGGAGGACATCTCCGCCCCGCGCTGCTTCGAGATCGAGCGCAAGCTCCAGGAGCGCGTCGACATCCCGATCTTCCACGACGACCAGCACGGCACGGCGGTCGTCACCCTCGCCGCGCTGCGCAACGCGGCCAAGCTCACCGACCGCTCGCTCGGCCAGCTGCGCGCCGTCATCTCCGGCGCCGGCGCCGCGGGCGTCGCCATCGCCAAGATCCTCGTCGAGGCCGGGATCGGTGATGTCGCGGTCTGCGACCGCAAGGGCATCGTGTCCGCCGACCGCGAGGACCTCACCGACGTCAAGCGGGAGCTGGCCGGCTTCACCAACAAGGCCGGTCTGACCGGGCCCATGGAGGCCGCGCTGGACGGCGCCGATGTCTTCATCGGCGTCAGCGGCGGCACCGTCCCCGAGCAGGCGGTCGCCAAGATGGCGCCCGGCTGCTTCATCTTCGCCATGGCCAACCCGACCCCGGAGATCCACCCGGACGTCGCGCACAAGTACGCCGCCGTGGTCGCCACCGGCCGCAGCGACTTCCCGAACCAGATCAACAACGTGCTGGCCTTCCCGGGCATCTTCGCCGGCGCGCTTCAGGTCCGGGCCTCCCGGATCACCGAGGGCATGAAGCTCGCCGCCGCCGAGGCGCTGGCCGCCGTGGTGGCCGACGAGCTGAGCGCCGACACGGTCATCCCCTCGCCGTTCGACGACCGGGTCGCCCCGGCCGTGACCGCGGCCGTCGCGGCGGCGGCGCGCGCGGAGGGCGTGGCGCGCCGCTGAGTCCCGCAGGGCGCGCGTCGTATACGACGGCCGGGCCGTCGCCTCCCACGCGAGGCGGCGGCCCGGCCGTCGTACGCGCGGCGCGTGTCACACCGCGGCGTGGTTCCGCCGCCCGGCCCGCCGCCCCTATCGTCGGGATCATGTTCGCTGCCTACGCCGCACGTATCGACCGTGACCAGCCGCTGAACGGCCTCGAACTGGGCGAACGCCCCGAGCCCGAGACACGCCCCGGCTGGACGACCATCACCGTCAAGGCCGCCTCGCTCAACCACCACGACCTGTGGTCGCTGCGCGGCGTCGGCCTCGGCGAGGAGTCGCTGCCGATGATCCTCGGCTGTGACGCGGCCGGGATCGACGAGGACGGCAACGACGTCGTCGTCCACTCGGTCATCGGACAGACCGGGCACGGGGTCGGCGCGCGCGAGCCCCGCTCCATCCTCACCGAGCGCTACCAGGGCACCTTCGCGGAGAAGGTCGCCGTCCCCACCTGGAATCTGCTGCCCAAGCCCCCGGAGCTCTCCTTCGAGGAGGCGGCCTGCCTGCCGACGGCCTGGCTGACCGCCTACCGCATGCTGTTCACCAACGCGGGCGTGCGCCCCGGCGACAGCGTCCTCGTCCAGGGCGCGGGCGGCGGCGTGGCCACCGCGGCCATCGTGCTGGGCGCGGCGGCCGGGCTGCGGGTGCTGGCCACCAGCCGGGACGAGGCCAAGCGCAAGCGCGCGGTCGACCTGGGGGCCGAGGGCGCGTACGAGCCGGGGGAGCGGCTGCCGCGGCGCGTGGACGCGGTGATCGAGACGGTGGGCGCGGCGACCTGGTCGCACTCGGTCAAGTCGCTCAAGCCCGGCGGAACGCTGGTCATCTCGGGCGCGACCAGCGGGCCGAGCCCCAAGTCCGCCGAGCTCAACCGGATCTTCTTCCTGGAGCTGAAGGTCGTCGGCTCCACGATGGGCAGCAAGGAGGAGCTGGAGGACCTGCTGAGCTTCTGCGCGGCGCGCGGCGTGCGGCCGGTCATCGACTCGGTGCTGCCGCTGGACCGGGCCCGCGAGGGGTTCGAGAAGATGGCGAGCGGGGACCTCTTCGGCAAGGTCGTGCTGACGGTCTGAGGGCTTTTACGGCTTCACAGCTTTACGGCTTCGCGGCTTTACGGCCGTACGAAGCTCCGTGCGAAGCGGTACCGCTTGGCCGTGGTGCCCTGGAACCCCGGGAAGTGCCGGACCCGCTCCCACTCGGGGGTCGGATCGTCGGCGGCGATGGCCGCGTCGTACGCCTCCTCGCTGGTCCACTGGGCGTAGTTGAGCACCTGCGCCCGGTCGTTGGCCAGATGGCGGGCGCCGTCGACGATCAGGTGGAAGTCGGCGGAGATGAGGTCGGGGCTCGGGGCGGGGTCGGTCTCCAGGGCCTCGATGACCGCGTCGATCCACCTCCGGCGCAGCTCCGGGGCGGGGTCGTCGAAGTCGGCCTTGATGACGACGATGCACCCGGGCACCCGGGGATCGCCCTCGGCCCGGGTGTCGAAGCCGCGGTAGCGGCGGTAGTTGGCGATGCCGTGGCGCTCGATGCCCGGCACGGCGGCGTCGACCTCGTCCACCCGCTCCTGGCGCTGGGCGCGGACGAAGGCGAGGTACGCCTCCTCGCTCGCCCACTGGGCGTGGTGCATCAGCGTCTTGCCGTCCATTCCCACATACACGTTCTGTGAGAACAGCTCCGGGCTCGGCCAGGGACGGGAGTCCCAGGAGTGGGCGAGGGCATCCACCGTCGCCCGCTGCCGCTCGGGGGTGCCGACGCCCCAGGTGGAGAACAGGGCGGCGCCGACGTCGGGGCGCGTGAGGTCGGGGAGGGGGCTGGTGGGGCCGGGCATGGGGGGCTCCTTCGGGATCGCGGGAGAAGGCCGCTTCGCCTTCGCCCGCGATCCTGATACCTCAACCGAGGTTGAGGTCAAGGCCGTTCGCTACGCGTACGCGACCTGGACCGCGGCGATGCCCAGCGTGCTCTGCATGGGCAGCATGCCCGCCTCGAGCACCGCTGCGAGCAGCGGGTGGACCAGGCTCGCCAGCCGCTCGGCGCGCTCGGGGCCGAGCGCGCGCCAGGGCTCGGCGGCCAGCTCGTCCGTCAGCCGCTCGATCGCGTCGCGGCCCTGCCGGCCGCGCTCGGTGGCGTTCCCCTCCGCGTCGAGCCAGCCGCGCTCGGCCAGTCGGCCGGCCGCGGCGCTCCACTCCTCCGCGGTCCAGCCGCGGCCGCCGAAGTTGGCCGTCGGAGCGGCGCCGATCCCCGCGAAGGACACCAGCGACTCGCACGGGTCGAGACCGGCGGTGAGCAGCGCGGCCAGGTGGCCGTCGCCGCGCCACGCGGCGGAGCCGCAAATCGACGCTGCCCCGCAGCACGGCGGTGGCCTGCCACAGGGCGAGGTGCGGCTCGTCGGACCAGCCGAGGTCGCAGTTGGCGGCGGCGATGGGGCGGGCGGCCAGGGTCGCGGCCTCGGCCGCCTCCTTGGCCAGGGCCGCGGCCTCGGCGATGTCCGGCCCGTCGATCCGGTCGCCGAGCAGCGCGCGGTACGTACGGTCGACCGCCCGCAGCCGGGCCGCTGCCACCTGTCGGGGCCGACCGTGCCCAGCGGGGCGGTTCGCCGGGCGAAGCAGGTGGGTCAGCGGGACTCGACGTCGCAGCCGAGCGCCGCGGCCTCCTCGAATGCCTGTGGGGCGAAGTGGCGGCTCGCGCGCACTGGCCCCAGCCAGGGCCCGTCTCCAAAGGGGCACCCTGCCCGCGACGCATGGCATGGCGCCTCGCCACGTTGTTGGATTGCCCAACTACACTCAGTACGCGGGCGTTCCTCACCCCCTGTGGTGGGCGGAAGCGGGGGAAAGCCGAGGCCGAAGGATAGCCAGAGCATGGGGAGGGTGAGGCCTATTCCTCCGTACGTCCCCGCAGCAGCGCGTTGATCCGCGCCGCGGTGGCCGCGAGCCGCCGCCGGGCCTCGGCCGCCTGGTCGGCGTTCACCCCGTGGTCGCGGGCCGTGTCGCGGATGTCGTCGCGGAAGCGGTCCAGCAGCCGGTCCAGGTCGCGGGCGGGGTCGCCGGACGGGCTGAAGTCCCGGGCCCACTCCGGCTCGGGCCCGGCCTCCGCCGCCGTCTCCGTCTCCGTCTCCTTCTCCGGCAGATCCACGCGCTCGACGACGACCTCCGGCTCGGCCCGCTCCGCGCCCCCGGCGTTCTGCCGTGAGATACGGCCCATGCCGCGCGACACCTCGGCCAGCCCCTCCCGGACCGCGCGCTGCCAGTCGCCCGCCCGCAGGTGTTCCTGCGTCTGCTCCTGGAGCCGCCGGGCCATCCGCTGCATCTCCTCGCGCGCGAAGTCCTGGGCGTCCTTGGCCTGTTGCCGGGCGCGCTGGGCGTCCTGCCGGGCCCGGCGGCTCTCCTGCTTGGCCCGGCGCGCCTGCTCCTTCCACTCGTCCTTGGCGCGCCGCATCTCCTCCTTCGCCAGCCGCCACGCCTCCTTGTCCCCCCACGGGCCCTCCCACGACGGCCCCGGCTGCTCGGCGGAGCCACCCGAGCCGCCCGGCCCGCCGGAGCCGTTCGAGCCGTTGCCGGAGGTGCGGGCCTGCTGCGCCGCCTCCCGCATCTCGCGCCGCAGATCGCTGGCGGAGCCGCGTACGTCCTCCCGGATCTCGGCGGCCAGCTCGGCGACGGACTCGCGGATCTCCACCTCCAGGTCGGCCAGCTCGCCGCCGCGGTCGGCCAGTTCGGCGCGGCCGGCGTCGGTGATGGAGTAGACCTTGCGGCCGCCCTCGGTGGTGTGGGTGACCAGGCCCTCGGCCTCCAGCTTGGCCAGCCGGGGGTACACGGTGCCGGCGGAGGGCGCGTACAGGCCCTGGAAGCGCTCCTCCAGCAGGCGGATGACCTCGTAGCCGTGGCGCGGCGCCTCGTCGAGCAGCTTGAGGAGGTAGAGGCGCAGTCGGCCGTGGGCGAATACGGGCGGCATCAGAGGACCTTTCCTTCGGGGCGGTCAGGGCCTTGCGCCGGGCCGGCCGCATCCTCTTCTTCGGTGGGCGGGCGGCGCAGCAGCGCTATCGCGCCCGAGACGGTGGTGGCCTTGAGCCTGCCATGGCCGGCGCCGAGCCGGCCGGAGATCTTCTTGGCCCCCCACTGCCCGCTGACCCGCAGACTCTCGAAGGCGTTGGAGACGGCGCCGCTCGTGGTGTGTGCCTCGACCTCCGCGTCGGCGGGGTGCGGCAGCCGGATCGCGATCTCGCCGGACACGGTGGTGAGGGCGATGTCCGCGCCGCCCGGGGCGGCGACGGGGGCGAGGTCGAGGAGGATGTCGCCGCTGACGGAGTCGGCGCGCACGGAGGCGCCCGAGCCCTCGATGACGGTCAGGTCGCCGGAGACGGAGTTGAAGCGCAGCCGCCCGGTGACGGCCTGGGTCTCGACCCGGCCCGAGACGGTGTCGGCACGGACCGGGCCGGTCAGCCCGACCAGGGTGAAGTCGCCGGTGACGCCGTGCACATCGGTGCGGCCGCCGAGCCCGGAGAGCACGGTGCCGGCGCCGACCGTGCCGATCGAGGCGCTGGTGCCGGTGGGCACGGTGAGGGTGAGATGGACGGTGCGGTTCCAGCTCTTGTGGTCGAGCCACTTGAGCCAGCCCTTCCACGGGACGTCGTCGTATCCGACCCGCAGTACGCCTTCCTCGTGGGTGACGATCAGCGGCGGCCCGTCGATCTCCGCCAGCTCCAGGCGGGTGGGCCCGGTGTCGGTTCCGACGACGTTGACGGTGCCGCCGACGACGCGCACCTGGAGGGTGGACACGGGGTCGTCGAAGGTGAGCTTCTGCGGTTCGGTCAACGACCACTTCGACCCGGCTGACATCCCTGGCCTCCCCTGGGCTGGACGCTGACGGGATCCCGGACCGGACCCCGTGACGGAGGCGACGCAACATATCGCGTCTCCTGCTAGACACGATATATCGCGGATCCGGAGAGTCAAGCGGCGGCGGCGACGGGGGCGGGGGCGGGTCCGGGCGCGGGGCGGCGGCGAGGAGCGGAATGGCTGATTCCTGACGAGGGCATCGTCCGGGGATTCCGCTAGAGCGCCGCTAGAGCCTTGCTGGAGAGTCATGGAGTGCGAATGTTCGAGGCTGTTACCTTCAGGGCCTCGGAATCGGGGGGGAAGGGTCAAATTGGGTCATGCCGGCACAGCCCTTGAAATACATCACACCCGAAGACGCTCGGGATCTGCGATCTGTGGCCCAGCTGCTGGTCAGGGCAGCGGACGAGTACCCCTATTCGGGGGTAGGTTACTTGGCCGAAGGCGCGGAGAGCGAATCAACACGCCAGTCCTATCCGGAGCTGCTCGATTCCGCGCTCCGACTGCTCACCGCACTGCGATCCCGCGGGCTGAAGCCGCATGACAAGGTCGTGCTGCTGCTGGACGGCCAGCGGGAATTCCTCACCGTTTTCTGGGCCTGTCTGCTCGGCGGATTCGTCCCCTGCCCCATGGTGCCGGTGCCCGGCGACCCCGCCCGCTGGGCCGCGCAACTCGCCCACGTCAACCGGCTGCTCGACGGACCGCTGCTGGTCACCACCGAGGCGATGCGCGCCGAGCTGCCCGCGGTGCCCGGGCTCGCCGTGGCGTCCGTGGAGGAGCTCGGCGGCCGCGAACCCGCGCCGGACATCCACCGGGCCGCGCCGGAGGACCTCGCGCTGCTGGTGCTGACCTCGGGCTCCACCGGGAATTCCAAGGCCGTGATGCTCTCCCATGGAAACGTGCTCGCATCCATGGCCGGAAAGGCGGAAAAACAGCGGCTGACCGCCGCCGACACCACTTTCAACTGGATTTCCTACGACCATGTCGCGGCGCTTCTCGAAGCGCATATGCTGCCGCTTCACACAGGCGCGAACCAATTGCACGCCCCGGCCTCGGTCATCCTCGAGGAGCCTCTGCGGTTTCTCCGCATCATATCCCGCCACCAGGTGACGATGACCTTCACGCCGAATTTTCTCCTCGGCCCGCTGAATGCCGCGGCTCGGGAACTCGCAGAGGCGGAGGAGGCGGAGGAGGCGGCGGAGGCGGGTGAGGAGGCCGAGTCGGGCGGGGAGCGGCTCGACCTGAGCGCCCTGCGCCACATCGTGAGCGGCGGCGAGGCCAATGTGGTCGCCACCGGTGAGGCGTTTCTCGCCAACTACGCCCCGTACGGCCTGCGGAGGTCCGCGCTCTGGCCCGCGTTCGGCATGACCGAGACCTGCGCGGGCAGCATCTACAACCGCGACTTCCCCGCCGCCGACACCGGCCAGGAGTTCGCCAACCTCGGCACCCCCGTCATGGCGCTGTCCATCCGGGTGGCCGACGACGAGCATCGCGCGCTGCCCGCGGGCGAGGTGGGGGAGCTCCAGCTCAGCGGCCCGATGATCACGGCGGGCTACTACAACGACGCGGAGGCCACCGCGGAGGCCTTCACCCCCGACGGCTGGTTCCGCAGCGGCGACCTGGGCCGTATCGACGACGGCCGGCTCACCCTGGTCGGGCGCAGCAAGGACAGCGTCATCGTCAACGGTGTCAACTACTTCAGCCATGAGATGGAGGCCGTGCTGGAGCAGCTGGACGGCGTGGCGGGCGGCTACGCCGCGGCCTTCCCGACCCGGCGGCCCGGCAGTGACACCGAGCAGCTGGTGATCGCCGTCCACCCCGAGGCGGCGGAAGGCGACGAGGCGGGGCTGTACCGGCTGCTCACCGCCGTGCGCTCGACCGTGGTGATGCACTGGGGGTTCCGCCCCTCCCTCATCCTGCCGCTGCCCAAGGAGGCGTTCCCCAAGACCAGCCTGGGCAAGACGCTGCGCCGGCGGATGCGCACGCGCCTGGAGTCCGGCGGCTTCGACGACGTCATCGCGCGCGTCGCCGAGCTGACCACCCGCAGGCTCGGCGGATACACGGCGCCGGAGGGCGGGACCGAGCGGGTGCTCGCCGAGATCTACGCCGAGATGTTCGACCTGGCCCCGGACCGGGTCAGCGTCACCGCGAGCTTCTTCGACCTCGGCGGGACCTCGCTGGACATCCTGCGGCTGCGCCGCCAGGTGGCCCGCCGCCTCGGCGGCGCCGACCTGCCGGTCATCGCCGTGCTCACCGCCCCCTCGGTGCGGCAGCTCGCCGCCCGGATCGACGGGGGCGGCTCGCCCGCCGCCACGGCGTACGACCCGGTGGTGCCGCTTCAGGCTGTCGGCGACAAGACGCCGCTGTTCTGTGTCCACCCGGGCGTCGGCGAGGTCCTGGTCTTCGTCAACCTCGCCAAGTACTTCGTCGGCGACCGGCCCTTCTACGCCCTGCGCGCCCGGGGGTTCAACGAGGGCGAGCGGCCCTTCGGGAGCTTCGAGGAGATGGTGACCACCTACGTCGACGCCATCCGCGCCACCCAGCCGCACGGCCCCTACGCGGTCGCCGGCTATTCGTACGGCGGCGCCGTGGCCTTCGAGATCGCCAAGGCGCTGGAGGCTCAGGGCGAGCGCGTCGACTTCGTCGGCAGCTTCAACCTCCCCCCGCACATCAAGTACCGCATGGACGAGCTGGACTTCGTCGAGACCGCGACCAACCTCGCCTTCTTCCTCGACCTGATCAACAAGAAGCAGTCCCTCGACCTCCCCGGGCAGCTGCGCGGGCTGCCCCGGGAGGAGCAGCTGGCGCACCTCCTCGAGCTCGCCCCGGCCGGCCGGCTGGCCGAGCTCGATCTGGGCCTGGAGAGGTTCGCCGCCTGGGCCGCGCTCGCCAGCGGGCTCACCGACCTCGGCCGCGGCTACACGCCCACCGGCACCACCCGGTCGATGACGGTCTTCTACGCGATCCCGCTGCGCGGCACCAAGCAGGACTGGCTCGACAACGAGCTGCGCAGATGGGACGAGCACAGCACCGAGGCCAACCGGTACATCGACGTGCCGGGCGAGCACTACACCCTGATGGGGCCGCAGCACGTCGCGGCCTTCCAGGCCATCCTGCGCAGGGAGCTCGACCGGGCGCTGGGCGACGGCACGTAGT
Organism: Streptomyces sp. NPDC097640; assembly: GCF_040302705.1. Classification (NCBI taxonomy): domain Bacteria; kingdom Bacillati; phylum Actinomycetota; class Actinomycetes; order Kitasatosporales; family Streptomycetaceae; genus Streptomyces; species Streptomyces sp. NPDC097640. The sequence continues at coordinate 278,863 of NZ_JBEOSB010000008.1, forward strand.
CGACGGCACGTGGTCGACGGCAGGCAGTCGACGGAGAGCAAGAGGAGAAGAGCAGGTTGGAAGGCAAGAAGATCCTGGTCACGGGCGGCACCGGACAGGTCGCCCGCCCGGTGGCCGAGGCGCTGGCCGGGCACAACGAGGTCTGGTGCCTGGGCCGGTTCGGCGCCCCGGGCGTCGAGGAGGAGCTGAACGCCCGCGGGATCAGGACGCACCACTGGGACATGGACGACCTGAGCGGGACCGGGTACGACGGGCTCCCCGACGACTTCACCCACGTCATCCACTCGGCCGTGCGGCGCGGCGAGGACGGTGACGTCAACGCCGCGATCGAGGTCAACTCGGTCGCCTGCGGCCGGCTGATGACCCACTGCCGAGGTGCGGAGGCGTTCCTCTACGTCTCCACGGGCGCGCTCTACAAGCGGCAGACCCTGGACCACCGGTACGCCGAGGACGACCCCGTGGACGGGGTGGCCGACTGGCTGCCCGCCTATCCCGTGGGCAAGATCGCCGCCGAGGGCGCCGTACGGGCCTTCGCGAGCGTGCTGGACCTGCCGACCACCATCGCCCGGCTCAACATCGCGTACGGGCCCGGCGGCTATGGCGGGGTGCCGATGCTCTACTTCAAGCGGATGCTGGCCGGCCAGCCGATACCGGTGCCGCTGGAGGGCCAGAACTGGTGCTCGCTGCTCCACACCGACGACCTGGTCGACCAGGTGCCCAAGCTCTGGGCGGCCGCGTCCGTGCCCGCGACGCTGGTCAACTGGGGCGGCGACGAGTCGGTCGGCATGACCGACTGCGTCCGCCATCTCGAGGAGCTCACCGGCGTCGCGGCCCAGCTGGTGCCCAGCCAGGTCACCCGGGAGACCTACCAGTTCGACCCGGCGCGGCGCCTGGCGCTCACCGGCCCCTGCCGGGTGCCCTGGCGCGAGGGGGTGCGGCAGACCCTGGAGGCGCTGTACCCCGACCACGTCAAGCCGCGTCCGGCCGCCCCGGCAGCCTGATCCCAGAAGAGACCAAGAAGACACCGAGGAGATTCGAACCACCGTGGCGTCACAGAACATCAAGGCCATCCAGGGGTGCTACGCGGGCTTCCGCGACCGGGACGTCGAGGGGATCCTCTCCGGGATGCACCCGGACGTGGAGTGGGTCCACCCGGACGGGATGGCCAAGTACGGCCTCGGCGGCACCAAGCTGGGCCATGCGGGGATCAAGGAATTCCTCGCGCATGTCCCGACGGTGCTCGGCGGGATGAGACTCAGACCCGAGGAGTTCATCGAACAGGGGGACCGGGTGGTCGTCTTCGGCACCCGCGAGGTGACCTCGCGCACCGGCACCACCGTGACCCTGGAGTTCATCCACTCCTGGACGATGCGGGACGGCAGGGCGACGAGGATGGAGGACATCTTCGACACCGTGGCGTTCCATGAACTGATCGAGAGCTGACCGCCGCATGATCGGACCGCCTGTGCCCCACCGCCGGAGCACAGGCGGTCCGTTCGTGCGTCACGCCGTGGTGACGACCTCCGCGTAGTCCAGGCGCGGCAGCCGGCCCATCCAGGCCTCGGGCCCCGGCCGGCCGATGTTGACGACGCACAGCGCCCGGTGCCGGCCGTCCTCGAAGAACTCCTTGGACACGCCCTCGGGGTCGAAGCCGATCATCGGCCCGGCGGCCAGCCCCGCCGCCCGTACGCCCAGGATGAAGTAGCCCACCTGGAGCGCGGTGTTGAACCGCGCCGAGGCCTCGCGCAGGCCCGGCTCCGCGAAGAGGTCCTGCGGGCTGGCCATGAACGGCACCAGCCGGGGCAGCTCCTCGTGGAAGTCCAGGTCCGCCGCGAGGATCGCCACCAGCGGCGCCTTCGCCGTCTTCTCCTGGTTGCGCCCGGTCATGTACGACACGAGGCGGGCGCGGGCCTCCGGCGAGCGCACCAGGACCACGCGCAGCGGCTGCTGGTTCATCGAGGTGGGGGCGTACTTGACCAGTTCGTAGATGGCGCGGACCTGCTCGTCCGTGACCGGCTCGTCAGTGAACGTGTTGGCCGTACGGGCCTCCAGGAACAGCTGGTTCTGCGCCTCGGGCGCCAGGGTGAGGTGGCTGAGGGCGGCGTCGCTGTTCTCCGGTGTGCTCATGGAGCTGTCTCCTCATGGGCCGGGTCGTAATTTATTGGACTGGACTGACTAGTCCAGTGAAGTGATGGAAGGCTAGACTCGCAAGTCCATTGGGGGCAAGAGCGCACCGAAACCGGGGGAGTCAGGAGGACGGGCCTGTGCGGACGGACAGCGCGCCGCGGCGCGGCACCGTGGGCCGGCCGGCGGGCCCTCAGCCCGCCAAGCGCCAGGCCATATTGGAGGCGGCCGTCGCCGTCTTCCTGCGCGAGGGATACACCCGGGCGAGCGTGGACGTCATCGCCGACGAGGCCAGGGTGTCCAAGCAGACCGTCTACAACCACTTCGGCGACAAGGAGCGGCTGTTCCTCGCGGCCGTCGAGGGAGAACGCGAGCGGGTGGCCGCCGACTTCGCCCCCGTCCTCGGCCCCGTCCTCGGCCCCGATTCCGCCGACGCGCCGGGGGGACAGGACGACACGGACGCCGAGACCGCCCTGGTGACCTTCGGCCACCGGGTGCTCCACGTACTGCTCGACGAGCGCGCCTCCGCGCTGCGCCGCCTGGTCATCGCCGAGGTGGCCCGCCACCCGTCGCTGCGCCCGGCCTGCGCCGAGGGGGAACCCAGGCAGCTCGTCGAACACCTCGTCGACCTGCTCACCCGCCGCGCCGAGCGCGGCGAGCTGACCGTCGACGACCCGGCCACCGTCGCCCGCCAGTTCGTCGCCCTGCTCGTCCAGCAGGGTCTGCACCAGTCGATGTACGGCACCCGCCCGCTGCCCGGGCACGAAGCCGCGGCCATCTGCGAGAAGGCCGCAGACCTGTTCGTACGCGCGTACCGCAGGTGATGTGTGAGGAGGTGGCACCACCTATGCATGTGAGCGTCCTCGGACCGCTGACGCTGCGCCTCGGCGAACAGTCGGCGGTGCCCAGCGCGATGAAGCCGCGGAAGGTCCTGTCCCTGCTGCTGCTCCACGACGGCCGGATGGTGCCCGTACAGACCCTGATGACCGAGCTGTGGGGCGAGCGGCCGCCGCGCACCGGGCTGACCACGCTCCAGACCTACGTCCTGCATCTGCGCAAGCTGCTCGCGCAGGCGCTCGGCGTCCCGTCGACCGCGGTCGCCCGGGACGTCCTCCAGACCAGGCCCGGCGGCTACGCCATGGTGCTGCGCTACGGCCAGCTCGACGTCCACCGCTACCGCGACCTCGTCGCCGACGGCGAGCGCGCCCTGGAGATGGGCGACGAGCGGGCCGCCGACGCGGCGCTCCGGCGGGCGCTGTCGATCTGGCAGGGCCCGGCCCTGGTCGACGTCACGCCGCACGGGCGCCCCCTCCAGGCCGAGGTCGCCCGGCTCGAACAGTCCCGGCTCACGGTCACCGAGCGGAGCATCGAGACCCGGCTGCGGCTCGGCGGCCACCAGGAGGCGCTGAGCGACCTGGCCTCCCTCGTCGTCGAGCACCGCTTCCACGAGGGCATCCACGGCCACTACATGCTCGCGCTCCACCGCTCCGGCCAGCGCACCCGCGCCCTCGCGGTCTACCAGCGGCTGCGCATGGCCATGACGGAGGAGCTGGGGCTCGAACCGTCGGCCAGGCTCCAGCGCCTCCAGCAGGCGGTGCTGGCCTCCGACCCCCGCCTGGACTTCGAGTCGGGGGCGGCTGGGCGGGGGCCGGTCGTGGCGTAACGGGCGTTAACCCAAGGGGATATGCGGATCCACCGCCTGGCCGTCGTACACCCCCTGGGGGCATTCGGGTGTGAGCGTGCTAGCTTCTGCGCAGCAATTGCCGTCTGCGACGTGCAGCTTGAGAAACAGCCACGGGGGAAGCAATGCAGTTCATCCCGCCCGTTCACGCTCAAATACCCGCAAGACGCGCCCTCTCGGTCCCGTGCTTCCACATGCCGCCGAAGGGGGAATCGTGCTCACGTACCGCCAGGTCATGACCACCGATCTGTCCCTCCTCGAAATGGCCGCCACCAAATGGGACGAGGCCGCCAAGAAGTTCGAAGCGGTCCAGAGGGTCTACGACAGCAAGGTCAAGTCGGTAGGGCTCGACGGGAGCTGGTCCGGCCAGGCGAACCTGGTCGCGCGCCCCAATATGCAGCTGACCGATAACCAGTTCACCGCGGCGCCCAAGGAGGCCCGTGCCATCGCCTCGATTCTCCGGGACGCGCACAGCCAGTTCGTGGAGCTGCGCGGGAAGGTGAAATCGGCGGTCGCGGACGCGGAGAAGGCCGGGATGAAGGTCTCGGACGCCGGTGTCGCGAGTTACGACTACTCGAAGGCCAGCGCGAGCGCGGTCAGCGCGGCGCGGCACGACCCGGGAATGCATGAGGCCGAGGAGACCTGGACCCGGCACATCGACGCGGCGGTCAAGGCCGTCGACGACGCCGACCAAGGCGTGAAGCTCGCGCTCAAGGCGGCCGTGCAGGACCCTGATCTGATCGACGGCGCGGTCAACGGGTTCAACGACAAGGCCGAAGGCGACATCGAGAAGGTCGAGGCCAAGGAAGCCGAGGAGCTCTCGACCAGAATCAACTCCGGCGACAAGCTCAGCGACAAGGAGATGGCCGAACTCCAGCGGCTGTTCCGGGACAACCGGCACGACAAGGCGTTCAGCCAGACTTTCCTGGACGCCATGGGCCCCAAGGCCACCATCCAGCTGAACAACAAGTTCAACAGCCTCGCCAAGGACGGCGACGACAAGGACTTCCGCGTCCTCCAGGAAGGCGTGGCCACCTCGCTGGCCACCGCGACCAAGTCGCCCTCCGACCCCTTCTACAAGAAGTGGCAGGAGGGGCTGCGCAAGGTGGGCACCGAGAACTTCGGCCGCATCGGGGAAAACCTCTACGGCTACCAGTCGTTCCTCAACCTCATGACGCACGGCAAGAACTACGGGAAGAAGTTCCTGCTCGATCTCGGGAACGATCTCATCGCTCTGGAGAAAAAGGACGGCACCGACAAGTGGCAGAAGGGCGCCGGGCACAGCCTCGAATCCACCGACCCGCTGGATGATCTGCTCGGCATCATGGGCAAGCAGCCCGACGTCGCCAAGGCATTCCTCGATCCGGGCGTGGACGGCTCGAACGATCACTTGCGCTATGTGCTCCAGGACCGCAACTGGCCCAAGATCGTGATGCAGACCCCGGACGGCGACATCTACTACCGGGACGACCCCGACAGCCGTCAGGGGCTGGGGCCCGCGCTCGAAGCGGGGGCCACCGGAAACGTCCCCGGCACGGACCACGTTCTCGGCTATCACACCGATGCCGAGGCCCGCATCATGCGCGACACCATCAACTTCCTGGACGAGGGCCGCCGCGGGGGCGATCTGCACCCGAACCTGCGCGACAACATGGGCCGCATGCTCGTCGACTACACGCCCGAAACCCATGAGATCCTGACCCGCACGGGCATGTACATGGACAAGGACGGCGTGTGGAACGACGGCACGAGCGACCCCAAGGACTCCCATATGTCCGTCCCCCGGGAGAGCCTCGTCCGCATCATGCGCGGTGTGTCGGAAGACGGTAAGGCATTCGACGAGATGTACGAGGCCGAGCGCTTCTACGCCGCCGGGACGCTGACCAAGACGGACTTCCACGACCCCAATGAACGCGCCTCGGCCATCGAAGGGGCGTCCTCCGTCTTCGGTTTCTACGACGGAATCAGCTCCGATATCGCCCGCGACAAGAAGGACGACGCCGTTTCCTGGGCCAACCACGCCCAGACCGGCGAATTCGTCATCACCGGCGGTATGCAGGCCGCTGCCAGCGCCGGCGCCTCGCTCGCCGGCAAGGGCCCGGCCACCGGCTTCGTCACGGACGCCGTCTACCGCATTCTCTACGCGGGCGTCTACGACTGGAAGGAAGACCAGATCGCCCAGGCGGGGCAGGCGGCGGCGCGGGACACGGAGTATCACTTCACCACCGGCCAGAAGCAGGTGAACCATCTCGTCGCGGGCTGGGCCAAGGAGAACGGCTACAGCACCGAGAGCGGGCTGTCGCGACACCTCGTCGGCTCCGGGCAGGAGCGTTACGACAGTGCCCGGACGGAAGGCCTCATCTACCTGGACGGCTGAGCCGCGGGCCCGGGTCCGGGCCTCGGCTCGGGCCTCGGCGGGCCCGGCGTCGGCCGAGGCGGGCTACTCGTCCTCGTCCTCGTCGTCGAGCCGGGCTAGCCAGGTCGCGAGGCGCTCCACCGGGACCTCGAAGTCCGGGTTCAGGTCCACGAACGTGCGCAGTTGCTCGGCGAGCCACTCGAAGGTGATCTCCTCCTCGCCGCGCCGCTTCTCCAGCTCCTCGATGCCGCGGTCGGTGAAGTACAAGAGGGTGCTCCGGGTCGGGTTGGGTCGGGTCAGGTGTGCGGGTGCGTACGGCCCCAGGATAGAGCGGCCGGGGCCCTCTTTTCGCTCATACTACGCGCGGCGTACTACGCATTGCGTAGTATGGGTTCATGCGGACCAACGACGCTCAGATGCTGGTGCTCTGCGCCCTGGCCGACGGGCCCCTGCACGGCTACGCCATCAACACCGCCATCGAGAAGCTGTCGGGCGAACGCCTCGGCCCCGGCAGCCTCTACGGAGCCCTCGCACGCCTGGAGTCCAAGGCGCTGATCGAGCCCCTGGAGGGGGAGGGCCGCCAGCGACCGATGCGGCTCACGGCCGAGGGGCACGAGGTGCTGGAGCGGGAGGTGCGGTCCATGGCCGAGGTCACCGGGCGGATGTTCGAGGCCGCCGTGCCCGACCGGATCGGCTACCTGGACCGGCTGGCCGGGACCGATCAGGCCCGCTCGTACAAGCAGGTCATGCTCGACGCGCTGGCCGTCCGCCCCGGCCACACCGCGCTCGACCTGGGCTGCGGCCCCGGCACCGATCTGACCGTCCTCGCCGAGGCGGTCACCCCGTCCGGGACGGTGATCGGCATCGACACCGACCCCGAGATGGCGGCCCGGGCCCGCGAGCGTACGGCGGACCTCCCCGCCGTGGACGTACGGATCGCGGACGCCCACGCCCTCCCCCTCGCGGACGCGAGCGTCGACCGCGCCCGCACCGACCGCACCCTCCAACACGTGGCGGACCCCGCCCAGGTCCTCGCCGAGGCGCGGCGCGTGCTGCGGCCGGGCGGGCGGCTGGTCATGGGCGAGCCCGACTGGGACTCGCTGGCGATCGACCACCCCGACCCCGAGATCTCCCGCGCCTACACCCGCCACATCACCGAGCGGATCGTCCGCAACGGCGTCATCGGCCGCCAGTTGCCCCGGCTCGCGGCGGAGGCCGGCTTCGCGGTGCCGGCGGTCGTCCCCGTCACCTCCGTCTTCCGGGACGCCCGGTCCGCCGACCGGATCCTCGGCTTCCAGCGCAACGCGGAGCGCGCGGCGGCGGCCGGATACCTCAGCGAGGAGGCGGCGCGGCGGTTTCTCGACCACCTCGCGGAGGGGCCGTTCTTCGCGGCGGTGACGCTGTACGTGGTGGTGGCGGAGGTTGCGGAGGCGGGCGCTCAGCCCTCTTCGCGGTGACTCAGAAGTCGGGAATATCGTCCAGCCGGCTCAGGAAGCGGCCCGGCCACGAGTACAGCGCGCCGCTGAAGGAGAGATTCCGCGTGTAGACGCCCTCCAGCAGGATCGCCAGCCCGACGTCCAGCCCGTCGGCACCGCCCTGCCCCGTACCCGAGATGGTGCGCGGATACCGCCGGCCCGAGCGCGACATCGTGACGACAGCCCCCTCGCGCCGCAGCTCGTGCCGGAGCTTGCCGCCCAGCACCTGGTAGCGGTACGAGCGCCCGGCGACCTCGATCCGCAGCGCCCGCCCGCCCGCCGTCACTGCGAGGTGGCGGCGGCGCAGCGTGCCCGTCCAGCCGTCGACGGTCAGCGTCATCGTGGCCAGGCGCGGCAGGTCGCGGAATTCGTAGCCGGTGAACGACATGGGAGGTATCCCGTGTCCCGACACCCAGGCGGTGAGGGTCTCCTGGAGGAGATCCTCCTCCGCCGGACACGCCAGCTCGACCGGCCCGAAACCGGGCACGGTCCCGGCCCAGGTGTGGGTGGCCCTCAGCCTGAGACGGGCCCGGGCGGAGCCTCTGTGGGTGAGTTCGAACTGGACCGAGTGCTGGACCGTGCTCATATGCCGTTTCCCCCTGAACAACTGGCCTGGTGAGACTACCTGCCGTGTCTCAAGCGGCCGGGCTGGGGCAGGCCGGCTCGTCGAGCGGAAACGGAGCGACGGTCCGCGGCGTCTCAGCTCTCAACAGACCGCGCTCGGCAAACCCGCCGACGCGAGGGGAGAGGGCACACCGATGGCAACCACCACCACACCTGACCCGCGACAGGACCGCGCGCAAGACCGTGTCGCCGCGACGGTGACGTCCTTACAGGCCGACCTGGCCCGCTCCGAATCCAAAGCCAGCCTGTTACTCGCCCTGGCCGGAGCCGCGCTCGTGGCGCTCGGCTCCATGGCGTCCGACCTCCACCCGACCGTCCCGGCCGCCGTGGCCGGCGCCCTCGGCACCGCCGCGCTGCTGGCCACGACCGTGATCCTGCTGTTGGCGGTGCGTCCGCACGTCGGCGGCAACGACTGGACCAGCTGGCCCGCGTTGAGCGACGACCAGTTGGGCGAGCGGCTGTCCGTCGGCTACCAGGTGGAACACGTCCGGTTCATGGCCGAACTCGCCGCACGGAAGTTCCGCCTCATCCGGGCCGCCGTCGACTGCCTGCTCGCCGGGCTCGGCCTGCTGGCTCTCGCGACCGTCCTCGTCGCGGCGGCGTAGGACGCCCGCCGGTGACACCGACGTTGCCCGGCCGGGCCGCCGCCGAAAATCCGGAGGTCAGGCCGCGGTGTGGTCATTACGATCCGGATCATGAGTACTCACCCTGACGGCCCCACGTTTGTGCTGGTCCACGGCTCCGGCTCCAGTTCGTTCATGTGGGCGCCCGTCCAGCGGGAACTTGCGCTGCTCGGCCATTGCAGCTTCGCCGTCGACCTGCCGGGCCACGGCTTCGACGCGCAGTACCCGGTGGCCTATCAGGCCCCGCAGGACCTGGACGCCTGGGCGGCCGAGCCCTCGACGCTGGCCGAGGTCACCTTGCGGGACAACGTGGACACGGTGGTTGACGTCGTCCGCCGAGTGGCCCGGTACGGACCCGTGGTGCTGGTGGGCGCAAGCCTTGGCGGGACCACCATCACGGGAGTGGGCAACGCGGTGCCCGACTTGGTGGACAGGCTTGTGTACATTTCCGCGTGGTCCTGCGTACAGCGGTCCAGCCCTGTTGAGTACATGCAGGAGCCCGAGTTCGCCGACAACCTGTTGGCCCCGCTGGCCGCGTTGAACGTGGGCGACCCGGCCGGACTCGGCGTCGGGCGGGCGAACTACCGCACGGCCGATCCCGACCTGCTGGCCGCCCTCAAGGCGGCGATCATGGCGGATGCCACCGACGAGCAGTTCCGTGCCTTTCTCAACATTCTGCAACCCGATGAGTCGCTCGCCGTGATGACGGCCGACGCTCGCGGGCAGGTCGACACCTGGGGAACGATCGCCCGCACGTACATCCGGCTCACCGGCGACCGCACGCTTCCGGTGGCGATGCAGGATCGTCTGATCGCCGAGGCCGACGCACTGACGCCCGATAACCCTTATGACGTGCACACCCTGGACACCAGCCATGTCGGCTTTCTCCTGCGCCCGGCGGAGGTGGCGGGAATTCTGGATCGGCTGACCTGACCGCCTGGAGACTCACCGGGCGGGCGCAGGCCCTTCAGCGAAGGGTGATGACATTGCCGGTGACCAGGGCCGCATCGGCGGAGGTGAGGAACACGATGGTCTTCGCGACGTCCGCCGGGTCGGCGACATGGAAGTGCGTGGCGCTCGACGCGACGAATTGCCGCACCTCGTCCGTGACCCATCCGGTGTCGGTCACGGGCGGGTGCACGACGTTGGCGGTGATGCCGAGAGGGGCCAGCTCCACGGCGGCAGACAAGGTGTAGTTGGTCTGGGCCGCCTTCGCGGCCCCGTACGACACCTCTCCCGGAAAGCCGAGGTCGCCGCCCGAGGTCAGACCGACGATCCTTCCCCAGTCGGCACCACGGGCCCTGTGCCGACGGGCCATTTCGCCGATCAGCAGCGCCGGGGCCATCGCGTCCACCGAGAACTGCCGGGACCAGGTGTGGGCGGTGACCGGTTGCAGCGGTCGGCCGAACTGGTCGGCCGGATTCGGGGTGAAGGTGTCCTGGATCCACCCCGACGCGTTGTTGATCAGGATGTCGACCGGCCCCAGACGTTCCTCGGCGATGTCGAAGAGTGTCGCGGGGGCGTCGGGGTCGCTGAGATCCGCTTCGAATGCCTCGGCCCGGCCCCCGGCTCGGCGGATCTCGTCCACCACGTCCGTGCCGTCGAGGGATCGCTGGCTGTGGTAGCGGTCCGTGGTGTCCGTCGCCTCCGTCGCGTCCGTCGCGTCCGTCGCGTCCGTCGCATCGGCGTCGCGTAGCCGCAGGTAGGTGCAGAGCACCGCAACGCCCCGGGCGGCGAGGGCCTTTGCCGTCGCGGCCCCGATGCCCTGATTCGCGCCGGTCACGATCGCGACATGGCTGGTCCCCGGTGTTTCCGGCATGCCGTCACTCCTCGCAGGTGAATGATCTCGGTCAGGGCCGGAGGTGTTCGAGAGTGAACTCCGGCAGGGCGTACGCGCCGGCCTGGGGCGCGGCGGGGTCGGTGGGGTGGTCCGAGCCGGGGATGTCGCCGGCGTGGAGTTCCGCGTCGTCGACGGGGACGTAGTCCAGCACCGCCGGGTCGGGGAGTTCCCAGAAGCGGCGGGTGTTGGCGGAGACGGCGTACACCGTGGCGAAACGAGTGGACGCCGGGGCGGTCAGCGCGGCCCGGACGAAGCCGATGGCATCGCGCGGGCTCAGCCAGGTCGCCAGATGCCTGGGCTCGGTGGGCGCGTGCTCGAAACTGCCGATACGCAGACACACCACGGACAGCCCGAACTTGTCCGCGTACAGCTGCCCGAGAGCCTCGACGGCCACCTTGCTCACCCCGTAGAGGCCGTCCGGGCGTGCCGGCTCCTGCGGCCCGGTGAGATGCCCGGCCGGATAGAAGCCCGTCGCGCGGTTGCTGCTGGCCAGCACCACCCGACCGATCCCCGCGCGCCGCGCCGCCTCCAGGACGTGGTGCGTGCCGAGCACATTGGCCTCGAGTAGATCCGGAAGCGGCGCCTCATCCGGCACACCGCCGAGATGCAGCACGCGATCGGCCCCCGCGAGCGCCGACTCCACGGCGGCCGCGTCCCGCAGATCGACGGTGCGCACCTCCTCGTTCCCGGCCTCCGGCCGGAGCGACACCCGGTCGAGCAGAATCAGCCGCTCCGCCTCGCCCCGCAGCGCCTCCCGCACCACGGACCCGATGTTCCCCGCCGCGCCCGTGACCGCTACCGTCCCGAGATCCACTACGCCCCGTTCCGGGCGGCTTCGCGGCGCTGCCGCTTGCCCAGGGGCGCCTGGGAGAGGTCCTCGGCGCTGGACCTGAGGTTCTTGAAGCCGTAGCCGCGCTGCCCCAGCCACTCCCTCGCCGCGTCCTCGGCGCGCTCGGTCGCGTCCAGGATGTCCTCCTCGGCCTCCCCCGAGTCCAGGAAGCGGAACGTGAAGGCGGGCCGAGCGGCGATGTCGTAGCTGAGATGCCCCTCCGGTGTGAACGCCGCGCGCAGTACGTCGTGCTCGGCGGCGCGGGCCAGGAGCTCCGACCGCTGATCGGTGCTCAGCCCGTCGAAGACGCCACGGACGGTGATACGGAAGGTGCGAGTGGCCATCCGGCGAGCCTATGCAGCGAGGTCGGTGTGGCTCCACCGAGTTTTCGCGGCGGAGGATGGGCCGATGACGATCGGGATTACGGACATGGCGGCGCGGCTGGTGAAGGTGCCGGGCGTGGTCGGGGTGATGCTCGGGGGAAGCCGGGCCCGGGGCGAGCATGCGCCGGACTCGGACTGGGACCTGGGCGTGTACTACCGGGGCCCGCTGGATATGGAGCGGCTGCGGGCGTTGGCGGCCGAGGTGGTCGGCGGGCCGGTGGAGGTCGCGGGGCCGGGCGAGTGGGGGCCGTGGGTGAACGGCGGGGCGTGGCTGGACGTGGACGGCCAGGCGGTGGACTGGATCCTGCGGGACGTGGACCGCGTACGGGCGGTGTGGGAGGACTGCCGCGCCGGGCGGTACGAGGTGGGGACGCAGGCCGGGCATCCGCTCGGGTTCTGGTCGCCCTGCTACGTGGGCGAGGTGGCCCTGGGGCGGGTGCTGGCCGACCGGGGCGGGGAGCTGGGCGAGTTGCGGGCGGAGGCGGGGCGCTATCCGGAGCCGCTGCGGGAGGCCCTGACGGCGGGGGTGGTGTGGGAGGCAGGATTCCTGGTGTCCAACGCCGCGAAGTCCGCCCGGCGGGGTGACGTCCTGCACGTCTCGCTGTCTCTGTCCCGGGCTGTTGGGCTGCTCGTCCAGGCGCTGTTCGCGCATCACCGCCGCTGGTGCCTCAACGAGAAGGGCGCGATGGCGGCGGTGGCGGGGATGCCGGACACGCCTGCCGGGTTCGCCGGGCGGGCGGAGTCGCTGCTGGGGGAGTTGGGCGCTGGGGCGCGGGAGTTGGGGGAGCGGGTGGCCCGGGCGGGTGGGCTGGTGGATGAGGTGCGGGCGGTGTTGGCAGGGTAGCGGCATGGGCTCTAATCAACTTTGACTAGAAGAATTCTGCGCCCTACCGTCTGGAGCATGGTCGAGAAGATGATCCCCATCCTCCCCTGCCCATCGATCCCCGAACTGGTGGAGTTCTACGAGCGCCTCGGCTTCGCCGTGGACCACCTACAGACCCGCCCCAACCCGTACGCGGCACTCAGCTACGGCGACAACATCGAGTTGCAGTTCTTCGGCACCAAGTCGGTTGTCCCGGCCGAGTCCTGGTCCACCTGCTACATCGCCACCGACCGGGTCGACGAGCTGTACGAGACCTTCCGGTCCCGGCTCAAGGCCTCCCTCGGCCGCATCCCGACCCGTGGCCTCCCGCGCATCGGGCAGCTGAAGGACACCTCGTACGGCATGCGGCAGTTCCTGATGACCGACCCGGGCGGCAACTGCCTCCGCATCGGCCAGCCCACCGGCGCCTCCCTCGAACACGCCCCCGCACCGAAGGAGCCCTTCGCCCGCGCGGTGCACAACGCCTCGCTGATCGGCACCTCCAAGGAGGACCCCGCCCAAGCCGCCCGCATCCTCGATCGCGCCCTCGCGAAGGAGACCCCGTCCGGCCCCGCCGAGCACTACCGCGCCCTGATCCTGCGCGCCGACCTCGCCGCCCAACTCGACGACCCTGCTACGGCCCGCGCCCATCTCGCCGATGCCGCTGCCCTCACGCTTACCGAGGGGGAGCGGACGGAACTGGCGGACGAGCTCTCGCGCGCGGCGGACCTCGCGGCCGATCTGGGAAAGGTCTAGGGCGCGTAGCCCCCTCGCCGTACTGGTTCTTGCGGCAGCTGTCAGCCGACTGCCGAGGCGGACGGGGAATCTCAGGGCTGTGGGCTGAGTTTTTTGGGGGACGACCCTCACCCGGTTCTGGGGCTTTCCCGGAGTGTGCTGAGGTGTCCGCCCTCCTAGCGTGCGGGCATGTCAACTTCCCGACACATCAAGGCCTTCGTGGCGTGTGCGGCGGTGCTCGCCGCCACCGCGACGACCGCCACCGCCACCACCACCGCCCCGGACCCGGCCCCGTTGGCCCGCTTCCACGACCAGCACGTCGACTGGCACGCCTGCGCACTGGGCCCCGATGACGAGCTCGGCCAGGCGTTGGACGCCGCCGGTGCCGCCTGCGCCGACATCACCGTGCCGCTGGACTACGCCAACCCCGGTGGTCGCACCATCACCGTCGCCATATCGCGACTGAAGGCCACCGACACCGCCCACCGCGTCGGTCCGCTGCTGCTCAACGACGGGGGACCGGCCGGCCCCAGCCTCCACATGCCGCTCTCCAAGTCGGAGGTGATGGGAGAGGTCGCCGACCGCTACGACCTGATCGGCATGGACCCGCGCTTCGTCGGCCGGAGCACCCCGCTGGACTGCGGCTGGAACCTCGGCTCCGCCCCCCTCCGCTCCGCGGGCGCCGACTCGGCGGCCTACCGCGAGGAGGTCGCCGTCGCGCGCAGGCTGGCCGGGCAGTGTGAGCGCGCCCATGGCGATGTGCTGCCGTATGTCACCACCCGAAACACCGCCCGCGACATGGACGTCATCCGCGCCGCCCTCGGCGCCGACACCCTGTCCTACCTCGGCTACTCCTACGGCACTTACCTCGGCGAGGTCTACACACAGCTCTTCCCCGGCCGCACCGACCGCATGGTGCTCGACGGCGTCATGTCCCCGGCGCGCTACGGCCCCACCCTGCTGCGCGGCGCCGAGGCGGCCAACGAGGGGGCCCTGCGCGCGTGGGCATCGTGGGCCGCCGCGCGGCACGGCACCTATGGGCTGGGCACCACGCGCGGCCAGGTCCTGGCGACGGTGCGGCACATCCTCGACGCCGCCGCACAGGAGCCGCTGCGGATCGGCGAGGAGTACCTGCTGGACGAGCACGTGCTGCCCTCCGTCTTCATCGGTGGCCTCGGCAGCGACCTCGACGAGCGGCGCGCCGACCTGGCCGGCACCGTACGTCTCCTGGCGCGCGCTGCGGACCGGGAACCGGTCGAGCCGTCCGAAGCGCTCGCCGGGCAACTGGAGTTCCTGCTGACGGGGGCAGGCTCGGCCTCCTCCAGCCAGATGACCGCGATCATCTGCGGCGACGTCGCCGAGCGGCGCGGCGTCGGCAGTTACTGGCGCGCGGTCGAGCAATCCCGCGAGCGGTTCCCCCTCGCCGGGCCGCTGGCCAACAACATCAACCCCTGCGAGTTCTGGCACCGCCCCGCCGAGGCACCGACCGCGCTCGACAACGACGCCCCGGCCCTGCTCGTCGCCGCCACCGGCGACCCCCGCACCCTCTACGCCGGCGCCGAGGCCATGCGGGAGCAGTGGCCGAGCTCCCGGCTGCTCACCGTGGAGGGCGCCCGCCAGCACGGCCTGTACGGCGAGTACGGCAACGCCTGCGTCGACGAGCGCGTCAACGCCTACCTGCGCACGGGGCGGCTCCCCGCGCACGACCTGACCTGCGAGGCGTAGCGCTGACAGCGCTAGCCCTTGCAGCGGTACCCGGCGGCGCGGGCGATGCCGGCGTCGCCGGGGCGCACACACGTCACGTCGCCGTGGCTTCGGAAGCGACGGGCCGACGCCCGGCGGCGTCGCCGCCGAGCCGGGCGATGCCGACCGGTGAGATGCGTATCTCCGCTTCGCCCTGCCGCAGCCGCTCCTGAAGCCGCGCCGAATGGGCCTGCCAGTGCCGCATGGTCGCAAACCCATGCCGGTCCCCTGACAAAAGATGTCAGCGGACCGGACCTAGCGTCTGCGGCATGACGAACAACGACTTCGCGTTCTTCACCGGCACCTACGACGTCGCCAACCGCTGGCGCAAGGACTTCCTGGACCCCATCGAGGGTGACGACCGCTGGGAGGAGTTCCCCGGCATCACCTGCGCCTCCGTTCATTTCGACGGCGCCGCCAGCTTCGACGAGATCGAGTTCCCGACGAAGGGCTTCTCCGGGCTGACGCTGCGGCTGTACAACCCAGCGACCGCACAGTGGTCGCTGTACTGGGCCAGCAAGCGCACCGGCACCCTCTTCCCACCCGTCACCGGCAGCTTCGGCGCGGACGGCACCGGTGTCTTCCACGGCGACGACGAGCACGACGGCCGCAAGGTCCGGGCGCGCTTCATCTGGTCCGGCATCACCGCCGACCGCGCCCACTGGGAGCAGGCGTTTTCCCTCGACGACGGACAGACCTGGATCACCAACTGGCACATGGACTTCACCCGGCGCACAGCCACAGACCGTGCGTAACGGCGTCCAGGTCACGAAAGGACTGTTGCATGACGACCGCTGATACGTCGGCTAAGAGCTGTCCCGTAAATGATCTCCGAGATGTCTCGGGTGGTTGATCGCAATGAAGCCCTTTGATCTATCCGGCGAGGGCGAGGTTGTGCATCTGTGCGATTCCGAGCATGGCGTGGTGGACGCCGTCGCCTCTGAGGCGGCAGTCGCGGAGGATCTTCCAGGTCTTCATGCGGGCAAAAACGTGCTCGACGCGGGCACGGACCTGCTTGTGAGACCTGTTGTGGTCCTCTTTCCAGCCCGGGAGCTCGGTCTGGCCGCGCTCGCGACGGTGTGGGATGAGCAATCCGGTGCCCGGGTAGCCGCCGTCGGCGATCGTGAGGGTCTTACCGGCGGCGGCCTTGGTGCCGGATTCCTCCCATGCCTTGCAGTCGTTGCGGTTCCCGGGGAGCGGCTGGCCGACCACGACGACACGCCGGGTGTCGGCGTCGATGACGACCTGGTGGTTGGTGGAGTACCGGTAGTTCTTCGACCGCTCGGCGACGGTGTGGTCACGGGTGGGGACCAGGGTGCCGTCGACGATGAGCACCGTGTCCTTGGCGAACCGCTTGCGAGGGCGAAGCGCGAGCAGCGGTCCAAGGTGGTCGATGATCCGATCCGCCGCCGACTTGGATACCCCGAAGAGCAGCCCAAGCTGGCGCATCGTCAGGTTGGTTCTCCAGTACGCCGCGACCAGCAGGGCCCGGTCCTCCAGTGGGAGGCTCCATGGCCGGCCCTTGCGGACCGCGTCCGCGCCTTGGCGCCGTAAAACCGTCACCAGCTTGCCGAAGCAGTGCGGGCTCAGCCCGGTGAACGGGGCTATCCAGGAAGGCTCCGACGCCGTGATCACACCAGCCACACCAAGATCATCTCATCGCGTGACCTGCGGTTACAGAACAACCCTTAGAATGCGTCGAGTTGGTGTGGCATCTTCATGTGCCTCACGCGTCTAGAGGGGCAGCGGGGCGGGCGTGAAAGAGATTCTGTACTGGTCACCCAGGAAACTCGAACATTTCTACCTTCCGGGCAGGAAATGGGGCGTGGTGCCGAGTGAGGTGGAGCTCTCTGGGCTGGGCGCCTCGGTCCGCATGGCTTCCTCGCCTTCTATCGAGGGCGGGGAAGGAGATCAGTTCCCAAAATTGGCGCGTGTGGCTAAGCACTTGACGAAAAAATCGGCACCTCTATCTGAACTGCGACGTCCATGGGAGGTGGGGGACTGGTTCCAATTTGACTACAAAATGCGCTACGGTCGAGTCGCTAATTTTTCGGGCGAGCATGCGGCGATTTTTTACACCTCAAGAATCTTTGAGGCTGGCGGTCTGTTCCTGTTCGGCAGTGCCCATCACATGGTTGGGGAAGCGCCGCAGGCAACGACGCATGGCACCTCGGCACTAGAATGGCTGTCATCTACTGCGGATCACCTAGAGGATGACCCCGATTATGTGGTCGGAGATGGGCGTAGGCTCCGGGTCTACTGGGAACTGCCGCGGTTGGCACTTGAAACGACTATCCGTCGACTTCATAGAGAAAAGAAACTTCTCCCTGCTGTGCGACTTAGCGGCCTAGCTCGTATCCTCCTCCTTCAGCCTCCCTGTACCTGGCCGAACAGCGGACATCAAATTGGTCCACTCATCATAGGGAGCCCTCTCTACGTAGAAATTGGACCGTGGAATCCGAAGTGGTAGATCCAGCCGAAAAGGAAAAGGTTCTCACGGCTCAGGTGGGCGCCTCGTGATGAGCGTCAGTTCTGAATGCGGTCCTCGGTGTAGTTGTTGCCGGCCACGGCCGTGCAGCCCAGGAGCTTGATCCTCGTGTTCGCGCCTGCCCGGAACACTACCGCTACTCCACCAACCATCAGATCGTCATCGACGCCGACACCCGGCTGGTCGTCGTGGTCGGTCGCTGCCCGGTAACCGCAACGACTGCAAGGCGTGGGCGGAATCCGGCGCGAAGGACGCCGTCGGCACGACGATGACCATCGCGGACGGCGGCTATCCGGGCACCGGTCTGGTGATGCCGCACCGCCGGGCGAAGCGCCAGGACCAACTCCCGGACTGGAAGCAGAAACACAACCGCTCCCACAAACAGGTGCGGGCCCGCGTCGAGCACACCTTCGCCCGCATGAAGGGCTGGAAGATTCTCTGCGACTGCCGCCTGAAGAGCGACGGCGTGCACCACACGATGCTCGGCATCGCCCGCTTGCACAACCTCGCCCTGGCGGGCTGAGCGAACAACCCGACCTACGGGCATCCTCGTCACCACTTCAGCGAAGATGATTTACGGGACAACCCTTAGCCAGGCGCGTTCCCCGGTGCGCTTGGCCTGGGTGATGCGCAACCGGGAAAGTTCTGCCGACTTCACATACGGCAGCCCCGCCGCGTGCGCTTCCCTGCGGTCACGCAGACAGTCGTTCCACACCACGCGAGCGCACCCGAGCGCCTTGGCCAGCGCACGGCGCTGAGCGGCATCCGGGTAGGCCCGGTAGTTGTAGCGGAGCCGCATAACCAATTGCGTTTCTGATCAGCCCTCGCAAAGCCCACCGCGTGAAAGCGCGGAGTCAGGAAACATCCTTGCGCAACGACGCGATGAGGAGGTCAAGGTCCCCGCGTGCCGTGTACGTACGGATCGGGTCGATGTAGTCGCGTGACTCGATGATCTGGCCGTCCCGGACACGCATGACGAAGACACAGGGCACCTTGGCCGTGGAGCCGTCCGGCAACGTGAACTCATAGGCGAACTCGGCGACGATCACTTCAGGATCGGCGGTCTCGTGAACGACGACATCGACTACCCGCCTCTTCGGCGCGGACTCCCGAACCTCCGGCGGCACCGTGAAGTGCTCCTGGAGCGCCCGCCGACTCGTCAACGGCTCGGACTCGGGCGTTGCCATCGGATGCCGGACATCGGTGACCTCGCCGTACAGGTCGGGCAACTCGTTCAAGTTGCCGCCGGCGACACCATGAACAAGCCGCAGAAACACCTCGCGCGGACTCAGACTCACAAGACCCCCCAAGTAATACGCACAGGTAGCTGGTGATCATTATCGCCTGATTCCGGCCGGTCTTGCGGACTGTTTGGTGGTCTCACCACATCGTTCACCGACTTGGGCAACCGAACCTCGACGCGCATGGGGCGGTAATCTCTGGGCAATGGGCGTTGCGCGGCAGGTCAGGACGGAGCCGGGGTCGGAGAGAGATCCGAGTCTGCTGTCGGTGCTCGGGGTGTTTATCGTGCTGGCCGCAGTACTGGAACGCTGTCTGTCGCTGTTCGATGGACCGAAGACGTACATACTCTGCGATGACCTTGTAGAGCTGTCCAAACGACTCGACCAGGAAGCAAGCACGAACCGGTGGCTCCTGCTGGCCGGCCTCGTGCTGTCCGTGGCGGCACTGGTCATCTCACGCGTACGCCGCGGACGAGCTCTTCCCGTGCTCATGCTGTCTTCGGTTCTGATCTTGGTGGTTCTGGCGGACGACTACGCGGCGCGCGCGGATGACGTCGCGCTACAGATCTCTACATCCCAGACTTGCGACGAACCCACAGACCTCTACGAAACCTCCCGAGGTTGGTTCAACTGGAATCCACTCGGCTAGGGCCCCTGTAATTCTCTTTGGCTCACGTTGTGTTGATGGTTCGTGGAGTTGGCAGTGGCCTGGGGTCGATGGTGGGTCAGTAGGCCGACCTGCGTGATTTGGTCAGCAGTCCCGACGTGGGTGGCAGGTCAGCGGCGCGCCAGCCGATCCGCGTAACCCTGGGGGACCGATCACTGGGGACCGGAGCCGCTACGGTGAGCCGGCCGACACCCGGCTGAGGAGCCCGCGATGGTCACGCACGAGGAAGTGGCCGAGGCGTTCGGCGACGACTGGGTCATGCGGATGCCGCCCGAGGTGGCCGGGCGGCGTGTCTCCCGCGAGGCGGACCGGCGCGTCCTGACGGAGATCGGCCTGCCGAAGATGTTCACGGATCTGCTGGTCTTCGGGGACATCGCGACGGACGAGCCGCGTGCGGTGGCCTCGGTCTTCTCGAGCGCCGCCGAGGACCGGGTGGACTTCGGGGACGACCTGGTGATCGCCAGCGGCATGGGCGGCCTCACCTGCCTGTCGGGCAAGGACGGCCGGGTCTACTGGTACAAGCCGGGCGACGCGAAGCGCAACGGCGCTCTGATCAACAGCACGCTCGAGCGGTTCGTCGAGACGCTGTACGAGGTCTGGCTGCTCCTGGCCGACCTGCACCCCGAGGACGAGTCGGAGGTCGGCGAGCTGCTGCGGGCGCTGATCCCCGAGGTCGGCGGGATCGACCCGCCGTCGTTCGAGAGCCCGGTCCAGTACTGGCAGCTGCTGCTGATGTTCAGCCTGCGCTCGATCGCCGCGGAGTAGGGCCTATCGCGAGCCGACGTACCTCCTTGAGGAAGAGCTCGCGGTTGTCCCGGTTGGTCTGTGACTTCGCCTCGCCTCCTCCGAGGCCAGCAGGGTTGTCGGCCGCGTCGGTCGGGTTGGGGTGGCCGAGGCCGAGTGCGGCGCCGCCCAGCGCGGTGACGGCGATGGCGTGAGCCCGCAGGATCGCCAGGCTCACTCGGCCGGGAGCGGTAACTACCACCCCATACGGGACAACCTTGGCTTCGTCCCAACGTCCTGAGCAAGTCGCTGTGCTGGTCGCGGTCCGTTGGGCGTGCTCGTCCAGGTGCTGTTCGCGCATCACTGCTGTTGGTGCCTCAACGAGAAGGGTGCGGAGAGGCGTTTCTTTGTGAGCGTCGATGTTGTTCCAAGAGGTCCTTGGCGAAAAGTGTCCAGGGATGAACTGGCCCAAGCGCTCCGGTTCGTCTTTCCACAAGGTTCTCCGCGTGCTCGATAGCCTCCGCGTATTGGCCTAGTGCTGCCAGAATCATGCTGAGTGTTGCCCGGGAGTTCAGCGCGATCGGGTAATCAGGGCCGAAGCGTCGCACATACTCCGCGAAGGCGGAGCGAATGTGTGGTAGGGCCTCCGCGGATCGCCCTCCTTGATGGAGAGCGTATGCATAGTTGAGCTGTGTATCAAGCGTGATGGAATGGTCTTCTCCGACCTCACGAAGGCAATCCGCGACCAGGGCCGAGCCTGCGGCTACGTCGGTCGGCCGGGTGGATACCTCCAGGAGAGACGACCTCGCGAGAAGCGTAAGGGGGTGCGTAGGTCCCAAGGCTTGGGTGTGGCCCTCGGCCGCTCGACGCATCAGCGAGGTGCCATCCTGCTCTCGACCAAGGTTGAAGAGTGGACCGGCTAGCTTCAAACAAGTTTGCAGGGTATCCGGTGCTGTTGGGCCTAGGATGCGTTCGCAGTCTTCCAGCACGTGCAGATATAGGGCCTCGGACTCCTCGAATCGGCCAAGCCGAAAAAGGGCCCGCGCCACACGCTGACGCAACCTGATAACCAAGACATGGCTCGCGCCCAGCCGGGGAGTTACCAGCTCCACAGCCTCGCTGCCCAAGCTGAGAGCTGAGGCGTAGTCGCCAGCTCTGTGGACAGCAGTCACAAGACGTAGCGCGCACTCCGCCGCCGCTTCCACTGTCGATTGACCAGATGCCCAATTCGCTGTTCTCCGCAATAGCGCGATCACATGCGGCGCGAGCAGGTTCACCCGGGGTTCCTGCGCCCCTCGGTCGGGCACCGCCGGCAAGGCAGCGAGAAGTAGGCGGGCGGCTGCGGCCGAGAGCTGCTCGCGCTGGTCAGCAGGCGTGGTTCGGGCCACGCTGTCGAGGAGTACGCCGTGGGTGCGCAGGCAGCGCATCTCCCCAGAAACGAGCTCGGTAAGGGAGTGATCAAGGAGTCCGCGCAGCGCTGATTCCACGCGAAATGCCGGGAGTACCGGGTCGAGTTCGGCCCCGGAGAGAACCGACAGTGGCAACGGATCGCTGGACCAGCAAGCGAGGAGGCTCAGAAGGCGCCCCGCTTCGGGCAGGCCTTGGGTGGCGAGGGCATCGAGAGATAGCTGCCAGGTGTGGCTGAGACCGGAGCCGCCGCCGTCCAGTCGGCGACTGTAGTCCGCGAGAGTCCATGGGTCGATCACCTGGTGGGCAAGGAATCCTCCGGCGAGGGTGAGCGCCAGGGGCAGTCGTCCGAGGCGGTCGGCCACCTCCCCGGCGTCTTCGACCGACCCGGCATGTGGCGCGAGGTCGCGGAGAACGAGAGCGGCATCCTCGCGTGGAAGTACGCCGAATTGAAGGAGTTCGGCGCCGGGCCACCAGTGAGCTGCTGCTTGCCGGGTTGTGACGACGACAGTGCCGGCCGGACTGGTACGCAGCCAGCCACCGTCGCGGAGGATGGCGGGGGTATCGGCATTGTCGAGGACCAGCAGCCAGGGCTCGTCGGAGTGGTCGAGGTAGTGCCAGACGAGGTCGGCGGCGGGGCGCAGTCCGCTACGTGCCCCCACCAGTTCACCGTCGGTCGCTCCGCGGTCGGCTGCGACGGCGAGCATCCCGGACCGCAGAGAGGCGGGATCGGACGCGTTGACCCACAGCCCGAGTCGACCGGCCTCGCCAGTGGCGTGGTGGAAGAGCGCGTAGGCAACAGCGGTCTTTCCGCATCCGCCCAGGCCGTGGAGGACGTAGACGCGGTTGCCGACGCCGGGTTCAACGGCGGCGCGCAGCCGGTCCATCTCGCCCACCCGGTCGCGAAGCACTGCGGGAGCACGGCCGACCGCCGGGCGGCGTACGGAGTCGGGCCCCGACCAGTCGGGGGCGTGATGGTGGTGCTCGATGATGTGCTGGTCACCGGAGGCTTGGTAGACGCGGCCTTGGCCATCGGCCCAGGCGTCATTGCGGCCGCTCACTGCTGGCCGAAGTTCTGGTCGCGGCCGGCCTGGTAGACCCGGGCCTGACCTGAGGCGGTGGCGTGCTGAGTCACCGATGGACCTTCGGGCGTTTGCGGGGCCAGTTCGTTCAACAGCGTCCGCAACGCCTCCATCTCCTCGGGATGTGTCACGAGCAGCCGCCGGACGCGCCCCTGCCACTCTGCGCCCAGTTCCTCGCGGGAGTCGAGGTCACCATTAGCCTGCGCAGCGAGCAGGTCGCTGCGCGTCGCGTCGAGCTCGGCGGAAATTGCGTCGGCCCGGTCCGGCTGAGCGCGGCGCCACAACGAGGCGAAGCCTTCTCTGACGCTCTGCCACGCCTCGGTTGTCAGCATCGTGACCAGGGTCGTCCCTGCCGTACTCGCCAGCGCGACCATCTCCGGATCCACGAACTTGCCCCCTCCGACCAGCCACTATCCGTCGCCTCAGACTAGCCAGCGAGGCGGGCGACCGCACCGCAGCCCGGGCGACTGATCTTTATTCGGCTCGAATGCTGTAGCTGGACGTGCGCCAGACATCCGTGCTCAGATCCGGGGTGGTTGGCATGGCTCGCAGACCTCCATGACCGTTCGGATCAGCCTTGCGGATTCCTCGGGTGGCAGGGCGTACGCCCGTAGCTCATCGTAGGCCCGCTGGCGCTCCTGCACGGAGCCCTTTTCCTCGTACAGATGGCCGACATCGATGCCCTCTTCGTACGCCACGGTGAAGCTACCGGGGACGCTGAGGAGGGTGAGTGCTCCGCCGCTCAACCGGTGTGCGCCATGACTAAAGGGCAAGATCTGGATCTTGGTGTTGGGAGTGTCTGCCAGAGACAGTAACTTGGCTAGTTGCTTGCTCATGACCTCCGGCCCGCCGATCTGCCGCCAGATCAC
This sequence comes from Streptomyces sp. NPDC097640, assembly GCF_040302705.1. Classification (NCBI taxonomy): domain Bacteria; kingdom Bacillati; phylum Actinomycetota; class Actinomycetes; order Kitasatosporales; family Streptomycetaceae; genus Streptomyces; species Streptomyces sp. NPDC097640. The sequence continues at coordinate 302,615 of NZ_JBEOSB010000008.1, forward strand.
TGACTCGTCGCAGATGGCCCATACGTGAGGGGGCTCTCCGCCGAGCAGACGCTGATGACGGCTCATGCGCGCAGCGACCCGCTGCTCGATCTCCTCCTCTGTCGCGGCGGAAGCGCCAGCCCGGAGCAGCGCACGTGCGTACGCCTCGGTCTGCAACAGGCCCGGCACCAGGGACTCCGACCACTCTTGGACAGCCTCGGCCCGCGCCTCGAAGTCCAAGTACCGCCGGTACTTGTCCGGGTGTACCTCGTGCCGCGCCAGTTCGTACAGCCTGGTGAAGTGGCCGTCTGTGCCGAACGCTGCGTCCAGCTTCTCCGACAGGCCCTCCGGGATCATCGACTCCGCCGTCTCGATGCGCCCCAGGTGCGGCTTGCTGTACTTCAGGACCTCGGCCAGCCGGGCCAGGGACATGCCCGCCTCGCCCCGTAGGCGGCGCATCTCCGAGCCGTAGAAGTGGCGGACTGATCGATTCGGGTTCAGCGGCCTCGGTTGGAACGTCATAGATCCTCCCCTGTCTGCTCCTGAACGGGCTTAACGACGGAGCGACATGCGCTGTCTCTCACCCAACCGCGAGACAGCGTCCCCCTGTCCAACAGTACGCACTGAGCGCGACGCTCACACTGCACACGGTAGTCAGTGCTGGATAACGGCACGCAAGGAAAGCAGGTTCGGTGAAGGACGGCCGTATCGAGCAACCGCTCCGCAATCTCCGTCTGATCAGGTCCGCGATGACGGTCACGGTCTACAAGATGAACCCCACGACACGATCGCGGACGGAAGTCTCCTCGTGGTCGTGCCCGCCGATGGCTTACGGCGATCCCTTCAGCCTGTCGTCCGTCTGGCCGCCGTGCGAGTGTCCGCGCTGCCGACAGCGGGGCAGGTGACCCCGCCTGGAGCAGTGCGTTGGAATCGACGAAAGGAAGGAAAGCCGATGGGCAGCCACGGAAAGCCACCAGCCCCCAACCCTCAGCCGAAGGAGCCGTCACCGCGTGACAGCGACAGTCAGCACCCCGATGTGTCGAATCCTGGGGGCGGGACGCACCGCAAATGACCCTCGATGAACTGCACGTTCAGGCCGCCGAGACCCTCGACGGCCTGGACGGGTTTCCCGAGCCCTGGATGCGCGAGACCTTCCTCAAGGTGCCGCGCCACGTGTTCGTACCCGACACCGTGTGGGTCTGGCGGGAGGACGCCTACCGGCCGGTTCGCGCTTCCGACGAGCCGGACACGTGGGCCTCGTTGGTGTACGACCCGGGGCACCCCTTGGTCACACAGGTGGACGACGGGCAGGTCGTCGGCGGAGACGCGGACGCGCTAGGGGCCCTGCCCACCAGCTCGATCAGCGCCCCGAACGCGGTGTTCACCATGCTTGCCGCCGCCGATGTATGCCCCGGCCTGAAGGTGCTCGAAATCGGCACCGGCACCGGCTACAACGCCGCGCTGCTCTGCGAGCGGGCCGGGGAGGCGAACGTCGTATCGATCGAGGTGGACGCCGGGCTGGTGGAGGGGGCCGTTCGTCGGCTGGCCGCAGCCGGGTATCTGCCGCGCGTGGTGGCGGGCGACGGGGAGCGCGGTTGGGCGCGCGGCGCACCGTACGACCGGGTGCTGTGTACGGCGTCGCTGCACCGCGTTCCGTTCGCGTGGGTGGAGCAGACCCGGCCCGGTGGCCTGATCGTCACCCCGTGGAAGACGACGCTCCAGCCTCACGGAATGGCCTGCTTGCGGGTGTCGGAGGACGGCGGCTCCGCGAGCGGACACTTCGGGCACCCGATGTCCTTCATGGATCTGCGGGGTCAGCGTCGGCCGGAGTCCCCGCTCAAGGACGTGTACGCCCCCGAGTCCTGGGAGGAGAGCCGCGGCAGTCATACAGACCTCGACCTGTCGTTCCTGGACGACAACTTTCACGCACGGTTCGCGCTGGGCCTCCGGCTTCCCGGTGTGCATGCCGACCGGGAGGGCGACGCGCGGTGGTTCGCCACGGCCGACTCGTGGGCTTACGTACGCGACGGAAGCGTCCAACAGTGGGGCCCGCGCGACCTCTTCGCGGAGGTGGCGGGCGCGTATCGGTGGTGGCGGGCCGCTGGTGGGCCAGAGCTGTACGAGTTCGGGCTCACGGTGACCGCTGACCGGCAGGTCGTATGGCACGCGGACCCGGATCATGGCCATCAGTGGGAGCTGCCCGCCTGAAGTGGTGGTCGCCCGACCAGGACGCGGACACGCCGATGCCACGGCGTGTCCGCGTCTCGTATCCACTACGAAGTCGCCCGCGGTTCAGGGCTCAGGCGGCGTGGAACTCCCCGCGCTTGACGGCCTGCACGAACGAGGTCCAGGTTGCAGACTCGAAGACCAGGGCCGGGCCCGCGGCGTTCTTGCTGTCGCGGAGGGGGATTATCCCGGGTATGCCTTCGGCGACCTCTATGCAGTTGCCCCCTTGGGTGTTGCTGTAGCTGGACTTGCGCCACACAGCCGTGCTCAGGTCCGGCGTGGTTGGCATGAGTCGCAGACCTCCATGGCGGCTTGGATCAGCCTCGTCGATTCCTTGGGCGACGGTCGTACGCCCGTGCGAATGGTAGGTCTGCTAGTGCCCATCTCGTAATAGATGTGCGACGGAAGCATTCAACAGTGAGGCCCGCGCCACGGCCGGGGAGCTGCCGCCGCCCGCCGAATTGACCCATGGAATCGGCGCCTGAATGAACCATTCAATGGGTCTTTTGGCGGCCTAGCTTTGTTGGTGTCAAGGGGACAACCGCCACAAGCAGCTAGGAGCCACCATGAGCAGCAACACCACCACCGCCGCCGCCCCCTTCCTCGTCCGCGCCGAGCGGGCCGAGACCCTCCAGGACGGCGCCACGAGCCTGATCACGCTGCTCGCCGACGCGGGCGTGACCGGCGGGGCGCTGACCGCCAACAAGGCGACCTTCGAGAAGGGGTCCCCGGGGGCTCCGGCGCACTTCCACACCAAGGCCACCGAGATGTTCTTCGTGCTCGACGGCACCATGCGCATCCTGGTCGGAGACGAGGTGCACATCCTCGGCAAGGGCGACTTCCTGACCGTGCCGCCGACCGTCCCGCACGCGTTCGCGCCGGCCGCGGGCAGCACCGCGGAGCTGCTGGTGGTGTTCACGCCGGGGCTGCACCGCTTCGACTACTACCGGCTGTTGGAGCGGGTGTACCGCGGCGAGGCGAGCGTGCGGGAGATCCGCGAGAGCTCCGAGACGTACGACAACCACTACTTCGAGAGCCCGGTGTGGCAGGACGAGCTCGCCGGGCGCCGTACTGCCAACTGAGCCACGCGTGTTACTGTGCCCGTCCGCGCTCCGGTCGCCATCGTCCCCAGGCGGAGCAGGCTCGCGAAGGACCGGTATGAGCGCGCCCAGCCCCTTCTTGGTCGTACCCGCAACGCTGTGGACCGTGGCGGCCGCCGTCTCGCTGATCGCGGCGATTGCGCTTTCCGTACGAACCAAACGTCGGGGGGCGGCTCCCGACGGCTGGCATCCGTTCGGCGCGGGCTTCCCGGTCACCGCGATGGCAGCGATCACCGGGTACGCGGTCGCTGTCGTCGCCACGGATCACTTCTATCCCAGCACCGCCGCCTTCAGCGTTCTGTGGCCCGCCATGGCCGCCGTGGCCCTCGCCTATGTCGCGGGACGACGCGCCCGCGGCTGGCCTCAGTGGGCCACGGCGGCCTTCGCCGCCGTGGGAGCGGGCCTGTACGGCGCACTGCCGATATGACGGGGTGGGCAGGGATCGTCCGCTGAGTTTCCGGGCTCGTCCCGAGCGGATCAGTCCTTCTTCTCGCCCAGCTTTTCGACGAAGCCCTGAGCCTTGTCAACCGCGGTGTCGATCTTGTCGCTGTGCTTGCCGCCGGTCTTGTCATCGACGAAGTCGCCGACCTTTTCGAGCCCGTCAGAGATCTTGTCGCTGTGGGCTTCGGCGAGGTCCTCTGCCTTCTCCTTGAGGTTCTTCAGGGCGTCGAACATGTGCGGGCCTGTCTCCTTCGGTGGACTGCCTGGTCAGGGACATGATCCCACGGAGGGCGCGGCGGACAAGAGCGAGCCGGACGGACGCTCAGTCCACCGTCCGCTCCAACAGCCAGCCCACCAGGGCTCGTACGGCGCCCGAGACCGCGGCGGCGGCGAGGGCGAGGAGCGGGCGGGGGGTGGGGCGGTTCGCGGGTGGCATGAGATGCGTCCTTCCGTGCGGCCGGTCGGTTCGCCGGGTACGTTCACCTTGCGCGGGGCGCCGGGTGTTGCGGCAGGTGTCACGCGTTGCCGAGTCGCCGCAACGGGGGAGGGGCGTGCGTGGAGGACGAGGACGGGGAGCCGCGCGGGGAGTTGGTGCCGCTCTCGGGGGACACCGGGCGGGTCGGGGACCTCAAGCCGATACCGGACCATGTGGAGCCGTCCTGCGCCGAGTTGGCGGCGGGGCTGCGCGGGCTGTTCGGGGCGGTCGGGGTGTCCCTGCGGGTGTTCGCGCTGCGGGTGCACTGCGACCCGGGGACCGTCTCGCGCTATCTGAACGGGACCGTGGTCGCCCCCGCCGAGTTCGTGGACACGCTGCTGACCCACGCCGCCAAGGCCACCGGACGTCTCGCCTCGCCCGAGGTCGTCGCCCATGTGCACGGCCTGCAACGGCGGGCGTTGCAGGCCACCAACAGGTCCCGCTGGGAGCTCCAGAACCTGCGTGACCAGCTCGCCGACGCCGACCGCCGGCGCCAGCAGGCCGAGGTGCGCGCGGAGGCGCTGACCGAGGCGTTGCAGGCGCGGAAACAGCGGATCGCGGAGATGGAGCTGGAGCAGCGGCAGCTCGCGGTGTCGATGTCGGTCGAGCGCGATGGCCGCGGCGCCGAGGTGGAAGTGGAGCGGGGTGAGCAGCAGCGGTTACGCGGTGAACGGGACCGGCTGAAGGAGGAGGTCGCCCGGCTCCAGGGCGAGTTGGAGCATGCGCGGCGGCAGGCGCTGGAGGCCGAGCGGCGGTGCGAGGATCTGGAACACCAGCTTCAGACGGGGGAGGAGGCGGCGGCCGAGCAGGCCGGGGCCGAGGACCCCGTGGCGCACCGGCTGTGGATGGCGGAGGAGCAGGCCAGCGCCGCGGAGGACCGGGCCCGGCGGCTGGAGGGGGAGCTTGCCCGGTTGCGGGGCGAGGAAGACGGTCGGGCCTCCTCCTCGCGGGACCGGGTGGTCGCGGTGCGGCACGGGGACGCGGTGCACGTGTCCGCGCCGCCGGGTCCGGGCCCGGCCGGCGGGCCCAGGGCCGGGCTCCCCGGCCATCTGCCCGTCATCGTGACGTACGCCGGGCCCAACCGCCCCTGGGCGACCTGGGTCGCTCAGCGACTGGAGGCGACGGGCGTCGCGCGCGAGGAGATCACCGTCCGGCGCTGGGATCCCGCGGCCGAGCCGTCCCTGGACCTGCTGATCGACGATGCCTTCCATCTGTTGCTGCTGAGCGAGCATTTCTTCGCCCCCGACTCGGCCCCCATCGAGGCGGAGTGGGAGGCGGCGCTGGGAAGGGGCGCCGTACGCGCGGACCGGATCGCCGCCTTCGTCGTCAGCGGTCACCCGCTGCCGCTCGTGGTCGCCCGGCTGGGGGCCGTCGGGCTGTTGGGGGTCGACGAGGAGGAGTGCGAGTGGCGGCTGTTGCGCGGGCTCGGGGGGAGCGGGACCCCGGCCAGGGCGAACGGTGATCGGCAGCGGTCCCGGCTGCCCGGAGACCCGCCCGAGCTGTGGGACGGGGTGCCGCGCCGCAACCCCCGCTTCACCGGCCGGGACGCCCTCCTTGAGCGGATCAACGACCGTCTGCGAACCGCCCCCGCCGAGGCCGCGGTGTGCGCGCTCGTGGGGCTGCCGGGCATCGGCAAGACCCAGCTCGCCACCGAGTACGCGTATCGCTTCGGCGCCGAGTACGACGTGGTGTGGTGGGCCGCGGCGGATGACCGCGGGGTGCTGGAGGAGCGGCTCGGCGGGCATCTGGCGCACCTCGGCAAGGACGTTCAGGGGTACGCCGCCTCAGCCAGGGCCGGGGCCGCGCTGGACAATCTGCGCCGGGGCGTGCCGTCCGACCGCTGGCTGCTGGTGCTCGACGGCGCCGACGCCCCGGAGGCCGTCGCCGATCTGCTGCCGGGCGGGCGCGGGCATGTGCTGATCACCTCGCAGAACCGCGGCTGGGCCGACCACTACGTCGAGCTGCTGGAGGTGCCGCCGTTCAGCAGGGACGAGAGCGTGGCGTTCGTACGGGCCCGCGCCCCACGGCTGGGCCGCGAGGACGCGGACGGGCTCGCCGCCGCCGTGGAGGACCTGCCGCTGCCGCTCGACCAGACCGCGGGGTGGCTGGACGGCTCGACGATGCCCGCCGAGGAGTACAGCCGCAGGCTGCGCGAGGGCGGGACGGTGCCGGTGAGGTCCGGGGCGGCGTACCCGGAGCCGTACGCCTCCGCGTACAAGGAGCTGATCCGGCGGCTTCAGGCGCACTCACAGCTCGCCGCCGATCTGCTCCAGCTCTGCGCGGTCTTCGGGCCGGGCCCGGTGCCGCTCGCGCTGCTGCGGGCCGTTCCGGGAAAGCTGGTCTCCCCGGCGCTGGCGTCGCTGCTGGAGGACCCCACCCACGTCGAGGTCACCATCGCCAGGCTGGTGCAGCACTCCGTGGTCCGGCGGGAGGCGGAGGTGCTGCATCTGCACCGCTTCGTCTGTGACGCGGTGCGCAGAAAACGGCCTGAGGACCGCCGGGAGAAGGACGCCCGGCTCGTCCGCCGTGCCCTCGTCGCGGCGCGCCCGGGGTGGCCTCAAGAGCCTGCCACCTGGCCGCGTTACGCCGAACTCATGCCGTATCTCGACGGGTTGGGGGCGTCGGAGTCCGCTGAGGCCAGGGGCGAGACGCGTCCGCTGCGGCGCGACTGCCTGACGTATCTGACGCTCAGCGGTGATTACGCGACGGCCCTGCGCCTCGTCGACAAGGAAATGGACGTCACGGACTGGGAGCTGACCCTGTGCCGCACCGCGCTGCTGCGGGCGACCGGGGACTACGCCCGGGCCGAGCGTCTTGACCGGGCGCTCCTGGGGCAGTTGAGCCACCCCAGCGCGCTCGCCGCGATGAACGCGCTCTCCGCCGACCTGCGGGGCCTGGGCCGCTACGCCGAGGCGTACGAGCTCTGCCGGCGCCAGTCCGACTTCCACCCGGTGCTCGACCACCGTAAGGAACTCCACAGCCAGGCCGAACTGGCCGCCACGCTGCGGGCGCTCGGCCAGTACGGAAAAGCGCTGGAGCTGGACAAGACGGTCCTGGGGCGCCGGAGGGGGATCTTGGGGAGCGACCATCTCGAGACGCTCACCTCCGAAACGGACTACGCCTGGGATCTGTTGCTGACGGGCCGCTATGCGGACGCCCTGGCCCACCAGTCCCGCAGCGTCGAGCGGCACCACGCGGCTGTGGGGAGCGAGGCCCCGCACACGCTGGCGGCCGAGTGCGCGCTGGCGATGTGCCGACTCAACCAGGGGAAGGAGGAACTCGGCACGGTCCAGCTCGCCGTGGTGCTGGAACGCGCGCGGCGGCTGCTGGGCGAGGCCGCGCCGCTGTCCCTGATGATCGCCTCCCTCTACTCGTGCGGGCTGAGGCGGACGGGCCACCTCGAAGAGGCGGGATCGCTCGGGAATTTCGTCCTGGACGCCTACCGGGTGACCCTGGGGGAGTCGCACCCCTACGCCATCGGGGCAGCGGCGAACAACGGGCTCGTGCTGCTGGAGCGGGGCGAGGGCGCTGCGGCGGGGGTGGTACTGGACACGGCGCTGACCGATATGACCGCGGCGCTCGGTGAGGATCACGCCTGGACGCTGGGGGTCGCCGTCAACGCGGCCGCCGCCTACCAGGCCACGGGCGGCCAGACGCACGCCTGTGCGCTGAGCCGGGGGGCCGCGCGGCGGGCGGAGACGGTGCTGGGCCAACTGCATCCGCTGACCCTGGTGGCGCGGCTCGCGCTCGCCGCGGGCCTGCGGGAGATCGAGGGCGGCCGGGACGAGGCGTGGGCGATCGAGCGGGCGGTCATCGACGATCTGCAGGCTGCTCTGGGGCCGGATCACCCTCAGGTCACGGCGGCACGCGAACACGTCCGCATCTTGTGGGACTTCGCGCCGCTGCCCGTCTGACCGCCGTACGGGACCCGTACGCCGGAAGGCCCGGTCCCCGCATCGCGCGGGGACCGGGCCTTCCGTACAGCTACAGCTGACAGCCTCAGGGCCGGTCAGATCTCGAAGACCTCGTTGACCAGCGCCTGCTGCTCCGCCTGGTGCCGCTTGTTCGACCCCACCGCCGGGGACGAGGAATGCGGCCGGGACACCCGGACGAGCCGCTCGGAGGCCGGCAGGTCCGCGCCCACCGAGAGCTCCAGGTGGTCGATCAGGTTGAGCGCGACGAACGGCCACGCACCCTGGTTCGCCGGCTCCTCCTGCGCCCAGACGAACTTCTGGACGCCGGAGTACTTGGCGATCTCGGCCTGGAGCTCGGCGCCCGGCAGCGGGTACAGCCGCTCCAGCCGGATGATGGCCGTGTCCGTCGCACCGCGCTTGCTCTGCTCGGCGGCCAGGTCGTAGTAGACCTTGCCGGAGCAGAAGACGACCTTGCGGACCGCGGCCGGGTCGACCGTCTCGTCGCCGATGACCGGGCGGAAGGAGCCGTTCAGGAACTCCTCGGTCTTGGAGGCCGCCGCCTTCAGACGCAGCATCGACTTCGGGGTGAAGACGACCAGCGGCTTGTGGTGCGGGTTGTGGACCTGCCAGCGCAGCAGGTGGAAGTAGTTCGACGGCAGCGTCGGCGCGGCGACCGTCATGTTGTTCTGCGCGCACAGCTGGAGGAAGCGCTCGATGCGGGCCGAGGAGTGGTCCGGGCCCTGGCCCTCGTAGCCGTGCGGGAGCAGCAGCGTGACGCCGGAGGTCTGGCCCCACTTCTGCTCGGCCGAGGAGATGAACTCGTCGACGATCGTCTGCGCACCGTTGACGAAGTCACCGAACTGGGCTTCCCACATGACCAGCGCGTCCGGCCGGGCCAGCGAGTAGCCGTACTCGAAGCCCATCGCCGCGTACTCGCTGAGCAGCGAGTCGTAGACGTTGTAACGGGCCTGCTCCTCGGACAGGTAGAGCAGCGGGGTGTGGTCCTCGCCGGTCTGCCGGTCCACCAGCACCGCGTGGCGCTGGCCGAAGGTGCCGCGGCGGGAGTCCTGGCCGGCCAGGCGGACCGGGGTGCCCTCCATCAGCAGGGAGCCGATGGCGAGGGTCTCGCCCATGCCCCAGTCGATCGTGTCGTCCTCGATCATCGCCGCGCGCCGCTGGAGCTGCGGGTACAGCCGCGGGTGGACGGTGATCCGGTCGGGGATGTTGACCTGGGACTCGGCGATCCGCTTGACGACCTCCTGGCTGACGGCCGTGGTGACCGCCACCGGGAACTCCGCCTGCGGCTCGGGGACCGCGGTCGGGGCCGGGTGCGAGGTGGCGTCGCGGACCTCGGTGAAGACCTTCTCCAGCTGGCCCTGGAAGTCCTGGAGCGCCTGCTCGGCCTCTTCCAGGGTGATGTCGCCGCGACCGATCAGGGACTCGGTGTAGAGCTTGCGCACCGAGCGCTTCTTGTCGATCAGGTCGTACATCAGCGGCTGGGTGAAGCCGGGGTTGTCGGTCTCGTTGTGACCGCGGCGGCGGTAGCAGATGAGGTCGATCACCACGTCCTTGTTGAACGCCTGGCGGAACTCGAAGGCGAGCCGCGCGACGCGGACCACGGCCTCCGGGTCGTCGCCGTTCACGTGGAAGATCGGCGCCTCGATCATGCGCGCCACGTCGGTGGCGTACATCGAGGAGCGGGACGCGGCCGGGGCGGCGGTGAAGCCGACCTGGTTGTTGATGACGATGTGCACGGTGCCGCCGGTGCGGTAGCCGCGCAGCTGCGACATGTTCAGCGTCTCGGCCACCACGCCCTGGCCCGCGAAGGCGGCGTCGCCGTGCAGGGCGACGGGCAGGACGGTGAAGTCGGTGCCGGCCTTGCCGATGATGTCCTGCTTGGCGCGGACCACGCCCTCCAGGACCGGGTCCACCGCCTCCAGGTGGGAGGGGTTGGCGGTCAGCGAGACGGCGATCTGCTCGCCGTCCAGGCCGGTGAAGGTGCCCTCGGCGCCCAGGTGGTACTTGACGTCGCCGGAGCCGTGCATCGACTTCGGGTCGAGGTTGCCCTCGAACTCGCGGAAGATCTGCGCGTACGACTTGCCGACGATGTTCGCCAGGACGTTGAGGCGGCCGCGGTGGGCCATGCCGATGACGACCTCGTCCAGGCGCGACTCGGCGGCCGCGTCCAGCACCGCGTCGAGCAGCGGGATGACGGACTCGCCGCCCTCCAGCGAGAAGCGCTTCTGGCCGACGTACTTGGTCTGGAGGAAGGTCTCGAACGCCTCGGCCGCGTTGAGCCGGCGCAGGATCCGCAGCTGCTCGTCGCGCTCCGGCTTGGCGTGCGGGCGCTCCACGCGGTCCTGGATCCACTTGCGCTGCTTCGGGTCCTGGATGTGCATGAACTCGATGCCGGTGGTGCGGCAGTACGAGTCGCGCAGCACGCCCAGGATGTCGCGCAGGTTCATCATCGTCTTGCCGGCGAAGCCGCCGACCGCGAATTCGCGCTCCAGGTCCCACAGGGTGAGCCCGTGCTCGATGATGTCCAGGTCGGGGTGCTTGCGCTGGCGGTACTCCAGCGGGTCGGTGTCGGCCATGACGTGGCCGCGGACCCGGTAGGAGTGGATCAGGTCGAAGACGCGCGCGGCCTTGGTGACGTCGTCGTCGTGCGAGACGTCGATGTCGCGCAGCCAGCGGACCGGCTCGTACGGGATCCGCAGCGCCTTGAAGATCTCGTCGTAGAAGTCGTTCTCGCCGAGCAGCAGCTGGCTCATGATCCGCAGGAACTCGCCGGAGGCGGCGCCCTGGATCACCCGGTGGTCATAGGTGCTGGTCAGCGTCATGACCTTGGAGATGCCCAGCTTGTTCAGGGTGTCCTGCGACGTGCCCTGGAACTCGGCCGGGTACTCCATGGCGCCGACGCCGATGATCAGGCCCTGTCCGGGCATCAGCCGCGGCACGGAGTGCACGGTGCCGATGCCGCCCGGGTTGGTGAGGGAGGCCGTGACGCCGGTGAAGTCCTCCATCGTCAGCTTGTTCGCGCGGGCGCGGCGGACGATGTCCTCGTAGGCCTGCCAGAACTCGAAGAAGTTGAGCGTCTCGGCCTTCTTGATCGCCGCGACGACCAGCTGGCGGTCGCCGTTGGGCTTGACCAGGTCGATGGCGAGGCCGAGGTTGATGTGCTCGGGCTTGACCAGGGTCGGCTTGCCGTCCTTCTCGGTGAACGAGTAGTTCATCGAGGGCATCGCCTTCAGCGCCTGCACCATGGCGTAGCCGATCAGGTGCGTGAAGGACACCTTGCCGCCGCGGGCGCGCTTGAGGTGGTTGTTGATGACGATGCGGTTGTCGAACAGCAGCTTCACCGGGACGGCGCGCACGGAGGTGGCCGTCGGCAGCTGGAGGCTGGCGTTCATGTTCTTCGCGACGGCGGCGGAGGGGCCACGCAGGGTGACGTACTCCGGGCCTGCCGACGGGGCGGCCGGCTCGGCCGCCTTCGCGGGCGCGGCCTTGGCCGGTGCAGCCTTGGCCGGCGCGGCGGCGGCCGCGGCGGGCTTCGCCGGGGCCGGGGCGGCCGGGGCCTTCGCGGCCGGCGGCGCGGCCGGGGCGGGCTTCACCGGAGCCGGAGCCGGAGCCGGGACCGGAGCCGGAGCCGCGGCAGCGGTACCGGCCGCCCCCGCGGCGGCCGGGCCCGGCGGTGCTGCGGACTCTGCCACGGCAGAGGTGGTGTCCTGGCCCGGCTTGTAGTCGGCGAAGAAGTCCCACCAGGCTCGGTCGACCGAGTTCGGGTCCTGGAGGTACTGCTGGTAGATCTCGTCGACGAGCCACTCGTTGGGACCGAACGCGGCGGCAGGGTTACTCCCCTGACCGTCCTGCTGGTCGGTCGAGACGCTCGAACTGTTGGGGGACTGTGGCGACACGGCGGCAACCGCCCTCTTCCGCTTCCTAAGGTGGTGGACAGCGGGAATAAAGGCTACGCCTCTCAGGGCCTTACGTGCAGGCCGCACTGGTCATCGTCGCGCAAGTCACATTGATCGGCTGGTTTCGGGGCCTGAGGTGGCGGGAATCACCGCTGGTTCGGACCGGCGACAGGAACGCTGAAAAGCGCCCACACCCGCTCGGATGTGCGCGTCCCTCGACGTCTGTGCGCCTTCGTTGACGACTTTACGTCAATTTTGATCTCTGTGGGGGTGCGGTTCGCACTAGAGATCGCCCTAGAGATCGGCGCGTCCCGGCAGGCTGACCTTGATCCGGCAGCCGCGGGGGGACTCGGCCACGCCGATCCGGCCCCCGTGCAGATCGACCGCCCACCGCGCGATGGCGAGACCGAGCCCCGTACCGCCGTCGCTGCCCTGCCCCGGCCCGCGCGGCGCCCCCGGCTCGCCGCCCTGCGCGGACGGGCCGCCCCGGTTGAAGCGCTCGAAGACCCGGTGCCGCTCGGCCTCCGGGATCCCCGGGCCCTCGTCCAGCACCTCCAGCTCCAGGCTCTCCGGGCCCTCGCCGCGCCGCGCCCGCACCGTCACCCGGCCGTGAGCCGGGGAGTGCTTCACGGCGTTGTCGATCAGATTGGCGACGACCTGGTGCAGCCGCTCCACGTCGGCGTGCGCGGACAGGTCGGACGGGAAGACGTCCAGGTTGAGGTGGACGTCCTTGCGGGTGTGCGAGCCCGAGCCCCCGTACGCGCCCTTGGCCATGCCCGCCTCCTTGAGGATCCCGGCCAGATACGGCCAGACCTCGAAGCGCCGGGCGTACAGCGGCACCACACCCTTGTCCAGCCGCGACAGGTCGAGCAGCTGTTCGACCAGCCGGCCCAGCCGCTCGGTCTGGCGCAGCGCGACGCGCATCGTCTCCGGGTCGGCCTCCGAGACCCCGTCCACCACGTTCTCCAGGACCGCGCGCAGCGCCGCGATCGGGGTGCGCAGCTCATGGGAGACGTTCGCGACCATCTCCTTGCGCTGGGTGTCCACCGCCTCGAGATCGGCGGCCATCCGGTTGAAGGAGGTGGCCAGGGCGCCGAACTCGTCGCGCCGCTCGGCCGCGCTCACCCGCCGGGTGTAGTCGCCGTGCGCCATCGCCCGGGTGACCTCGGTCATCTCGTCCAGCGGGGCGGTCAGGCCGTGCGCCACGAACTGGGTGATCAGCAGCGAGGCGATGATCGAGAAGATGGTGATGATGCGCAGCTCGGTGTCGGAGTGCATCGCCGCGAACACCAGCAGCGTGGTGATGATCACCGAGCCGATGACCAGCGCGCCGAGCGCGGCCTTGACCGACCGGTACGGGTCGAAGGGCTTCAGCGCCTCCCACAGACGGTCCCAGTGGCGGGCCCAGGCGGCGCGCCGGGTCTCCGGCCAGATCCCGCGCCAGACCCTGCGACAGACCCCGAGCCAGCTCTCGCGCCAGCTCTCGCGCCAGGTCTCGCGCCAGGGCCCGCGGCTCCAGACGGCCGTCCGGCGGCCGGATGGCCTCATGCCGCCGGGGTCTCCAGGGCGTATCCCACGCCGTGCACCGTACGGATCCGTTCCGCGCCGATCTTCCGGCGCAGCGCCTTGATATGGCTGTCCACGGTGCGGGTGCCCGAGGCGTCAGCCCAGTCCCAGACCTCCGCGAGCAGCTGCTCGCGGGAGAGCACCGCGCGCGGCGTATTGGCCAGGCAGACCAGCAGATCGAACTCGGTCGGGGTGAGATGCACATCCGTGTTGCGCACCCGAACCCGGCGCTGCGCGTGGTCGATCTCCAGCTCGCCCAGGCGCAGGATGCCGCTGCGCGGGGTGTGCGCGGCCAGCGCCGCCCGCTCGACGCGTCTGAGCAGCACATGCACCCGCGCGGCCAGTTCGCGCATGGAGAACGGCTTGGTCATGTAGTCGTCGGCGCCGACCCCCAGGCCCACCAGCATGTCGGTCTCGTCGTCCCGCGCGGTGAGCATCAGCACCGGCACCGGCCGCCTGGCCTGCACCCGGCGGCAGACCTCCAGGCCGTCGAAGCCGGGCAGCATCACGTCCAGTACGAGCAGGTCAGGCTGCCAGGCCTCGGCCGTGTCGACGGCCGCCGGGCCGTCCCCGGCCGTCTGCACCTGGAACCCCTCGGCGCGGAGCCGGGCCGCGATGGCGTCCACTATGGTCGGGTCGTCCTCGACGACCAGCACCCGGCGCTGTGCCCCCGGGGTGGTCGTGGCGGCCCCGTTGTGGCTGCTGTGAGTCTGCTCCATGCGCCCGCCCCTGCTTGTTCCGTGAAACCGCGGCTCTGGCTGGTCAATTGCCCGGCCGCGCGCGCTGGCAAGCAGCGTAAAGGCAGCGTACGCGGCTCGGCTACGCGCCTCGAACCGCGAGGTGAACGACGTCCGGGACACCTCGGGCAACACTGATCTCTTCCGTCCGCACCCCTACGAACCCGGCATTCCGGAGTGCCTCCTCGAACGCGGACGAGGGCTGGGCGGACCACACGGCGAGGACCCCGCCGGGGGTGAGGCGGGCCCGGCAGGCGGCGAGACCTGCGGGGGAGTAGAGGCCGCCGTTGCCCTCGGTGACCGTCCAGTCGGGGCCGTTGTCGATGTCCAGGCAGAGGGCGTCGTACGGCGCCGCCCCTTCGCCGGCACGGAGATGGGCGACCAGATCGGCCCGGATCACCTCGGTGCGCGGATCGGCGAGCGCGGCCGCGGAGATCCGCCCCAGCGGGCCGGTGCGGTGCCAGTCGACGACCGCCTCCTCGCGCTCCACCACCGCGATCCGCCCCCACCGCGGCTCGGCCGCCGCCTCGGCCAGCGAGAACCCGACGCCGAGGCCGCCGATCAGCAGCGCCGGCGCGCTCCGGCCGGCGGGCAGCGCGTCCAGCGCGGCGCGGATCAGGAGCCGCTCGGAGCGGCCGTCGGAGGTGTCCATCAGGAAGCACCCGTTCGCGATGATCTCGAAGACCGGCGCCGGGGCGGCGGGGCCCCCGGCCGGACCCGTCCCGCCCCCGCCGCGCCGCCGCAGCACCACCTCGCCGTACGGGCCCTCGCGCCGGTCGAGGGTCACGGGGCGGTCGGCGTCGGCGGTGTCGTACGGCGGGAACACGGGGCGGGTCCTTCCGGGTGAACTCGGGATGCGGCCGAATCTACCGGGGCCCGACCCTGGGACGGCGATCCTCGCTGCGGCCTCACTGTGGCCTGCTTCACAACCGGCGCTCAGGCGACATGAGGTGCGGACCGTTTGTTGTTGTGCGTGAGACGGGGGCGGTACGAGGAAGGAACCCCGGTGTGACGTGGACGCGAGCGGTCGACACCGCGGCCGGTGACCCACGGCGGGCGGCGCGCCCGCCGAAGCGCTGCCGCCACGCCGCCGCGCGCCGTACGGCCGCGGCTCCCTCCCCCGGCCCCTCCTCGGGCCAAGCCGGTTACGCCGGCCCGGCCGCCCCGGACGCCGACACCCCACAGCTCCGTTCCGAGAACCGGGCCCTGGTAGCGGGGGGATGGGCGCGGTTCCTGCCGAGCCCCTCACGGACCCCGTTCACGTTCGGCTACGCCCTGCTCCTGGTCGCCACCGGGATCTTCACCCAGCTCGCGGACCCGGACCTCGTGCGCGACGTGCTGGCCCACTCCAGCACCGATGTCGCGAACCTCGCCGAGCGGCCCGTGCTGGTGCTGGTCGCCAGCGGGGCCTGGCTCGTCGGCGGGCTGCCGTACCTCCTCGCCTTCCTCGTCGTGCTCAGCTCCCTGGAGCGGCGGCTGGGCGCGCTGCGGACCGCCGGGGTGTTCCTGCTCGGGCACGTTCTGGCGACCCTGCTGACCGAGCTGTTCGTGGCCGCCTCGGTCGCCGCCGGGCAGCTGCCCGACAGCTCGCTGCGCCGCCTCGACTACGGCATCAGCTACGGGCTGCTCGCGTGCGCCGGCGCGCTCGCCGGGCTGCTGCGGCCCTGGCTGCGCTGGACGGTGCTCGGCGCGGTCGTGCTGGGCCTCGTCGTGGACCTGCTGGAGTTCACCGACCCGCTCACCGACTGGGGCCATCTGCTCGCCCTCGCGATCGGCGCCCTGTGCTGGCCGCTGGTCCGGCGGGCCGCGGTCCGCCGGGTCGCTCAGCGGCGCGAGCCGGGGCCCTCCGGGCGGGCGCCGCGCAGCGCGTAGAGGCAGATGCCCGCGGCGAAGAGGACGGCCGTCGTCCACCACGCCGCCGGCTGCGGTCCGGACTGGACCGACCAGGCCCAGACCGGGCCGGGGTCCTCCGGGCCGGTCTGCGCGCCGAGGTAGACCGCGCTGGTGTGCACCAGCATCGGCAGCCAGCTCAGCCGCGCCCCGATGAACGTGGCGGCCAGCGCGGTGACCCCCACCGCGCCCAGGAGGTTGCGGACCATGGCGGGCGCCCCGTACAGCTCCGGGTCGCCGGGGACGGCGGCCGCGAGCAGCCCGGCAGCCACCGCCGTGAGCAGCAGCAGCTGGCAGGCGCGCCGCGGCCACCACGGGCGTACGGCGGTCCGGTCCAGCTCCTCGCTGTGGGTGTACAGGCTCGCCCCGATCGCGGCCGAGGCCAGCACCGGCGCGAGGACGACGACGGGCAGCCGGGCCCGGGGGCCGAGGTCGGAGTGCGCCACGATCCAGTCCGCGAGCCAGGTGGTGGTGGGCCAGGCCGCGGCCAGGACGGCGACGGTCGTGGGCAGGGCGCGCGAGCGCGCGTACAGCGGCAGGCTCATGGCGCTGTCACCTGCTCCAGCCGGCAGGAGCGCGCCGCGGCGAAGTAGGTGCCGAGCCAGCGGGTGCGCTCGCGGTCGGGCATCGCTTTCAGCCTCTCCAGATCGCGGGTGAAGGCCGGGGCGTCCTGGCCGGCGGGCGGCTCGGGCCGGGGCATGGGCGCCAGCCATTCGGCCACGGCCTGGCTGAGGTCGCTGTAGCGGTCCTCGTCCGAGACGCCCGGGCAGGACGGCGCCGTCGCGCCGAGGGCGGCGTTGGCCGCGAACATCTCCGGCTCGACGATCCGGTTGCGCCGGAAGTAGTAGTCCCAGCCGAACAGCGCCGCGTCGGTGCGGGGCCCCCGGTTCTGGTCGCCCCGGCTCTCGACGATGCGGGTCGGGGCGTTCGGCACGCCGCGCAGCTTCGCCGACAGCCCGGCCAGCGCCGCGGACGCGTCCGGCAGCATCCCGTCGTGCGCCCGCGACGCGCAGACGCGCGGCGTCCCGTCGTCGCAGACCAGCGCCGCGCTCGCCGGGTCAGGGCGCCATACGCCGTCGCCCGTCTGCACGATCAGGACGGCGGCGGTGGCCGCGGCGGCCAGCGGCGCGAGCGCCAGGGCGCGGGCGCCGCGGCGGGCGGCGTACGCCAGCAGCGCAGCCGCCGCGAGCCCGGCCGTCCACACCATCGAGGCCGGGCCGAACCACCACACCGGTCGGTCCCAGGAGAAGATGTGGTTCTTGCCGGGGCTCAGCCAGGCGACGGGGGAGTCCTGGTTGGCGACAAAGGGGTCGACGGCGAAGACGACGAAGGCCACCAAGGGCGGGGTCAGCCGCCACGGCACCAGCCGGCCGGCGATGAACCCGAGCGCGGCGAGCGAGCCGATCGCCATCGCGTCGGCCGCGATCATCGACGGGTACGGGCCGCCGACGTCGCTCGCGTAACGCCAGGTCGCCGCCAGGCACACGGCGGCCGTGAGCAGATACCCGACCACCGGCCACAGGATGGTGGGCGCCGCGGTCAGCAGGGTCCGCCGGAGGCGGCCGCGCGCCACGGTCGCCAGCAGTTCCTCCGTCCCGCGCCGCCGCTCCCGGCCGCCCTGCCAGCACGCGGCCGCGGCCGCCAGCGGCGCGCCGACCAGCACCCCGGCCGAGCGCAGCATGTCGGTGGTGTCGGTCCAGCCGGTCAGCCAGCTGTCGGCCCGCCCGTACATGGCGAGCAGCAGGGCGGCCAGCGTCGCGGCGCCCGTGGCCGGGCCGATGCCGCGGCGGAGTTCGGTGCGCAGGGGGCGCGCGGTGCGCGGGGGGCGGATGGTGGTGGTCCGGCTCATCGGGTCACCGTCCATCCGGTGGTCTCCGTGCCGGACCGCTGGCGGCGCAGGGCCACGGCGTAGCCGCGCTCGATGGGGTTGTCGCCGAAGTCCGCCGCCCCCGCCTCGGCGCCCAGCCCGGCCAGCGTCTGCGGCGTGCCCCGGTAGGCCACCCGGCCCGCCGCGATGAGCGTGACCTCCGTGCACGCCGCGGCGACGTCCTCGACCAGATGGGTGGAGACGATCACCGTCGCGTCGCGGCCCAGCTCTCGCAGCAGGGCCCGGAAGTCCACCCGCTGCTCCGGGTCGAGACCGGCCGTCGGCTCGTCGAGGAGCAGCAGCCGCGGGTCGTTGACGATCGCCTGGGCGATGCCGACGCGCCGCACCATGCCGCCCGACAGGGTGCGGACCTTCGCGTCGATGCGGTCGGCGAGCCCGACCCGCGCGACCGCGCGCTCCACGGCGGCGGGGGCGTCGGCCCGCGGTATCTCCTTCAGCCACGCCATGTAGGCCACGAACTCGCGCACCGTGAAGCCCGGGTAGTAGCCGAACTCCTGCGGCAGATAGCCGAGCCTGCGCCGTACGGCGGTGCGGTGCGCGGGCGCCGAGATGTCGCCGCCGAGCAGCTCCACCCGCCCGGAGGTGGGCGCGGCGACCGTCGCGAGCACGCGGATCAGGGAGGTCTTGCCCGCGCCGTTGGGGCCGAGCAGGCCGTGGACGCCGGGGCCGAAGGCGAGGTCGACGGCGTCGAGGGCGGTGGTCCTGCGGTGCCGGACCGTCAACCCATGGACGGAGACGGAGACGGAGACGGAGACGGAGACGGAATGGACGGGGACGGGGCTGTTCACATGCGCTCCAGGTGGTCGAAGGAGGTGCGGCGCAGGGCCAGCAGCCCCGCGCAGACGGCCGCCGCGGCTGCCCAGCCGCTCTGGGCGGCGGGGCCGGAGAGTACGGCGGTGAGGGAGTGGGTCAGGGCGTCGGCGAGCGAGCCGCGCTCGCCCTGGACCGGGCCCGCGAGCAGCGCCGGGGCGCCGACCGCCAGCAGCCAGCCCGCGCCGACCGCCAGGGTGGCGATCCGGCAGCCGACGTACGAGGCGAGGGCGAGCGCGGCGAGCGTGAGCGCGAGCCCCGGCAGCAGCCAGGCCGAGGCGGCGGGCGCTCCGGCGGCGGCGGGCAGCAGCAGCCCGGCGAGGGTCAGCAGCGGCACGGACACGGCGAGCACGGCCGCCGTACGGGTCAGCAGCAGCCGCAGCCCGCCGGACGGCGTGGACGCGGTCAGCTCGTGCATCGGGTCGGCGTGCCGCCCGTACGAGACGGCCACCCCGGCGGACGGTAGTACGGGCGCGAGCGCCAGCAGGAGCGGCCGCACCCCGGAGACCCCGGCGGCCCGCGCGGCCCCGGCCGCGACCAGGCCCGTCACCACCAGCGCGACCAGCCAGGGCCCCCACAGCGCGGGCCCCGCGGCCCACGCCATCCACACCCGGGACCCCCGGACCACCCCGAGCCGCCCGGCGGGGGACGCTTCCGCGTCCGGTGCCGCGTCCGGCGCCGCGAAGGCCAGCACCGCCGTGCGGATCTCGGCCAGCGCGGGGGCCGCCGCGCCCGTGCGGACAGCCGCCGAGACGCGCTCCGCGCAGGCCGTGCAGGACTCGACGTGTTTCTCGACCGACCACGCGTCGGTCTCCGGCAGCGAGCCGTCGGCGTAGGACGCCGCGTGGGCGGGCGTCACGTGCCAGGCGGTGGCGGGGCCGCCGCGCTTGATCAGTCGCCGGGGCGTCATGCGGTGCCTCCGAGGGCGTCCAGGAGGTGCGGGGGTGTGGTGCGCAGCTGGGTGAGGGCGGCGCGGAGTTCTCTTCGGGCGCGCTGGGCGCGGGTCTTGACGGTGCCTTCGGGGATGCCGAGGAGCTGTGCCGCCTCGCGCGTGGTGAGCCCGTCGACGACCGTGGCGCGCAGGACGGCGCGCAGCTCGGGGGAGAGCCGGTCGAGGGCGGCGCCGACGTCGCCGTACTCCAGCGCGTCGAGCGCCCGCTCCTCCGCGGAGGGCGCCGTGGCGCGGGCCGCGTCGGGCTGGTGGCGGGCGTGGGCGGCCTGGGCCTCGGCGGCGCGGCTGGCTGCGCGCTGGGCGTCGACGAGCCGCCGGGCCGCGATGGTCCACAGCCAGCCGCCCGCCTCGCGCCCGCGGTGCGCGCCGGCTGTGCGCCAGGCCGCCACGAACGTGTCCTGAAGGACCTCCCGTACGGTCTCGGGGTCCTGGCAGCGGCGCGTGAGCCGCGCGTGCAGCCAGCCCGCGTGCCGGTCGTAGAGCGTGGCGAGCGCCTGTGAGTCCCCCCGCGCGACGGCGCGCAGCAACTCCCCGTCGCTTCGGTCTGGCCCCATGGGGCGGAACAGTTTCACGCCCCTCTATCGCTCCCCGGAGGGGCGGCGGTTCACGGGTGGCCGACTTCCCTCGGCCGGGCAATCGGCGCGGCGGTGGCTGATCGCTCAGAGCGAACAAGGAGCCGGGAACGACGGCAGGCGGGCCGAGGGCAGGCGGGTCGAAAACGGTCGTCCCGGATCCGCTTTCGGTCAGGGATCGACGGAAAGCGGGCAGCGTCCGGCACGGCGCGTCCACTCATGGGGGCGTGCTTCCGCGCCGCCGCCGAACCGGGCCGATGAACCAAGGGGCGGATCGCGACACCGGACCGGAGCGTCGGCGCTTTGTCCGCGGTGCCCTGTTACCACTGGTCACCGGCGCGCGGACGGCGCCGGTACGTCCGCGCCCGCCGTGCCGGACCCGCTCGCCCGAACCGCCCCCCACAGCGGACCGGCCACCCCGGGCGCGACCGGGCACATATCCACCGCGGAACCACGTTTGATAGGGCGAAGCGCCGGGACTTCCGGCCGGTTCGGGGCGCTCGCGAGATCCTGGTCCTTACATCATGATGTCCGCAGGGGAAACGTCGACATACGGACATGCTGGCCTGATTGTTGCCTTCTCCGTCACCCTCCCTGGATTTAGCCTTGGCGACGTGCCCGGCATCAGCTGGAAAAGGGAATCTGACACCGGGCTGCGTCATCCAGGACCGGAGGGTTTCAGCAATGGTTCATGCGAACGAGAAACTACTACGGGATTTCATGGGGCGGCAGGCGGAAATGCGCCTGCTCCGCCGAGCGCGTCACGACGGCACGGATCGTCTCCCGGCCCGGTACGCGGTGACGGGCGAGGCGGGGATAGGGCGTACGTCGCTGCTCCGCGCGTTCGCCCTCACCTCGCGCCACAAGGGGTGCGCTGTCGTCGATCTGGTCTGCACCGAGCAGCGGCATTACATTCCGTGGGCCTTGCTGGATGATTTAGTCGGAGGTTTTACAGACTGTTTGCCACCCGGATGTGAACAGGGGGTGGAACTCCACGACATTTACAAAAAATTGTCGCAGGGTCCCGTTCCCGACGGTGCTGTTCCGCGGGTATGGGGGGCGGAGATAGCGGTCGCGGTGCAGAATGTGGTGTCCCGGCTGACCGTGAAAGCGCCGCTGGTCATCACCATCGACGACGCGGACCGGGCCGACGCGTTGTCGCTGAGCTTTCTGCGCTGCGTGGTGGAGGCAAGCTCCCACCTTCCGGTGATGCTGGTGGCCTCCGTGCAGAACGGCGTGCCCGCCGAAGCTCCCTCGGAATTGGCCGAATTGCTCGTCGGCGCACAGCAGGTGCACCTCGGGGGGCTGTCCGAGCAGGAGACGGCCGCCCTCGTACGCTCCCGGCTGCCGCGCCCGCCGGGCACCGGGTTCGCCGACGCCTGCCGGCGGCTGACCGCCGGCAACCCGTTCATGCTGGTGGAGCTCGTCCGCTGGGTCCGTGACACCGTCCGTGACACCGGGGGCGTCCCGGACCCGGAGGTGCTGGACACCGCGGTGCTGCCGGCCGTCGCCGAGGTGGTGACCAGGCGGCTCAACCGGATCGACCCGCGGGCCGGGCGGCTGGCCGAGGCCATCGCCATCGCCGGGGACGGCGGTGCCGACATCCCCCTCATCGCCCATCTGGCGGGCACCGGGCTCGGGGACACGCTCACGGCCGCGGACCTGCTGGTCCGCATGGGGCTCGTGGCGGACGACAACACCCTGCTGCTGCGGCACTCCCTGGTGCGCAACGCCCTGGTCGGCGGAATGACCCTGATGGCCCGTAACGCGGCCCATCTGGCCGCCGCCACCTATCTTCACGAGCGGAGGGCCCCGGCCGAGCGGGTCGCCGCCCATCTCATCGCCTCCGCCGTCCCGCTGGACGGCTCCTGGCCGGCCGGCGTGCTGCTCCAGGCCGCCCGGTCCGCGCTGGCCGCCGACGACACCGACACCGCGCTGCGCTGCCTGGAACACGCCGCGCAGGTGGCCTCCGGCGACGAGCACCGCCAGGCGGTGCTGGGCATCGCCGACATCCGGATCCGGGCCGACCGCGCCCGCGGCCTCGACGCGGCGGTGGCGACCCTGGCCGGTACAACCGACGAGGTCATCCGCGCGCGCCTGCTGGAGCGCGTCGGGAGCGCGCTGTACGGCGTGGACTCCCCCGAGGAGCGGCAGCGGGTGCTGGACGCGACCGCCGTGGCCGTCGCCGGGACCGAAGTGGCCCACTGGCCCCGGCTGCACCGCATCGCGTGGCATCTGTACGACCGCCTACCGGGGCTGACGTCGGAACTCCTCGACGAACTCATCGCGTCCCGGCCGGACCCGCTGGCCGACGCGGACGGCACGGACGGGCTGCGTGCGGCGGCCACGGCCGTGGCCGCGCTCTGCCGGCATCTCACCGACCAGGCTCCCCAGGCTCCTGACGCTGCCGAGTCGGCCGTGGGGCAGGCGCGCCGGGCCCTCGGCCGCCCCGGTGACGAGCTGTGCCTCCATCCGCTGGCCAGGGCGGCGGCGCTGACCGTCCTGGTGGACAACGGCCACCACGAAGAGGCCGCGGCGCGGCTGGGGGACGACGACCAGGCCGGCCTGCGGCCACGCCCGCTGTACCGGGTGCTGCTCTTGCCGGTGGCGGCGCGGATCGCCCTCGCACGAGGGCGCCTGGACATCGCCCGCGAGCAGCTGAGCGAGTGTCTGCGGGAGCTCGCCCGGCACGGCGTGGGCCCGGGGTCCCCGGCCCGGGTGGCCGCGCTGGCCGCGCTCGCGGACGTGCTGATCAGCCAGGGCGAGAACGACCGGGCCCGCATGCTGCTGCGCCGCTACCGGTGCTGGGGCGATCTGCCGCCGAGCTGGCACTACCGGGACGTCCTCATGGCCAGGGCGCGGCTGCTGGCGGCCGACGGCGATCTGCCGGGCGCCGCGCGCGACCTCGCGGAGCTGCACGCCCGGAACAAGGGGGCGGGGCTGCGCGTCGCGGTGACCGCCTCGTGGCGGATGCACGGCGCCATCCTGCTGCACCAGGTGGGGCGGTCGGACGAGGCCCTGGAACTGGCCCGCGAGCAGCTGCGGTTCGCCCACCGCGCGGGCTCGCCGCAGGAGCGCGGCCGGGCGCTGCGGGCGCTGAGCCGGGTTTCCGGCGGGCCACGGGGCGAGCGGCTGCTGCGCGCGGCGGCGCGGCTGCTGAAGGCGGAGGGAAGCGAGCTGGACCTGGCGTACTGCCTGGCCGACCTGGGGCCCTCGCTGACCCGGCGCAACCGGCCGGACGAGGCGATCGCCGTGCTGACCCAGGCGATCGGGCTGGCCGGCCGGTGCGGCGCCCGGCCGCTGGTCGAGCGGGGGCGGCAGCTGCTGGCCCTGGCGGACGACCGCGCCCCGCGCCACTCCTCGCTGCGCGGCGTGCTGGCGCTGACCGCGCGGGAGCGCCAGATCCTGATCGACGCGGCGCGCGGACTCACCAACGAGCGCATCGCGACGGCCCTGCGGATCACCCGCCGCACGGTGGAGCTGCATCTGTCGAGCGCGTACCGCAAGCTCGGCATCACCGGCCGCCGGGACTTCCCGGAGATGTTCCGCGATCCCGGGCTGTGGCCGCTGCTCACCGAGGGGGCGCCGGTCGCGCGGCAGAGCGCACCGGCCGACCCGGGCCGCTTTGTCTCGGAACCGCCGTGCCCGCCCTTCGGCCTCGTACCAGGGGTCCTTCGGCACCGTGCCGCGATGCGCGACCCGCGGGGCGGACACCACCATGAGCGAACACACCCGGCCGTATGCGCCTCGTGTCTCGGCGACTCCCCTATCTCCGGAGGCTCATGATGGAGCAGAACAGCAGCAGTGCCGATCCAACCGATCCGTTCACCGCGTTGGTGGTGCTCTCGGGGGGCATGGACTCCACCACGCTCATGGCGCACTACGCGGCGCTGAGCTACCAGCTGATCGCCGTGACCGTGGACTACGGCCAGCGGCACCGCCGGGAGATCGACTCGGCGCGCCGGATCGCGGCCCACTACGGGGCCCGGCACCATGTGGTGGACCTCAGCGGGCTCGGCTCGGTGCTCGGCGGATCGGCGCTGACGGACGACAGTGTGACGGTCCCCGACGGCCACTACGCGGAGCAGTCGATGAAGGCCACCGTCGTGCCGAACCGGAACGCGGTGCTGGCCAACGTCGCCGTGGCGGTGGGGGTCGCGCACCGGGCCGGGGTGGTGGCGCTGGGCATGCACGCCGGTGACCACTTCATCTACCCGGACTGCCGGCCCGCGTTCCACGCCGCGCTGCGCGAGCTGGTGGCGGTGGCCAACGAGGGTTTCCCCACCCCCTCGGTGGAGGCGCCGTTCATCACCTGGTCCAAGGCGGACATCGCCGCCCACGGGATGCGGCTCGGGGCCCCGCTGGAGGCCAGCTGGTCCTGCTACAAGGGCGGCGAGCGGCACTGCGGCACCTGCGGGACCTGCTACGAGCGGCGGGAGGCGTTCCAGATGGCCGGGCTGGAGGACCCGACGGAGTACCTGGACGCCGTGACCCGGTTCGCCGCGCCCTGAACGGCCGGGGGCCGGGATCCTCCGCGGATCCCGGCCCTCGGCACCGCAGGAACCCGTCAGCCCGGGCCCAGCACCACGTCCACCAGGCCGGCGACCGAGGGCAGCATGGTGTCGGGCCCTTCGGGCGGGGCGTCGGGCAGCATGTGGCCGTTTCCGGTCCGCACCCCCACGACGGCCGCGTCCAGCCCGCGGCCGAGGGCCACGTCGGCCGCGGTGTCCCCGACCACGAACAGCCGGTCGTCCGTGCGGTGGCCGATCCGGACCAGCGCCTGCCGGGCCAGCGTGATCTTGACGTCCGCGTCCGAGGCCTCCTCGCCCCGGCCGGGCAGGTTGTCGCGGGTGACGACCTCCCCGAAGCAGTGCCCCACGCCGTTCCTGCGCAGCAGTTCGACCGTCGGCGCGGTGCCGACCCAGGAACTCACCAGCGCCAGCCGGACCCCCGCGCCGAACAGGGCGGTGATCGCGGGCACGGCACCCTCGTAGAGCGTGCCGTGTGCCATATAGCGGTGGGCCACATCGTCCACCCGGTCCAGGACCCGCACCCCGCCGATGTGCAGACTGCCGCTGGTGATGGCCTTCCAGTACGCGTATCCGAGCACCACCTCGCGCGGCGGCGGCGAGACCCGCTCATCGCGGTGCAGATCGAGCACGAACTGGTGGAACATCTCGTAGAAGTCGAGGAGGGTGCCGTCCCGGTCCAGGATGACCGTGGTGCCGGGGTTCACCGCGGCGCCGCGAGGACGGTGGTGGAGTCCCCGGCCCCCGGCGGCAGTTCCCACGGGAAGACCGTCCAGTCGTCGACCTCGACGGCCTGGAAGTCGGCGCGCCCCCGCGATCCCACGTTGCGCACCACCACGGCCGTGCGGATCTCCGCGGCACCCAGCCCGCGGATGGTGTCCACGGCCAGTGCCATGGTGCCGCCGTCGCCCATGATGTCGTCGACGATCAGTACGTCGGCGCCGGTCACGGGGCGCTGCGGGGTGATGTAGTCGAGCACCGCCTCGCCTCTCTCGCTGTAGCGGGAATTGGTCGTGTTGCGGGGGATACCCAGGATCCGGAAGTCGGTCACCCCCAGCAGGTTGGACAGGGTGACGGCGGGCGGCAGTCCGCCGCGGGCGATGCCCACGATGACCGTGGGGGCGAAGCCGCTCTCCTTGATGTCGTGGGCCAGGCCGGTCAGCATCCGGCCCATCTCGGACCAGCCGATGGTGAGCAGATTGGCGCGCCGCCAGGTGGGGGTCGCGTTCATCGTTCTCCTCCTTGTGCCGTCCATCGGTCGATGAGGTCGTCGCTGGCGGGGCCGGTGCCGATCAGATCCACGGGCCGCCCCAGGCCCTTCTCGACGTGGCGGACGAACGCGGCGGCCTCCGCGGGCAGCGCCCCGCCGCGCACGCCGAGGGCGTCGGGGGTCACATGGTCCAGGAAGGTGAGCGCCAGCCGCGACGGCCGGTTGATCCGGACGGCCTCCCGCGCCTGGTCCAGGTCGAAGGTGCCGGTGCGCCGGCGCCGCCCGGTGACCGTGCCGTACTCCACGATCCCGCGCCGCTCCGCCTCCTCCTCGGGGATCTCGGTGGGGAAGGGGCCGGCGCCGACCCGGGTGGGGTAGGCCCGGAACACCAGGACCACCTCGTCGACGGCGAGCGGCCCCAGGCCCACGTCGGCCGCGGCGGTGCTCGCGGTGGAGTCCTTGCCGACGGTGTACGGGTAGCTGCCGTACAGCACGGACAGGCCGAACCCGTTGGTGCCCTCGACCTGGACCCCGTCCCCGGCGTCGACCGCCGCGTTCACCTCGGCGGCCACATCGGTGAGATACGGGGCGAGTTCGGCCACGTCCTGCGCGCGGCGCGCCGCGCGCATGGCCCGGGCGGCGAGGGCCGGGCCATGCCCGCTGCCGGTGGAGCGCACCGTGTCGCGGAGCCCGGCGTCGGCCTGTTCGGCCTCGACGTGCCCGGGTTCGATGACGGTGGCGCGGTGGTCGACGCCGATGCGGTCGCCGACCCCGGTCTCCTTGATCTCCCGCAGCAGCACTTCGGGGCGGATGAGCACGCCGGCGCCGAGGAGCAGCCGGGTGCGGGGGTTGACCACGGCGCTGGGCACCTGCCGCAGCCGCAGGGTCCGCCCGCCGTGCACCACGGTGTGTCCGGCGCCGGGGCCGAGCCCGGCGCGGACCGCGACGCCGGGGTCGTCACGCAGCGCCAGATAGCTGGAGATCTTGCCCTTGGCCTCGTCGCCCCACTGACCGCCCACCACGATCGTGCAGGTCATGTCCGTCCTCCTGATCCGGAGTTGCGCATCGCCGCTTCGGCGCGCGATACCGTCTCGCGCGCGAGATCCGCACACGCCCCGACGTCGGCCGCGGCCTTCGCCAGGGAGGCCAGCTCCGAGGCCGGGACGACGGCGGTGACCCGCGGGTCCTCGCCCAGCACGGCGAGCAGGTCGCGCCGGTCCCGGGCGGCCGCCGAGCTGGCCTCCTGCAACAGCCGGTAGCCGGCCAGCCGGTCCATGCCGCCCGCGACCAGGGCGAGCAGGACGGCCTCGCTGAGGTGCGCGTTGCGGGACAGGGCCAGGTTCTCCGCCATCCGGTCGGGGAAGACCCGCAGGTCGCGGACGACCGCGGTGGCGGTGGTCAGCATCTCGTCGAGCAGCACACAGCTCTCGGGAAGGGTGAACCGCTCGTTGGCCGAGTTGGCCAGGTCCCGCTCGTGCCAGGTGACCACGTTCTCCAGGGCCGGGCCGACCGCGGAGCGCAGCAGCCTGGCGAGCGAGCAGATCCGCTCGCTGCGGACCGGGTTGCGCTTGTGCGGCATGGCCGAGCTGCCGATCTGGTCGCCCTCGGCGAAGGACTCGGCGAGTTCGCCGATCTCGGTGCGCTGAAGGTTGCGGATCTCGGTGGCCAGGTTGTCCAGGCAGGCGGCGGTCAGGGCGGCCCAGCACACGAACTCCGCGTACCGGTCGCGGGCCACGGCCTGGGCACAGATCCGCGGCTCCGGCAGCCCGAGCCGCTCCAGCGCTTCGTGTTGTACGGGCACCCCGGACGGCCCCAGGCCGCCGAGGGAACCGACCGCGCCGGCCACCTTGCCCATCACGGCCCGGTCCCGCAGCCCGTCCAGCCGCGCCAGGCAGCGCGTCAGCTGGTCCAGCGCGATGGCCAGCTTGAAGCCGAGCGTGATGGGCTGGGCGTGCTGGCCATGGGTGCGGCCGATCATCACCTGATCCCCGTCGGCGGCGATCCGGTCGCGCAGGGCCGCCATCAGGGCGGTCAGCCGGGTCCGCAGGATGCCGATCGCGGCGTCCAGCTGGAGGGCCATGGTGGTGTCGAGGACGTCGCTGCTGGTCGCGCCGTGATGGACGTACCGCCCGTACGGCTCGCACGCTCCCGCGAACTCCTGCACCACGGCGAAGAGTTCGTGCCGGCTCATCGCCTCGATCTCGGCGATCCGGTCCAGGTCGCAGACGTGGTCGCGGGCCTGCCGCGCGATGTGCTCCGCCGCCTCGGCCGGGAGCACCCCGTGCCGGCCCTGCGCCTCGGCGAGCGCGCCCTCGACCGTCACGAAGAACTGATAGCGGGCCCGGTCGGTGAAGAGCGCGCGCATCTCGTCGGTGCCGTACCGCCCGCTGTCCAGGGGGGTGGTCATCCAGTGGCCTCCGTGGCGTAGTCCAGGGGGACCTGGTCGGCGCGCTGGAGCGCGTGCGGGCGGCTCTCGGCCATGCCGGCCGGGGTGATCCGGATGAACTCGGCCCGCTCGCGCAGCTCGGCCAGGGAGTGCGCGCCGGAGTAGCTCATGCCGGACCGCAGGCCCCCGAGGAAGGGCCGCAGGGTGGCGGCGAGGGAGCCGGTGTACGCGAAGGTCGCCTCGACGCCTTCGGGGGTGTACTCGTCCAGCTCCTCGCGGCTCACCTGCTCCCCGCGCGCCCGCTTGAGGGTCAGCCGCATGCCGAAGGTGACGAACCCCGTGCTGACCTTGGCGCGCCGCCCCTCGTGCTCGACCAGCTTCGCCTCGCTCTCGTCGGCCCCGGCCAGGGCGCTGCCGAGCATCACCGAACGCGCGCCCGCCGCCAGGGCCTTGACCAGGTCGCCGGGCGCCTTGATGCCACCGTCGGCGATGACCGGGATCCCGCTGCGATCGGCCTCCTCGGCACAGTCGAGGACCGCGGTGAGCTGGGGCACTCCGCTGCCGGCGACGATGCGGGTGGTGCAGATGCCGCCGGGCCCGATGCCGACCTTGACCGCGTCCGCGCCGGCCTCGATCAGATCCCGGGTGCCGGCCGCGGTGGCCACGTTCCCGGCGATCAGGGTGGTGCCCGGGAAGCGGGACCGCAGCTCCTCGACGGACTTGATCACGTAATCGGCGTGGCCGTGTGCCACATCGGTGACCAGCACATCCGCGCCGGCCTCGACGAGCAGGGCGGCCCGTCGCAGACAGTCGTCCGTCACCCCGACCGCGGCGGCCACCCTCAGCCGCCCGTCGGCGTCGACCGTCGGACGCGCCGGGTCCTGTGGCCCGCCGGGCCCGGGCGGCGCGGCCGCCTTGACCGCCGCGACCTCGGCGGCCTGGTCCTCGGCGGTCTGCATGCGGTGCACCACGCCGAGGCCGCCGCCGCGCGCCATCGCCTCGGCCAACCGGGCGCCGGTGCACCACGGGGTGTTCGCGGACAGCACCGGGACGCTCAGCTCGATTCCGGCGGCGAGTTCGGTGCCCAGGTGTGTCGCCGAGCGGCTCACCACCGAGGTGTGCCGCGGGACCAGCAGCACATCGTCCAGGCTGAGTCCGGTGCGGATTTCACGCAGAGCCATGTGCACTCCTTGAGCGAGGGGTGATGGGTGCCTGACGTGCGGGTCCGGTGGTCGTCACCGTCCGTGGAAGATGGCGGCCACGAGCTCCTGGCGGGCCGGCCCGTGATCCTGGAAGATCCCGTTGAACACCGAGGACGTCATGAGCGCCGGGGTGCGGATGCCGCGCATGCTCATGCACAGGTGCTCGCCGCGGGCCACCACCGCGACATCGGAGGATCCGGTCACCGCGGTGATCTCCTCGGCGATGTCCCGGACCAGCCGCTCCTGCACCTGGAGCCGGTGCGCGTGGCGGTGGGCGATCCGGGCGAACTTCGACAGGCCCAGCACATCGCCCTCGGGCCGGTACGCGATGGTGACGGCGCAGGAGAACGGCAGCAGGTGGTGCTCGCACAGCGACCACAGGTTGATGTCGGAGACCATGACGATCTGCCCCTGGTTGCGCAGCGGGAACAGGGTGCCGACCTCGCCCGGGTCGTAGTTGCTGAACTCCCGCCACCAGCGGGCGAACCGGGCCGGGGTCTCCTTCAGGCCCTCGCGGTCCGGGTTCTCGCCGATTTCGAGGAGGAGCCGGCGCGCCACGTCCTCCAGCGGGTCCGGCATCCGGTCGCGGTCCTCCGCCGTCCCGTTCACCTCCACTGCTCCACTGCTCATGTCACACACCCCTCCTGTCACCCCATACGGCGACATGCAGTCTGGTCGTCAGATTCCAGCCACGGGCGACCACGTCGTCGCCGAGGGCTGCGATGTGCCGGTCCACCTCGTGTGGCGTCTGGCCCTCCGGCATGATCCACACCGGGGTGGTGCCGTACCGGTCGACGATGGACGCCACCTCGTCGAGGTCGTCCCGCGTCCGGCAGACGAACTTGAACGCGGTCCCGGGCACGGCCGCCAGCGCGGCCAGGGCCTCCGGCACGAGCCGGCGCTCCTCCCGGTCGCCGGAGTGCGCCAGCTTGGGCGAGATGTTGAAGCGCACGCCGAGGCGGGCCAGCTCGGGCAGCGGTACGACGGTGCCGTTGCTCTCGATCTCCACGCGATGGCCGGTGTCGATGAGCGCCCGCAGCAGCGGCAGCAGCCGGGCCTGCTGGCTGAGCGGTTCCCCGCCGGAGACGACGATCATGGGGACCTCGTACGCCCGCAGCCGCTCCAGCACCTCGCGCCAGGGCGTCGGGTGCAGCTCGTCACGGGGGCGGTAGGCCACCCCGGAGTCGCCGACACCGGTCCAGTCCCAGGTGTACGGGGTGTCGCACCAGCGGCACGCCAGGTTGCAGCCGCCCAGCCGCAGAAAGGCGCAGCGCTGCCCCGCCGAGGGCCCCTCTCCCTGTACGGCGCTCAGGTGGGGCCGAAGATCTCGTTCACGACGAGTTTCGGTTCCACAGCGGCATCACCTCCTCCGCCCACGCCCCTGCCCGCGCCCGCGGCCGCCCCCGCCCGCGTCACGGCCGGTACTCCGCCCATGTCTTGGGCGTCTCGCTGACGCGTACGGAACTCAGCTCCGGGAACCGCGGCAGCCAGCGCTCGTACAGCCACCGCGCGAGGTTCTCCGCCGAGGGATTGCGATCGGTGAGCAGATCGTTGAGGTGACGGTGGTCCACGTCGTCGTCCAGCCACCGGCTGAACGCGGACAGGTCGCCGTAGTCCCGGACGAAGCCGGTCGGGTCCAGGCCGTCCGGCCCCGCGGCGAGCTCGAGTGCGACGACGTAGTTGTGGCCGTGCAGCCGGCCGCACGGATGCCCCTCGGCCAGCCCGTCCAGCCGATGACTGGCGGAGAAGTGGAATTCCTTGCTGATCCTGAATGCCATCTCGGACCTCCTGCGCACATCGTGGCGACGAGCGCGGGGGCGACACATCACGGCGCGCACCGTGGGGCGGCCGAAGGGGACACCGAGAAGCGGCGGTGAGGGTTCCGAAATATCCGGCCTCCGGGCTGATCGCTCAGAGCGAACAACGGGCCGGGAACATCGGCGGGCCTCCAGGCATTGAGTCTGCATAGCTCAACTTGCCTGCCGAAGGGGAGATC
The DNA here is from genome assembly GCF_040302705.1 of Streptomyces sp. NPDC097640. Lineage (NCBI taxonomy): Bacteria > Bacillati > Actinomycetota > Actinomycetes > Kitasatosporales > Streptomycetaceae > Streptomyces > Streptomyces sp. NPDC097640. The sequence goes on from NZ_JBEOSB010000008.1 coordinate 334,402, forward strand.
ATGGCTTCGATGTCCACACCGCTCACTCTGCCCGTGCTGCCCCTCGACGACGAGGTGGTGCTGCCCGGCATGGTGGTGCCGCTGGACCTGTCCGACAGTGAGGTACGAGCCGCGGTGGAGGCCGCACAGGCCGCCGCCCGATCAAGCGGCAGCGGCGGCGGCAAGCCGCGCGTGCTGCTGGTGCCGCGCGTCGACGGGACCTACGCGGGCATCGGCACGCTCGGCACGATCGAGCAGGTGGGCCGGCTCTCCGACGGCGACCCGGGCGCGCTGATCCGCGGTGTGCGCCGGGTGCGGATAGGGGCGGGGACCACCGGTCCCGGCGCCGCGCTGTGGGTGGAGGGCACCCAGGTCGAGGAGATCGTCCCGGACCCGCTGCCCGGCTCCGTCACCGAGCTGATGAAGGAGTACAAGGCCCTGGCCGCCAGCTGGCTGCGCAAGCGCGGCGCCTGGCAGGTCGTGGACCGGGTGCAGCAGATCGACGACGTCGGCCAGCTGGCCGACAACTCCGGCTACTCGCCGTTCCTCTCCATCCAGCAGCGCGTGGAGCTGCTGGAGACGGCCGACCCGGTGGCGCGGCTGAAGCTGGCCCTGGGCTGGCTGAGCGACCACCTCGCCGAGCAGGACGTCGCCGAGTCGATCGCCAAGGACGTCCAGGAGGGCGTCGACAAGCAGCAGCGCGAGTTCCTGCTGCGGCGGCAGCTGGAGGCGGTCCGCAAGGAGCTGGCCGAGCTCAACGGCGACCCGGAGGACGAGTCCGGCGACTACCGGGCCCGGGTGGAGGCGGCCGACCTTCCCGAGAAGGTGCGGGAGGCCGCGCTCAAGGAGGTCGACAAGCTGGAGCGGTCCTCCGACCAGAGCCCCGAGGGCAGCTGGATCCGCACCTGGCTGGACACCGTCCTGGAGCTGCCCTGGAACGAGCGCACCGAGGACGCGTACGACATCACCGGCGCCAAGGCCGTGCTCGACGCGGACCACGCGGGCCTGGAGGACGTCAAGGAGCGGATCACCGAGTACCTGGCGGTGCGCAAGCGCCGCGCCGACCGGGGACTTGGCGTGGTCGGCGGCCGGCGGGGCGGCGCGGTGCTGGCCCTGGTCGGCCCGCCCGGCGTCGGCAAGACCTCGCTCGGCGAGTCGGTCGCCCGCGCGATGGGGCGCAAGTTCGTGCGCGTCGCGCTCGGCGGCGTCCGCGACGAGGCGGAGATCCGCGGCCACCGGCGTACCTACGTCGGCGCGCTGCCCGGCCGGGTCGTGCGCGCCATCAAGGAGGCGGGCTCGATGAACCCGGTCGTCCTCCTCGACGAGATCGACAAGGTCGGCTCCGACTACCGCGGCGACCCCGCCGCGGCCCTGCTGGAGGTCCTGGACCCGGCGCAGAACCACACCTTCCGCGACCACTACCTGGAGGTCGAGCTCGACCTGAGCGACGTGGTCTTCCTCGCGACGGCCAACGTCCTGGAGGCCATCCCCGAGGCGCTGCTCGACCGCATGGAGCTGGTGCGCCTGGACGGCTACACCGAGGACGAGAAGGTCACCATCGCCCGCGACCACCTGCTGCCGCGGCAGCTGGAGCGGGCCGGCCTGGAGCCGGGCGAGGTGACCCTGGCCGAGGACGCGCTGCGCAGGCTGGCCGCCGAGTACACCCGCGAGGCGGGCGTACGCACCCTGGAGCGGTCCATCGCGCGGCTGCTCCGCAAGGTGGCGGCCCAGCACGAGCTGGGCGAGCGGAAGCTGCCCTTCACGATCGGCGCCGACGAGCTGCGGCCGCTGATCGGCCGCCCGCACCACACCCCCGAGTCCGCCCAGGACCCGGCCGAGCGGCGCACCGCCGTGCCGGGCGTGGCGACCGGGCTCGCGGTCACCGGCGCGGGCGGGGACGTGCTGTTCGTCGAGGCGTCGCTGGCAGACCCGGAGACGGGCGGCGCGGGGCTGACCCTCACCGGCCAGCTGGGCGACGTGATGAAGGAGTCCGCGCAGATCGCGCTGTCCTTCCTCCGCTCGCACGGCGCGGAGCTGGAGCTTCCGGTCGGTGACCTGAAGGAGCGCGGCGTCCACCTGCACGTCCCGGCGGGCGCGGTGCCCAAGGACGGCCCGAGCGCGGGCATCACCATGACCACGGCCCTGGCCTCGCTGCTCTCCGGCCGCCAGGTGCGCCCGGACGTGGCGATGACCGGCGAGGTCTCGCTGACCGGGCGGGTGCTGCCGATCGGCGGCGTCAAGCAGAAGCTGCTGGCGGCGCACCGCGCCGGGGTGACCACCGTGATCATCCCCAAGCGCAACGAGCCCGACCTGGACGACGTCCCCGCCGAGGTCCTGGCCAAGCTCGACGTCCACCCGGTCTCGGACGTCCGCCGCGTCCTGGAACTGGCCCTCACCCCGGCGGCCACCCCGGCCGCCCCGGAGGTCCCGGTGGCGGCGTGACGGACGCCACCGGTACGCCGGCCCGGAGCTCCCGTTCGCACGGGAGTTCCGGGCCACGCGTGTCGTGAGGGCCGTCGTATCGTTGTACTGCGCGGCTGCACGCGATAACGCGGCAGCGGGGAGGAGCGCACGGTGACCATCGAGCTGACCGACAGGATCGAGATGGCCGACAGCGACGAACTCAGCCTGGACGAGCTGTTCGACTGGCTGGAGCGGATCCACGTCCCCGAGGGCTACAAGGTTGAGATCGTCGAGGGGGGCGTCTTCATGTCGCCGCAGCGGGACGTGCACTGGCATGTCATCCGGAGGATCGTGCGTGCTTTCGAAGACCGCTTCGGGATGGACGTGAAGGTGCTGTCAGACGTGCGCATCGACTTTCCCGGGCACAACAACGGCTTCGCCCCGGATGTCGTCAAGCTTTCCCAGGATGCCGAGAAGACCGCCCGAGGACGTTGGCGCAGGGAAGACATCGAGTTCGTGGCCGAGGTGATTTCCAAGGACACGGCGGCGAACGACTTCGGGCCGAAGAAGCGGGCCTATGCAGCGGCCGGTGTCGCGGTCTATTTGATCGCTGATCCGTACACCGGCAAGTGCCATGTCTTCACCGAGCCCAAGGGCGACGATTACCTGCGCGAGTCGACTCTCGCGTTCGGATTGCCGGTCGATCTGACCGGCACGGTGGTCGACCTGGTTCTGGCCACCGACGGATTCCCCCGGGACTGAAACGGGCTGAAAGCCCGTCGCCCCCCGGCGCACGGACAGCGGGGTCCGTGCGCCGGAGGGCGGAAGCGCCGAGGGTGGGGCCGCGGGGGGCGTCAGCCGTTGGCGAGGGCCTGGAGACGGTCCAGGGCGCCGTTGAACTGGTTGTGGTCGCCGACCGTCGCGCCCGACGAGGTGTACTGCCAGATGGTGTGGAAGTCCCAGCCCGCCGGGAGTTCACCGACGGAGGAGCCGTAGCGCGGGATCCACAGCGGGTTGATGCTGCCGAAGGCGCTGGAGTTGCCCGTGCAGCTCTTCCACCAGCTGGTCGAGGTGTAGATCACCGGGTCGCGGCCGGTCAGGGACTTGTAGGTGTTGGTGAAGTCCTTGATCCAGGTGACCATCGCGCTGGCGCTCTTGCCGTAGCAGGTGGCGCCGTACGGGTTGTACTCCATGTCGAGCGCGCCGGGGAGCGTCTTGCCGTCCTTGGACCAGCCACCGCCGTTGCTGACGAAGTACCTGGCCTGCGCCGCGCCGGTGGAGTTGTCCGGCAGGGCGAAGTGGTACGAGCCGCGGATCATGCCGACGTTGTATGACCCGTTGTACTGCTGCGCGAAGTACGGGTTGGTGTAGCTGGTGCCCTCCGTCGCCTTGACGTAGGCGAAGCGGACTCCGCTGTTCCAGAGCGTCGACCAGGCGACATTGCCCTGGTGGCTGCTGACGTCAACGCCTTCGACCGAGGCGAGGAGCCCCGGCGGTTCCTCGCCGCTCGTGGAACCGCCTTCGTGCTTGAGTATCTGGGAGCCCGCCCAGTGGTCCTCGGGGTTGGGTTTCTTCCCGCTGTCCGCGGCCGTGGCCGTACCGGAGAGCGTGAAGCTCGTGGCGAGGAGCGCGGCGAGAATGCCGAACAGCGCGGTGAGGGTGCGCCGGGTCGTGCCAGGTCTGTACTTGGGCATGGCGTGCCTCCGAAGGCCTCGTGTGGGGAGAGGTGCACGTGTCTGTCATTGGTGTGGCCATGTCACTCTGACGCTACGGGCGTAGACGCTACGGGCGTAGATACGCGGCGCGGAAGGGGGTCGGGTTGCTGCCGTTGGTCTAATCCTGCGAAATACTGACGGAGCTGCGGCGACGACCGCGCTTGGAAGAAACTTTCAGGCCATGAAAATCCGGAGAGGGCTCTGACGTGCATAATAACGGGGCATTGCCCCCCGAGGGGGGTGAGGGACGCACCATGGGTGGAATTGGTGTAGACCATGCATTCCTGGCTCTGGAGCGCGAATTGGCGGTTTTCCTTCGCCGAGCCCGCGCCTCTTCGGGTGAATTGGCCCGGGAAGTCCACCCGGAGCTGGAATCCGCCGCGTACGGACTCCTGATGCGGCTGGAAGACGCCGGAGAGCAGCGGGCCACGGATCTCGCGGCCTACTTCGGCGTGGGCAAGGCGACGATGAGTCGCCAATTGCGCGCCTTGGAGGATCTCGGGCTGGTGGCACGAGCTCCCGACCCCGCGGACGGGCGGGCCTTCCTGGTTCAGTTGACGGATGAGGGGCGGGCCCGGTTCCGTCGGGTGCGCGGCGCCCGGCGCACGCGGTACGCGCGCCGCCTCGCGGCGTGGGAGCGCAGCGAGGTGGCCGAACTCGCCCGGCTGCTGCACCGGCTGAACTCCGTACAGCTCACCGACGAGCCCGGCCAGGGCGCACGTCCGCCACAGGAGTAGGGCTCTCATGTACGTCAGGATCGGCGAGGTCCGCCGATCCGGCGACGTGGGTGTGGCGACGGGAGTACGCCGGGCCGCGCGCGGCCCGGCGTACGGGGGTGTCGGATACCCCTACCCCTAGAACTCGGCGAAGACGATCGCCGCGTCGTCGTGGGTCTTGCCGCGCCGGAAGCCCGTCCGCTCCGGGTCGGCGTCCTCCGCCGCCCGTACCCGGTCGATCAGCGACTGCGGGCCCTCCTTGCGCAGCAGGGCGAAGCACTCGGCCCAGTCGCCCTCGCGGAACACCTCCACCCATCGCGCCGCCCCGTCGGTGAGCGCCGCCAGCGCGCGCGTCCCCGCGCGCGGGCGGGTGCCGGTCACGGCCCTGTGGGCGACCGCGGGGTCGGCGGCGGCGGTGAAGAAGCCGCCCTCGACATTGCGCAATGGGGCCAGCGGCCGCCGGCCCGCGGCGCGGAGCCGGTCGATCCGGTCGTCGAGCACGGGAGTCACCGTGCCGTCCGTCCCCTCGATGAGCAACGCGGAGTCGGAGAGCACCAGATGCTCGATCCGCTCCGCGTCCCACCGCACCGCGACGACCGTCGCCTGCGGCGTTCTAACGTGAGAAAGGTCACATTCGGGGCCGTGGGCCGCGGCCGTCCGCTCGATCGCGCGTGAGAGGCAGTCCGTCAGTGGCATATCGCGTCGCGAACCGGACAGTTCGAGCAGCGCCCCGCCCAGCCGGGCGGTGAACCAGGGCACGCCGTGGACGCATCCGTCGTCGTCCTCGGGGGGCGTCACCCCGTCCAGTACCACCAGCGCGCCACCCTGCCCGGATGCCGGCAACGCTACCGACGCGTAGTCCTCGTTGGGGATGCGGGGATCACCGGGGGCGGTGGCGAGTTCGATGCGCATTCGGCCAGTCTGCCGGATCGGGGTCCGTCGGCCCCGGCCGGACGGGTGGCGGAGTCGTTTGCCGGATTGGTCGTGATTGACGGTTTCCGGAACGTGCGGGGGAGCATCCTGTCAGGAGGTCAGGTGATTTCCAACCCGTGAAAGGTTGAAGGAGGGTATGGCCCGCGACCGAAGTTTGGTGGTCAACTACGCAATGCGGTTCACTCGTTCAGGGTGGCTGGAACGGATGATCCGATCCATCCCAAGCCCTCCTGAAAGGGTCGGAACCCCTACCAGAGGTGGGGGAGCGAGCACAATTGTTGAACCGTCGTCACCTCTGGAACCACAGTGGGTCGGGCGAGAAAAGATTGTGAGCACCGGTGCGGAAGAAGCGGCTTCGGGGCAGCAACCACGAACAGGGCGGCGAGCCACGCCAGCAGGAGGCGTCGCCGCAGCGCAGCACCGCACGCGTCCGTAACCGGCTCGCCGTGTCCGTCGCCGTCGTCTCCCTCGCCGTCCTCGGGGCCGGGGCCCCGGCCGTGCTCGGCGCGCTCGACGACACCACCGACGCCCAGAAGCTGGTCGACCTCGCCGAGACCAACCGCGGCGCGGTGACCCTCTCCCACGCCCTCGCCGACGAGCGCGACGCCATGACCGAGTACGTCGCGGCCGGGCGCAACTCCGCCTCCGGCGCCGGGGTCTCCGAGAGCCAGCGGGCCCGGGTGGACCGGCAGGTCAAGGAGGTGGGCCCGAGCACCCCCGCCGAGGTGCGGCGGCTGCTGGACGCGCTGCCCAAGGTCCGGCAGCAGGCGCTGACCGGCAACGGCTCGGCGCTGGACGTGTACGAGAGCTACACCGAGACCATCCAGGCCCTCGGCAGCCTCGCCGACACCCTGGCCCGCAGGCTGGAGGCCGGCGCCGACGACGGCTCCGCGGCCGCGCTGGCCCCCCTCGGCCGCGCCACGGAAGAGGCCTCCGCCACCCGCGGGCTGCTGCTCGGCGCGCTGGCCGCGGGCGGCAGCCAGCCCAAGCTCACCTCGGCGGCCCAGCGCACCAATGTGAGCGAGCAGTCCGCGCTCTCCGACTTCAACCAGCTGGCCCCGTCCTCCGTCCGCGACCGCTTCGCCCGCACGGTCAACGGCACCGAGGTCACCGCGGCCGAGCGCTATATCGCCCGCCTCACCGACCAGCCCCAGCTCTCCGACACCGACCGGTTCCTCAGCGACGAGCGCGTCGAGTCCAGCCTGTCCGCCCGTATCGACCGGATGCGCGGCGTGGAGTCCTCGCTGGCCACCGCCGAGATCGAGCATCTGGAGAAGCTGCGCGACGACGAGGTCACCGACCTCGAGGTGGGCATCGGCATCCTCGGCGCCTGTCTGCTGCTGGCCATCGGCGCCAGCGTCCAGGCCGCCCGCTCGATGACCCGGCCGCTGGCCGCGCTGCGGCTCGGCGCGCGGCGGGTGGCCGCCGACCCGGTGGCCGAGGAGCCGATCGCCTTCAAGGGCCGCGACGACGAGTTCGCGGAGGCCGTACGGGCCGTCAACCAGATGCACCAGGCCGCGGTGCGCGAGCACGAGCGCGCCCTGAAGCTGGATGCCGAGCGGACCCGCCTGATCGAGGAGCGGCGGAAGCTCGCCGACGAGCGGTCCGAACTGCGCCGCGAGCGGGACGCGGTCACCACCCGCCTCGAGGGGCTGCGGGCCCGCGTCCACGGCAGCTTCGTCAGCCTGGCGCTGCGCACCCTCGGCCTGATCGAGCGCCAGCTGACCATCATCGAGCAGATGGAGGAGCGGGAGCAGGACCCGGACCGGCTCCAGACCCTCTTCCAGCTCGACCACCTGGCCACCGGAATGCGCCGCTACGGCGAGAACCTGCTGGTCATCGCGGGCTCCGAGAACAAGGCCGCGCACCCGGGGCCGGTGCCCCTGCTGGATGTGCTGCGCGCCTCGATCAGCGAGGTCGAGCGCTACGACCGGGTGCAGATCCAGTCCCTGCCGCAGCACGCCCAGGTTGTCGGCTACGCCGCGGACAGCATCAGCCACCTGGTCGCCGAGCTGCTGGAGAACGCGACCACGTTCTCGCCGCCCGACACCATGGTCCAGATCGCCGGCTGGCTGCTGGAGAGCGGCGAGGTCATGCTCTCCGTCCAGGACGAGGGCATCGGCATGACGCCCGAGCGCTTCGTCGAGCTGAACGGCCGGCTGGCCGACCCGGTGCCCGAGTACTGCCAGGGCCCGCAGCCCGAGGACCCGCTGGGGCTCGGCCTGTACGTGGTGACCCGGCTGGCCGCGCGCCACGGCGTACGGGTGCAGCTGCGGGAGCAGAAGCCGGGCGGGGTCGCGGCCGTCGTGGTCCTGCCGACCAAGATCCTGCCCGCCGGTCCGCCCGGCGCCGGGCTGCCGCCCGCCGTGCCCGCGGGCTCGTCGTACGGCGGCGCCTCGCTGCCGTCCTTCCCGGGCTCGGTGGCCGAGGCCAACTCCAACACCCTTCCGGGGCAGGCCCGCCCGGCCCTCACCGCCTCGGGGACCTCCGCGGCCGACCTGGAGTCGCCGCGGACGCTGTCGCACCGGCGCGGCGGGCGCCTGGGGCTGCCGCGCCCGGGCGCCGCCACGGAAGGCGCCGACGGCCCGGCTCGTACGGCGGCGACCCCCACCGGTACGCCGTCCGGCGGCCCGGCCCACGACCCACGGCCCGGGACGGCGGACGCCGTCGGGGCGGCCGTCCCCGGCCTCGAGTTCGCCCAGGAGCCGACCCCGCCGCGCGGCCACCCGATGCCGTCCGACGGCGGGACGCTGCCCATGCTGCCGCGGCGCGCCGCGAAGCAGGACCCCGACCCGCTGGTGGAGGCCGCCGAGCGGACCATCCAGCTCTCCGGGCGCCGGGGCGAGACGGTCCCCGACCCGCGCCGGCCGGCCCAGCGCGGCGGCGGTGACACGATCGGCGGCCACGGCATGCGCCCGGTCGGCGCCGACGCCTGGGGCCCGATCGCCGACGCGCCGATCACCGACGCCCCGATCGCCGACGGACCGGCCGCCGACGGACCGGCTCCGGCCGGGCCCGCGGACGCGACGCGGTCGGTCACCGGGCCGTCTCTGATCGAGCGCGCCGAGCACACCCGGCCCGGGATCGAGCCCTCGGCGACCGCCGCGACCGGCCAGGAGGCGGCCCGCCAGACCGAGTTGCCCAAGCGCCGTGCGGCTGCGGACGCCCCGGACGGGGCCGGGGCCGCGCTGTCCGGGGTGCCCGGGCAGCGGGCCCCGGAACAGGCGGCGGCGCGCGAACGGGGCCTGCCCGAAAGGCGCCTCACGGACAAGGGACTTCCCAAGCGCACCCCGAGGAACGTGGCCCTGCCGGAACCGGATCCGCAGGAGCGCACGGGCGCGGTGAGCGCCGAGGAACTTCGGCGCAGGCTCGGCGGTTTCCAGAAGGGCGCGCGCGAAGGACGCCGGGACGCCGAGGCCGAGTTCGCGGGTCGTGGCCCGGCGGGGGAGCGGCAGCGGGGACAATCGGGGGCGCAGGACGAGGGTGGCACGGTTGAGGAGGCACGCAGGTGAATGCGCCCAGTAGCACGTATGGGTTGAGTTCTGAGGCCCGTAATCTGCATTGGCTGCTGTCGAATCTGGTCGAGGAGGTGCCCGGCGTCCGTTCGGTCGCCGTCGTCTCCTCCGACGGGCTGATGCTGCTGTCCTCGGACGCGCGGCACGCCGCGGCGGTCGCGGAAGCCGCGGACCCGACGGCCCAGGACGGCCCGAAGGGGTCGAGCGCCGACCTGGCGACCATCGTCTCCGGCCTCGGCAGCCTGACGCTGGGCGCGGCCAAGCTGATGGACGGCGGGCTGGTCAAGCAGACGATGATCGCGATGGACCAGGGCAGCCTGTTCGTCATGTCGATCAGCGACGGCTCGCTGCTGGGCGTGCACGCCACGCCGGACTGCGACATGACGGTGGTCGCGTACCACATGGCGCTGTTCGTCGGCCGGGCCGGGCATGTGCTCACCCCCGAGCTCCGGACCGAGTTGCGCCGGTCCCTGGAGTCCGCGCAGTGACGTCCGCGTCCCACAAGGCCGCCCGCGTACGCCCGTACTCGCTCACCGGCGGCCGGACCCGCTCCGGCCATGTGCTGCTGGTCGAGACCTTCGTGGCCACGCTGGAGACCCCGGACGGGGCGGTCGAGCCCGCGCTCAGCGGGCCGGCCTCCCGGATGGTGCCGGAGATCCGCGCCATCATCGACCTCTGCCGCCGGATGCGCTCGGTCGCGGAGGTCTCCGCGCTGCTCAAGATTCCGCTCGGTGTGGTGCGCGTGCTCCTCAGCGATCTCGCGGACCAGGGAAAGATCCGCGTGTACGGCACCGGGCGCAGCCCCGGACAGCCGGAACGCGCGTTGCTCGAAAGGGTGCTCAGTGGACTTCGCAGACTCTGAGACGATGACGGTGGCACCGGTGCGGGTGCCGAACATACCCGGGGCCGACGAGGCGCTCCAGGGGTGGCAGACGGACCGTTCGCGGGCCCCCATCGCCACCAAGATCGTCGTCGCGGGGGGTTTCGGCGTCGGTAAGACGACGTTCGTCGGTGCGGTTTCGGAGATCACGCCGCTTCAGACCGAGGCGCTGATGACGCGGGCCAGCGAGGACGTGGACGACCTCGCCGCGACCCCGCAGAAGCTGACCACGACGGTCGCGATGGACTTCGGCCGGATCACGCTCGACTCCGACCTGGTGCTGTATCTGTTCGGCACCCCGGGCCAGCAGCGGTTCTGGTTCATGTGGGACGACCTGATGCGCGGCGCGATCGGCGCGGTGGTGATGGTCGACACCCGGCGGCTGGAGGACAGCTTCCCGGCGCTCGACTACTTCGAGAGCTGCGGGCTGCCGTATGTCATCGCCGTCAACCACTTCCACGGGACGCCGGAGTACGAGCCGGAGGACGTGCGGGACGCCCTCTCCGTACCGGCCAAGGTGCCCGTGGTGAGCATGGACGCCCGTAACCGCATTTCGGTGGCCGACACTCTGCTCGCCCTGGTGAGGTTCGCCGTGGACGTCTCGCCCGAGTGACACGGGCCCGGCCATGCGCAGGATTCTGATCGTCGGGGCCGGTCAGTCCGGGCTCCAGCTCGCCCTGGGGCTCCAGGCCCAGGGGTACGACGTCACCTTGATGTCCAATCGCACGGCCGACGAGATCCGCGGCGGCCGGGTGATGTCCACCCAGTGCATGTTCCACACCGCGCTCCAGCACGAGCGCGATCTGGAGATCAACTTCTGGGAGGAGCAGGCCCCGCGCATCCAGGGCCTCGGCGTCTCGGTCGCCGGTCCCGCCACCCCGCTGGGGCATCCGCGCCTGGTCGACTGGCTGGGCGAGCTGGACGGCCACGCCCAGTCCGTCGACCAGCGGCTGAAGATGGCCGGCTGGATGGAGGCCTTCGAGCGGCGTGGCGGCCGACTGGTCATCCACGGCGCCGCCGTCTCCGACCTGGACTTCCTGGCGGCGCGGTACGACCTGATGCTGGTCGCCGCGGGCAAGGGCGAACTGGGCGCCCTCTTCGGCCGGGACGCCGCCCGCTCCCCGTACACCACCCCGCAGCGCGCCCTCGCCATCGCCTATGTCCACAACCTCGCCCCCCGGCTCGAACACCCCGAGCTCGAAGCGGTGCGCTGCAATCTGGTGCCCGATGTGGGCGAGCTGTACGTCATGCCCGCCCTCACCAACTCCGGGCGCGCCGACATCCTGTTCTGGGAGGCCATCCCCGGCGGCCCGGCCGATGTCTTCGGCGGCGTCACCGACCCCTCCGAACACCTGGCCCTCACCCTCGAGCTCATGGAGTGGTTCACGCCCTGGGAGTACGGGCGGGCCACCAGGGTCGAGCTGACGGACGCCGGCGGCACGCTGGCGGGGCGGTACGCCCCGACCGTCCGCGACCCCATCGGCTGGCTGCCGGGCGGCGGTCTGGTCCTCGGGGTGGCCGATGTGGTGGTCACCAACGACCCGCTCACCGGGCAGGGGTCCAACTCCGCGGCCAAATGCGCCACCTCGTATCTGGAGAGCATCGTCGAGCACGGCGACCGGCCCTTCGACGAGGCGTGGATGCGGCGGACGTTCGGGCGCTTCTGGGCGACGGCGCGCCACGTGACCAAGTGGACCAACGCGATGCTGGCTCCGCCGCCGGAGCACATCGTGCGGCTGCTGGGCGCGGCGGGCCAGCTGCCCGCGGTCGCCCACCGCTTCGCCAACGGCTTCGACGACCCGGCCGACTTCGAGAACTTCTTCTACGAGCCGGACAAGACCGCGGCGTATCTGGAGGAGGCGGAGGCCGGGGCCGCCGTAGCGGATACGGACGGCGAGTTAGCCGGCGCGTTGGTTGGTGAGGCGGTCGGCGAGGCGGTCGGCGAGGTGGTTGGTGAGCCCGAGAGCGAGGCGGCCGAGCAGGTGGGCTGAGTGCGGCCGGGCCGCCGTCAGCCCTTGGTCGGCCGTACGGCGCCGCGCAGCGGGTTGGACGCGAGCGGGGACAGCTTGACCCGGCCCCCCGGGCGCGGGGCCTGCACCACCATGCCGTTGCCCGCGTAGATCGCCACATGGCTCGCGCGCTTGAAGTAGACCACCAGATCCCCGGGGCGCAGCCGGTTGAGTTTCACCCGCGGCAGCCGGCGCCACTGCTCCTGGCTGGTGCGCGGGATGCGCCGCCCGGCGTGTGCCCACGCCTGGGAGGTCAGCCCCGAGCAGTCGAAGGAGCGCGGCCCCTCCGCGCCCCAGACGTACGGCTTGCCGATCTGCTTCAGCGCGTACCGCAGCGCCCGCTGCCCGGCCGCCTTGGAGGCGGAGGCGCGGCGGGGCGTGCGGCGGTGGGCGGTCTCCTTGGGGCGCCGGGGCGGGGTCTCGGAGGCCTCGGGCTCGGGGGTGGGCTCCGAGGGGGTTTCCTTAGGAGTTTCCTTAGGGGTTTCCTTGGCGTCGGTGCCGCTGCCCGTGTCGCTGTTCGCGTCGGCGTCGGCGTCGGCGCCGGTGTCGGTGTCGGGGTCGTCGGTCTGCGGGTCGGGGACGACGTCCTCCGGGACGGTGTCGGGCACGATGTCGGGCACCGGGGGGTCGAGGGCCCCCGAGTCGAGCAGCTCGCGCTGGGCCTTCTCGGTGTCCTGCCGCTCCCGTTTCTGGATGGCCCGGATCTGGCGACGGCTCAGCGAGGCCAGTTTCACTTCGATGGCGGTGAGGCGTTTCTCGACCTTGTCCCGCTGTTTCTTCCGTTTGGTCGCGAGGGACAGCTGTTTCTTCAGCGAGGCCCTGGCCTGCTGGACCAGCCGTGCCGCGTGTACCTCCCCTCTGGCCAGCCGTTCCATCAGGATCGCCTGGCGGTCGGCGGCCCGGCCGAGCACACGCGTCTGTTCGGTGACCTGGTCGGGGCTGGGGGACAGCAGCGCCATGAGGAAGAAGTACGAGGAGAGCTGGGTGTGGCCCTGGTACTGCTCGCGGGCCAGCCGCCCCACGTCGTCGTGGCTGACGGCGAGCCGGGAGCGGGTGCGGCCGAGGGCGGCGGCCAGCGCCCGGGTCTTGGCGCGCTGCTTGCGCAGCTTCTCCTCGGTGGCGTTGTACGCCTCGGTCGCCTCCTCGGCCTTGCGGTACGCCGTTTTGAGCTGTGTCAGCAGCTCGGCGACGGACTGCTCGGCGGGGGCGGCCGCGGCGGGCGCCGACGGGGCGGGGGCGGCCACCGCGGCGGCCGCGGTCAGCGCCACCGCGCAGACCGATCTCACGATGCGTCCTGACACGGTCTCACCTCCGGGCTCGACGACCTCGGGGCGATCGTGACATGACCAGTCGTATATTCGGGAGAATTGTTGGCGGTCTGGGCAATACGGTCACCCGTCCGGCGGCCGGTCCGCGTGCCCGTTCCCTCGTATACACGTACGAGCCGAGGCCCTGTCCTGACGTCAGTCGGGCTTTGACCAGGGCCATTTCAGCCGGTGCGGCTTGCCCTGCGGGTCGTACTCGTAGCGCCATCCGCGCACCAGGCCCAGCCGCCGCGAAGTGGCGGCCGGCACCCGGCGGTAGACGTACACCGTCGGCGCGCCGCCGCCCTCGTCTGGGACCGGCACCTCGTATGTCTTCGGCGGCTGCCCGGTCAGCCCGGTCAGCACCGGCAGCACCCGGCCGTCCAGCGGCCCGCCCACGAAGGGCGTCTCCTCGCTTCTCACCGCACCAGTCTCACAGGAGGTGGGAGGCGTCGCCGAGCACCGGCATCAGGCGCCGGGCCAGCGCCCCGGCCTGCCCCTCCGCCGGCTCGATCGCCAGCGCCGCCCGCAGCACCCGCGCCGTCTGCGGGTCGCTCGCGCCCGTGGCGGCCAGCAGCGTGACGAAGTGGTCGATGAGCCAGTCGCGCAGCTCCGCCAACGGCGGCTGCTTGCCCTCGTCCAGCCACATCAGCGAGGCGGCCTCGACCGCGGTGATCCAGGTGCGCACCATCATCCGCAGCCGCGGGCCGGGTTCCGCCACCTCCAGATGGAGCAGGATCTGGTCGGCGGCGGCCCGCCGCACCTCGTCCACGATGGCGCTGGTCCGCGAGGTCTCGGCGACGCTGCCGCCCTGGAGCAGCGCGCTGAACCCGGTGTCGCGCTCGGCCACGAAGGCGAGATAGCGGTCGAGCGCCTGGCTCAGCCGTACGGTGACCGGGCCGCTCCGGGGCTCGGCGAAGCACAGCTCCAGCTCGTCGGCGGCGGTGCGCAGCGCGGCCTCGTACAACTGCTGCTTGCCGCCCGGGAAGTAGCGGTAGACGAGCGGGCGGGAGGCCCCGGCGGCGGTGGCGACGTCGTCCAGCGAGACGTCCTCGGGCGCGCGGTGGGCGAACAGCCCGAGCGCGGCGCTGATCAGCTGGGCGCGCCGCTCCTCGACGCTGAGCCGGCGGTAGGCGCCGCGGCGCGCGGGGCGCGCGGCGGCGGGGGTCGTTTCCGCCGGGTGCGCCGGGGCGGTGCCGCTGCCTGTCGTCATGCCTCAGCGTAACCGGCCCTGCGTGCGAATTGTTTTCTGGGCTCGATGTGCTTCGGGCGCCTCAGCCCCTGTCGACGGTCGACCGTGCTCGGCCCTCCGCGCGGCGGCAGCCGCAAATCGATTGCAGCCTCAGGGCCTCCGCGCGCTTTCCCTTCCGACAGGGTCGCGCCCTTAGCGCTCGCCCCCAGCTACCGCAGGGCGGTGCCCCCGGCCCGGCGCGGCCAGCAGGCCCGAGCTCTGCCACAACCGCCGCCCCGCGCCCCGCAGCACGCCGATGTCATCGAGGAAGTCGGTGAGCGGCTTGGTGCCGGTGCGCATCACCTCGCGCCGATGTGCGCTGGCCCGCACCTGTTCCACCGCCGCGCGCCGGTCGAGCCCGACGTCCGAGTACACCTGGGGGTTGACGAAGGCGCGCGCGAACACCCGGGCGAACTCGCCGGAGCCGATCCGGGTCAGCTCCGCCGTCCAGCGCGGCGCCGACACCATCTGGCGGCGCAACTCCTCGCGGGCGTACCGCACATGGCGGGCCTCCTCCACGACATGGATCCGGGTCGCGCCGCGCACCAGCGGCTGGATCCGCTCGTCGGGGAAGGTCAGCCGCTGCATCCAGTCCAGGATCTCCTCGCCGAGCAGGGTCGCGGTGAACGAGCCGGGGGTCGTGGAGACCGTCTTGAAGAAGCGGCCGAGGTTGTGGTGCGGCCGGGCGGGCGGATAGGCGGGGGTGCCGCCCTTGGCGATCAGCCGGGCGAACATCTTCGAGTGGCGGCACTCGTCGGCGATTTCGGTGAGCGCGTAGCGCACATGCGCGCTGGTCGACGGCTTGTCGTAGATATGGCGGGTGAGCAGCTGGATCAGGATCACCTCGAGCCATATGCCGAGCGAGAGGAGCGCGGCGAACTCGTGCCGGGACAGCAGGACGCGCTGCTCCTCCGGCATCCGCCGCCACATCGGCGTGTCGTACAGGGACACCAGCTCCGGCGGCCAGAACCACTTGTCCGGCTCGTACGGCGCGTCCCAGTCGAGCTCGGTGTCCGGGTCGAAGGAGTGCCGGGCGGAGGACTTCAGCAGCCGCTCGGCCACCTTCTCGCGGTCCTTGAGCAGCCCGAGCGCGTCGCGCGGCGCGGAAGGTGGGGTGGCAGTTGTCATGGTCGGCACCTCGGTCGGAGCGGGCCGCCGGGAGGGTTACCGGCGGATACATCTTATGAGACGATGTGTCAGCAAGCACGTCAATCCCTTGTGTACGGCCGAGCGGAGATCTCGCTCGACCGATCCTCGAGCGTCATAGGACCCGGCCGTACTAGACGTGTGAGCCTGCGTTTTCCCAACCGTTCACGGGGGAGCGAGCAAGGCGAAGGAGGCGCCGGTGTCGACGCAGGAGCTCTACGCGATGGACCCCGGGGACCCGATGTGGCAGGTGCCGACCGCCGGGGCGGCCCGCTTCAGCTGGGACTACGACGAGGGCCGCGAGCGGCTGCTCGCCCTCTACCAGAAGGGCAAGGACAAGCAGTGGGACGCCGTGAAGCGGATCGACTGGGACCAGGAGGTGGACCCGTACGACCCGCTGGGCGCGCCCGACGAGACCCTCGCCCTCCACGGCACCCGGCACTGGGCCAAGATGACCGAGCGGGACAAGGGCGAGCTGCGGCACCACTTCGCCGCCTGGCAGTTCAGCCAGTTCCTGCACGGTGAACAGGGCGCCATGGTGTGCGCGGCACGCATCGTGGAGTCGGTCCCCGACCTGGACGCCAAGTTCTACTCCGCGACCCAGACCATGGACGAGGCGCGGCACGCCGAGATCTACGCCCGCTTCCTGCGGGACAAGCTCGGCACTCTCTACCCGATCAACGACAACCTGGCCGGGCTGCTCGGCGACACCCTCCGCGACTCCCGCTGGGACATGCCGTACCTGGGCATGCAGGTGCTCATCGAGGGCCTGGCGCTCGCCGCGTTCGGGCTCATCCGCGACACCACCGACAAGCCGCTGCCCCGCCAGATCCTCACCTATGTCATGCAGGACGAGGCCCGCCATGTCGCCTTCGGGCGGATGGCGCTGCGCGACTACTACCGGCAGCTCACGGACGCGGAGCTGCGCGAGCGCGAGGAATTCGTCATCGAGGGCTGCTACTTGATGCGCGACCGGCTGGGCGGGGTCGAGGTGCTGGAGAACCTCGGCATCCCGAGCGCCGAGGCGCGGGAGTGTATCGAGCGGTCACCGCAGCTCCAGCTCTTCCGGAAGCTGCTGTTCAGCCGGATTGTGCCGTGCGTGAAGGACATCGGGTTGTGGGGCGTGCGGCTGCGGCGCGCGTATGTCGACATGGGCGTGCTGGAGCTGGGCGACGGCGATCTCGACCAGCTGATGTCCCAGGACGAGGAACTGGCCGACCGGCTCGACGCGAAGCGCTTCAGCGCGGAGGAGGCGGCGCGTACGGGGGAGGTGTCGGCGGCGATCGCCGAGGGCGCGGCGGACGACTGAGGCTCGCGGGGCTGGGGGCTGGGGTTCGCGGTCGGCGGGCTTGGGGCTCAGGGGCAGCCGCGCCGCGCCCCCGGGGTCGGGTCGACCGTGCCGACCCCGTCCACGAGGGAGGCGAAGCTCTGCGCGCCCAGCGGCCCGACGACGCGCTTGCGCAGGGCGTCGGCCAGGGTGAGCGCGGCGGTGACGGCGGCGGCCAGGCCCGGCTCGGTCAGCCGGGCGAGGGTCACCCGGCGGTCGCAGGGCGAGGGGTGCCGTTCGAGCAGCCCGGCCTCGGCCAGCCGGTCGGCGACCTTGGTGGTCCCGGCCGTGGTGAAGCCGAGCGTGGCGGCGAGCTGGTTCATCGGCGCGGCGTGCTCGGGGGCGGTGAGCAGGAACCACAGCGCCCGGAAGGACGAGGGGGCCAGGTCGGTCGTCGTCTCGACGTCGTCCAGGAGCTGATCGGTGAGCCGGCGCATCCCGGACTGGAGGACGTCCCACTGCTCCAGCAGCGCGAGGTCCTCCGGGGTGGGACACCGCGCGTCGCCGTCGTCGCCCGTGCGCGTCTTCTCCGGGCATTCCGCCATGTCTCGCACCCCTCTCGCGCTTTCCGGCCGTCTTGCCCAGGGTATCAACGCCAGCTATTGTCTAACTAGCTACTTAATATCTGGCTACCTAAAACTGCTCCTGACACTGCTCCTGACCTGCCCGTATGAAAGGCCTCCCGTCATGTTCGAACCCGCTGCCGCCACGCCCCCCTCGGCCGTCCAGCCCGGCTCCTGGATCCTCGACCCCGCGCGGACGCGGGTCCGCATCCAGCACAAGACCATGTGGGGAATGGTCACGGTCAAGGGCGGCTTCACCAACGTCGACGGCGAGGCCGAGACCCTGCCCGACGGCTCCGCGAGCGGCACCCTGACCATCGACGCGGCATCGGTGGACACCGGCCACGCCAAGCGCGACGCCCATCTGCGGAGCGCGGACTTCTTCGACACCGACCGCCACTCCACCCTCGTCTTCACCGCCCACCGCGCCGCCCCCGACCCCCAGGGCGCGGTGGAGGTCTCCGGCGAGCTGACGGTCCGCGGCACCACCCGCCCGCTGTCCTTCACCGCCACCGGGCCGGGCGCCACCGCCGACGAGGTCACGCTGGCCGCCGAACTCATCGTCGACCCGGCCGACTTCGGGCTGACCTGGAACCGGCTCGGCATGATGAAGGGCCACACCACGGTCACCGTCGAGGCCCTCTTCACCCGCGGGCGCGCGTAAGGGACCGACGCGGCGGCGGACGCGGCGACGGACACCGCGGCGCGGGAGGCGCGGGAGGCGCGGTGGCCGGGAAAACGGCGATGCGCGGGCCACCCCCCACTGGCACGATGCGCACCATGACCGCGACTCCGGCCCCGAACCCGAGCCCGATGACTCCGACTTCCACCCCCACCCCCACCTCGACCCCGACCTCGACCCCGACGCCGGACCCGGCGGCCGCCCGCCGCAGCATCGAGGCCCTCGCCCTCGGCGACGCCTTCGGCGAGCGCTGGTTCCCGCTCTTCCGCGACCGGCGGCGGGCGTACGACGAGATCCGGGCGCGGGCCGTGCCCGAGGAGCCGCGGTGGCCCTGGACTGACGACACGGCGATGGCGCTCGGCGTGCTGAACGCGCTCAACGAGCTCAGCGAGCACGGGAAGGTCGACCGGACCCAGCTGGCCCAGACCCTGGCCGACACCTTCCTGTCCGACCCCGGGCGCGGCTACGGCAGCGGCATGCACGAACTCCTGCCGTCCCTCGCCGCCGCCCCCTCCTCCTGGCCCTCCGCCACCCGCGCCCTGTTCGGCGGCGAGGGCAGCCTGGGCAACGGCGCGGCGATGCGGGTCGCGCCGCTGGGCGCGTGGTTCAGCGCGGACCCGGACCACGCCGCCGAACAGGCCCGCCGTTCGGCCGAGGTCACCCATGCCCACCCCCAGGGCATCGCCGGCGCGGTCGCGGTCGCCGTCGCGGCGGCCCTCACCGCCCGCCGCGCCCCCATCCCCGACCTCCTGCGCCAGGCCGCCGACCGCACCCCACCGGGCCCGGTCCGCGACGGCCTCACCCACGCCACCGAGCTCCCACCCGCCACCACCCCGCGCCAGGCCGCCGAGATCCTCGGCAGCGGCCGCCGCATCCGCGCCGACGACACCGTCCCCTTCGCCCTCTGGTGCGCCGCCCGCCACCAGGACGACCTGATCGCCGCGCTGTGGACCACGGCCGAGGGCCTCGGCGACGTCGACACGACCTGCGCGATCGTGGGCGGCGTCGTCGGAGCGGCCACGGGCGTATCGGCCGTCCCGGCCGACTGGCTGGAACGACGGGAACCGTTGCCCGACTGGGTGGCGCAGATGCCCTGACCGGCGGAGCGAAGGCTTACGGAGTACGGCTTACGGCCTACGGAATGTTGAGGGGCCTCCCGCCGAGGCCGCCCAGGGAGTCCAGCAGGCTGCCCCCATTGCCCAGCTTGCCCAAGGAGCCGAGCTTGTCGCCCAGGCCGCCCAGCTTGTCCTTCAGCGGGGAGAGCGGGGACGTCTCGGACTGTGCGAGGGGGCTGTCGTCCGTGAGGTCGAACTGGGCCCAGGCCTTGTCGGTCTTTCTCGCGTCGTCGGGGCCGGCTTCCGCCTGGTTGAAGAGCTCGACGGTCTGCTGGAGCGGCCGGCCGGGGCCGAGGGAGAGGTCCTGGTCGAGCTCGCCCTTCTTGCTCATCGTCTGCTCGGTGTCGCCCTCGTACAGCACTCCGTGCACATGGATGCTGACCTGGTTCTCCGTGGCGTTGGTCAGGTTGGAGTTCGGGGCCGGGCTGACGTAGCGGTAGGTGACGAGCCACTCGGCGCGCATGGAGTCACCGCAGCGGTCGACGTACTCCCGCTCCAGGGGCGGCGTGTTCAGGACGAGGGTGATGTCGAGGGGGTGGTCCATCCTCGGGCAGTCGACGTAATTGCCGGCGCCCCTGTAGTGGGCCGACCACAGGCTGACCGTCCCGGTCACCTGCTCGGGCGCGGCCTTCGGGCCCGGTGCCGCCGCGGCGGAGCCGACGGCCGCGGCGGAGAAGCCGAACAGGATGGCGGCACAGGCGGTCAGGACACGCGATCGACGCACGGTGAACTCCGATCACTCCGACGTCAGGACAACCACCTTGAGGGATCCGCGGTGGAGTCGATCGCTGTACGCGGCGGGGAGCGCCCGGATTCACCCGATTGCGGAGGCGGAGGCGGGGGCGGGGGCAGGAGTGCCGGACCCCAGCGCCCGCAGGGCCTTCGCCGTGAACTCGTCGAGCGGGTAGAACAGCTCGATCGCCAGCTCCGACAGCGTCACATCCGCCGGAGCGCCGAACGTGGCCATCGTGCCGAACATCGACAGCTCGCCCATCGGCGTGCGCACCCGCAGCGGCACCTGGATGGGGCTGGGGCGTGTCGTCGTACGGGTGTCGGCGTTCGGGGTGATTGCGTCGGTGGGGGCCGGGTAGGCGCGTACCTCCTCGTACAGCGCCCGCAGCTCCGCGTCCCCGTTGGCGTCGGCCTGGCGGCGCAGCCGTTCGAGGAAGAGGGCCCGGACCTCGTCGAGGTTGGCCAGGCGGCGGGCCAGACCGTCGGGGTGGAGGGTCAGCCGGTAGACGTTCGGGCGCGGTTCCAGCAGATGGGGCGGTATGCCGTCCATGAGGACGGACATGGCGCGGTTGCCGGTCAGCACATTCCACAGCCGGTCCACGACGACGGCCGGAAACGGCTCGTGGGCCGCCAGCATCATGTCGAGCGCGGCGCGCACGGAGGCCATGTCCTCGTCGTCGAGGCTGCTCTCCCGGTACGCGGGGGCGTAGTCGGCGGCCATCAGCAGCGTGTTGCGCTCGCGCAGCGGGACGTCCAGGGCGGCGGACAGGCGCAGCACCATCGCCCGGCTGGGGCGGGCGCGGCCGGTCTCGACACAGGAGAGGTGACGCGCCGAGCTGTCCGCGAGCAGGGCGAGTTCGAGCTGGCTGAGCCTGCGGCGCCGACGCCACTCCCGGAGCAGGGCACCCACCCGGGACGGCTGTTCCACATCCATGGCGAGGAGCGTAGCCGCCGGTTGATCAGCGGGGCCATGACCTCGGAGGTCATTGAGCCCATGACCGCGGGGGTGTCACCGTTTGCGCAGACCAGGGGCCGGGCGAGGCCCCGGGCCCGGATAGCGAGGGGACCCGTATGAGCACTCAGGCCATGACCACGACGCCGGACCTGTTGCGCACCACCCTGCGCGTCGACAGCTGGTCCACCGGCGCCTTCGGTGTCGTCATGCTCGCCGGTGCGACGTGGTTCGACGGCCTGCTGGGGCTGCCGGTGAGCTGGTCGGTCGCGCTCGGGATCGCGATGCTGGGCGGCGCCGCCGTCCTCGCGCTGATCGCCGGATACGAGCGGATCCCGGCGCGGCCGGCGGGGGCGGTGGTCGTGGTCAACACGCTGTCGTGCGTGGGGCTTGTGGTGCTCGCGTGCACGGATGTGGTCGGGCTCACCGGGCTGGGGAGGGCGTTCATGGTCGTCGGGGCGGTGGTGGTGGCCGTGTTCGGCGAGTTCGAGTTCGTGGGGCTGCGGCGAATCCTGGGTGCGGCCGGGTAAAGGCGCGGGCCCGGTAAGGATCCCGGGGGCGCCAGACATATAGGGGGCGTGAAGACGATTCAAACGGGGGACGAGCGCGGGCGCTCGGCGCGGTTCACCACGGTGTACGCACGCGAGCACCCGCGCGTGGTCGCTTTCGTGCACCGGAGGGTGGGCGACCGCGGCGCGTCCGAGGAGCTTGCGGCGGAGGTGTTCCGCATCGCGTGGGAGCACACCCTCAAGGACGGGAGCGGGGGGGAGATCACGGCCGGCTGGCTGTTCGTCACCGCACGCAATCTCGTACGCAACCACTACCGCGCCGAGGCCCGCCTGGGCGAGCTGCACCGGCGCATCACGGACGAGCTGGGCCGGACGGCGGCCACCGACCAGGACTCGGCGGTGCTGGACACGCTCGACCGCCTGCCCGCCCACCATCGCGAGGTACTGGTGCTGAGCTACTGGGACGGGCTGAGCGCCGCCGAGGCCGGAGCGGTTCTGGGCTGCGGCGCACCGGCGGTCTGGGTGCGGCTGCACCGCGCACGCAAGGCGTTTCGCGACCTCTACCGGGCCCCGGCCCCCTCGCCCCAGGAGTCAGCATGATCCGCGTCAAGTCTCTGATGCAGCACGCCAATCCGGTCCCGGAGGCGGTCCCGGAGGCGGCGGCCGAGCCATCCGGGTGGGCGCCGCGCCGCCGCGTGCTGGTGTTGGGCGGGCTCGCCGCCGCGCTCGCCGTGATCATCACGTCCATCGCCGTCCTCGGCTCGCGGGGCGGGGGGGCCGACGACCCGGCCCGGCCCCCCGTCGCCGCCGACGAGCCGTACTACCGGACCACCGGGGACCTGGAGCGGTCCGCCGATGTCATCGTCCGCGCGCGCGTCGCCGCCACCCGTGTGACCGAGGAGGACGGGTTCCCGGAGACCATCGCCACGGTGAGCGTGGTGGCGACGGGCAAAGGCAAGCCCCCTGGCCGCACGATCCACGCGTCGTACCCCACCCCGGGCGCCGCGCTGCCCTCGGGACCCGAACTCACCGTCCGGCACGAATACGTCCTGCTGCTGGAGCGCATGGACGACGGGAAGTACGCACTGGTGAACACCGCCCAGGGCTACTACGGGATCGAGACGGGCCACGCCGAGGCCGGGCCGGACAACGACGTGGCCCTCAGCGAGGGCGTCCTCAAGGCGCTGGGGCTGACCCGCTGACGGAACGGGCGGGGGCTGGACTCTCCCCCTATAGGACAGACCATGCTGAGGCGCGTGAACGACGACACCCCCCTGTCCATCGGCCAGTTCGCCCGTGTCGTACGGCTCAGCGTCAAACAGCTGCGCCACTACGCCGACCTCGGACTGCTGCCGCCCGCCTGGGTGGACCCCGGCACCGGATACCGGTACTACCGCGCCGACCAGGCACGGGACGCCCTGTCCATCGGCCTGCTGCGCTCGCTGGACGTGCCGCTGGCCGCCATCAAGGACGTGCTCGGCGGGCAGGACCCCGCCCACGCGCTGAGCGGCGTACGCGACCGGCTCGACGACGAGCTCGCCCGCCGCCGCCGGTCCCTCGCCGCCCTGGAGCGGATCCTGGCCCACGGCCTGCCCACCGCCGAGGTGACCCTGCGGCGGGAGGAACCCGAGCGGGTGGCCGTCGTCCGTGATGTGGCCGACTCGCCGGAGGACATCGGGCGGGTGACGGGGGCGTGTGTGGGCAGACTGCTGGCGCTGCTGGCAGCGGGGGAGCAGGGGGAGCGGGGGGCGCCGGGACCTCCGGGACCCCCGGGGCCTCCGGGACCCCCGGGACCTCCGGGGCCTCCGGGACCTCCGGGGCCGCCCGGCGAGGGGCTTCGGCTGATCGGGCTCTTTCCCGTCGACCTGAGCGAGTACATCCCCGTCACCATCACGGCCGCGCTCCCCGAGGGCCGCCCCGCCCCGCCGGGCACCACCGCGGACCTGCTCCCCGGCGGCACGTTCGCCTGCGCGACCCACACGGGCCCGTACGACCAGATCTCCCTGACCGCGCATGCCCTGCTGGCCTGGTGCGTCGAACGCGGCCACGCGCCCACCGGGCCGATCCGGGAGCTGTACCTCGACGACCCCGCCGTCACGGCCCCCGACCACCTGGCCACCCAGCTGCTGATCCCGTTGGAGGAGACGTCATGAACCACCCGGACGACACCTGGTACACCGCCGCCGACAAGCCCGAGCTCGTGACCTTCGGGCCGGTCCACGGCCTGGGGGTGACCGGGCAGGGCGAACCGGGCGGGAGCGAGTACGGCGTCTGCGTCTCGGCCCTGTACGCCGTCGCCGCCGCGCTGCCCCCGCCCCACGGGGCGCCGCTGGAGGGCCGCTGGTGGGTGGAGGACCCGCGGCCGTATCTGGAGGTGCCGCGCGACCAGTGGCGCTGGCACCTGTTCCTGCGGCTGCCGGACGGACTGGAGCCGGGCGCCGTCGACCGGGCGCGCGAAGCCGCCCGGCCTTCGGGGACCGCGGTGGACCGGGTGCAGCTGGTCACCTTCACCGAGGGGCAGTGCGTGCAGCTGAACCACCACGGCCACTACGCCGACGAGCCCGTCTCCCTGGCCCTGATGGATGAGTACATGACCGAGCAGGGCCTGGAGCGGGCGGGGATGCACCACGAGATCTACCTCTCCGACGTCCGCGAGAGCGATCCGGCGAAGATGCGCACGATCCTGCGGCAGCCGGTGCGTCCGGCGGGTCCGGTGCGTCCTGTGTGACCCGTCCGACCGCGCCCAGGAGGATGATGGGCGCGTGCGGATACGACCGAGCACCATCGAAGAGCTCCCCGTCCTCCAGGACATCGAGCGGGCCGCGGGCCTGTGTTTCCGGGACATCGGCATGGACGAGATCGCCGACGACGAGCCGCTGAGCCTGGAGGAGCTGGGGACGTACCAGCGCGCCGGGCGGGCCTGGGTCGCGGTGAACGGCGACGACCGGGCCGTGGCGTACCTGATCACCGACCCGGTGGACGGGAACATGCACATCGAGCAGGTCTCCGTGCACCCCGCCAGCGCCCGGCGCGGCTTGGGGCGGGCGCTGATCGAGCACGCGGCGGGGCGGGCGGCGGCCGAGGGAGCGGGGGCGCTGACGCTGACCACGTTCGTCGACGTGGCGTGGAACGCGCCGTACTACGCGGCGCGGTGCGGATTCCGGACCCTGGGGGAGGACGAACTGACCCCCGGGCTGCGGGAGATCCGGCGCAGCGAGGCGGTGCACGGGCTGGACCGGTGGCCGCGGGTGTGCATGCGGCGCGAGTTGGGCTCGTAGCGGCCGATACCCGATTTTGTCCTGGGACCCAACACACATCCACTGCTACTGAGCCAGTTCGGCCACGGCCCGGCCGAAGGCCCGTACCCGCGCGGTCTCCCCGGCGCGCCGCCACACCAGCCCCAGGACCGAGTCCGGCAGGCCCTCGACCGGTACGAAGGCGATGTCGCGGCGGCTGTGGAGCGCGGCGGTCGGCGCGCACAGCAGCATCGTGCCCCGGCCCGCCGCCGTCGCGGCCAGGCCCTCCTGAAGGGTGCACACACGCGGCCCGCGCGGGACGGGACGGCCGCCGGGCGTGGCGGCGGGGGCCACGACGTCGCGCCAGTAGCGCGGGGCGGGCCCGCCTGGCTCGATCACCGGGTGGTCGGCCAGCTCCTCGGCGTCGACCACGCCGACCGCCGCGACCCGGCGGGCGAGCGGGTGCCGGGCGGGGACCGCGAGCGTCAGCGGCTGCCGGGGGAAGACCGGGCCGAGCACGAGGTCGGGCTCGGCGACCGGCAGAAGGACGATCGCGGCGTCCACCTCCCCGCCGCGCACCGCGCCGAACGGATCCGCCCACGGGATCTCCACGGTCTCCAGCTCACAGCCCGGATGCCGCGCACGGAAGGCGGCGACCGCGGCCATCACCCGCTCGTCGGCGGCCCCCTGGAAGCCGATCCGCAGGACGCCCTCGACACCGCGCGCGGCGTCGCGCGCCGACTCCAGTGCGCCGTGCAGCGATGCGTACGCGGGCCGTACGTCGGCCAGGAACCGCTCGCCGAGCGGGGTCAGCCGCACCCGGCGGCTGGTGCGCTCCAGCAGCCGGGCGCCGATCCGCCCCTCGAGCGAGCGCAGGAGCTGGCTGACCCGGCTCTGCGACACGAACAGCCGCTCCGCCGCCCGGCCGAAGTGCAACTCCTCGCTGAGCGTCAGGAAACACTCCAGCTCGCGGATGTCCAGCCCGCCCGTGCCCACCTTCCGGCCGCCTCCCTATTTCCATACGTCGAATCGTGTGTCGATAAGCCCGGCTCATAGAAGGCTGAGGAATTCTCCGTTGTTCCCGGCCGATTCCGGCTGTTCGCTTGAGACATGTCCAACACCACGGAACTCACCACCTCGGAAGGCATGTCCGGGGCCGGGGCCGGATCCGTGCGCTCGCCGTTCAGGAACTGGCTCGCCGTCGCCGCAGTGGCGGTCGGCACCTTTTCGGTCGTCACCACGGAAATGCTGCCGGTCGGCCTCCTCACCTCGATCGGCTCCGCGCTCGGTGTCTCGCCCGGCACGGCCGGACTGGCCATGACGGTGCCCGGCGTCGTCGCCGCCGTCGCCGCGCCCCTGCTGACCGTCGCGGCCGGCCGGATCGACCGGCGGCGGCTGCTCATCGGCCTGTTGGGGCTGCTGGCCGCCGCCAATCTGCTGTCGTCGGTCGCGCCCGGCTTCGCCGTGCTGCTCTTCGCCCGGATTCTGGTGGGGGTGAGCATCGGCGGCGTGTGGTCCATCGCGGCGGGCCTGGCGGCGCGTCTGGTGCCGGAGAAGTCCGTCGGCCACGCCACGTCGGTCGTCTTCAGCGGTATCGCCGTGGCGTCCGTCGTGGGCGTGCCGGCCGGGACGCTCATCGGCGATCTGGTGCACTGGCGCGCCGCGTTCGCGGTGATGGCGGCGCTCTCCCTGGCCGTCGCCGCCGTACTGGCCCTCACCCTGCCGCCGCTGCCCGCAGACCGCGCGATCCGGCTGGCCGAGGTGCCCGGCCTGTTCCGCAACGCCCGGCTGCGCACCGGCCTGATCACGACCCTGCTGGTGGTGACCGGGCACTTCTGCGCGTACACCTACGTCCGCCCGGTGCTGGAGGAGGTCTCGGGGGTCGAGGCCGGGCTGATCAGCACGCTGCTGCTCGCGTACGGCGTGGCGGGCATCGCCGGGAACTTCCTGGCCGGCGCCACCGCCCACCGCGACCCGCGCCGCACCCTCATGGTCATCTTCACCCTGCTCGCCGTGGCGGAGCTGCTGGTGCCGCTGGTCGGCGGGACGACGCCGGGGGCCACGGTGCTGCTGTTGCTGTGGGGGCTGGCGTACGGAGGGGTGTCGGTCACCTCGCAGACGTGGGTGCTCCAGGCGGTGCCGGAGCCGGGCGCGGGGGAGGCGGCCTCGGCGCTGTTCGTCGGGGTGTTCAACGTGGCGATCTCCCTGGGCGCGCTGCTCGGCGGGCGGGCGGCCGACGGGATCGGGGTGTCGAGCGTGATGTGGTTCGGGGGCGTGCTCGCGGTGCTGGCCCTGGTGAACGTGGCGGCCGCACGGCAGCGGTGAGGCGGAGGCCAGGCCCGGGCCCGGGCCCGGGCCCGGGTGAAAGGGGACCCGGGCCCGGCCTCCGGCTTCAGGAATGGGTCGCCGGCAGCAGCCGCTCGGAGATGATGTTGAGGACCTGGGGCACATGGTCGTTCAGGAAGAAGTGCCCGCCGCTGAGGACCGTGAGGTCCATGTCCTCGGTCGTGTGCTTGGCCCAGTCGCGCACCTCGTCGACCGACGCCCTCGGGTCGGCGTCCCCCGTCAGCGCGGTGATCGGGCAGCTGATCCGCCGCCCGGGCTCGCAGCGGTAGGACTCGATGGCCCGGTAGTCGCCGCGGATCGCCGGGAGCGCCATCCGCAGCAGCTCCTCGTTCTCCAGCACGTCGCCGCTCGTCCCGTTCAGCGCGCGCAGCTCCTGCAACACCCCCGCGTCGTCCCGCGTGTGCACGGTCTCGTCGCGGTACCGGGACGGCGCCCGGCGACCGGAGGCGAACAGCCGGACGGGCACCACTCCCCGCTTCTCCAGCCGCAGCGCCACCTCGTACGACAGCGTGGCGCCCATGCTGTGGCCGAACAGCGCGAGCGGCTTGTCGTCCAGCCCGTCCAGCACGCCGGTGATGGCGTCCGCGAGCTTGCCGATGTCGTCGATGCACGGCTCACGGTGCCGGTCCTGACGCCCGGGGTACTGGATGGCGAGCACCTCGATCGAGGGCGCCAGCGCCTTCGCCACCGGGAAGAAGTAGCTGGCCGACCCCCCGGCGTACGGCAGGCACACCAGCCGTACCGCGCTGCCCGGGGACTTCTCGTACCGCCGGATCCACGCCTCGGCGTCCGCTGCGATGCTCGTCATCGTCGTGCTTCCTTCCTCTGCCCCTGCCGCTCAACATCCTCTCGTCAACACCCTTGCACACACGCCTGTTTCCGGGCTTACGTTGCTCAATGCTCTAGGTGGTGCACCGGTTTGTGCACCGGGCGCCGGGTGCGCGGAGCGCGCCGTCGGGGCCCCGTACGGCGAGCCGGATGATCTTGCCTGAGGGGATCGGGGCGGCGACTCGGTGAGAACCAGGTCAGCAGGTGAGACCCTGATACCAGGGGGCTCGTCTTCGGGAGTGTCCGATGGCAGTGAGCATGCACGTGGTCTGGAGCAGGGCCGAGCCCGGGCGCGTCATCTACGAGACGCACGCGATCGCAACGATCACCGACGGCGAAGGCGTCCACGCGACGGTCGACAGCCACACCTACGAGGTTCCCCTCCACAGCCGCGCCGAGGCCGAGTCGATCGCGGATGAGGAGGGCTACGAGCTG
Source organism: Streptomyces sp. NPDC097640 (assembly GCF_040302705.1). Classification (NCBI taxonomy): domain Bacteria; kingdom Bacillati; phylum Actinomycetota; class Actinomycetes; order Kitasatosporales; family Streptomycetaceae; genus Streptomyces; species Streptomyces sp. NPDC097640. Next base: position 362,958 of record NZ_JBEOSB010000008.1, read on the forward strand.
TTCAGGAAGGGCGAGGCGTGGGAGAGCCTCCCGGAGGAGGAAAGCCTTCCTGAGGAGGAGGGCGCCATGGAGGAATGAGCGCGCGCTCAGGGGGCAGCCGGAGCGCCGGACGGCCGAGGGCCCGTCGGCGTGCCCGCGTCCGGCGACGCGGGCGGAGCCGCGTAGCGGCGCTTTTTCCCTACCCGCCCCTTCCCAGCCCCAGCCGATGTGCGGCTCCGCCGCGCGGGGGCTCCGCCCCTGGACCCCGGGTCTAGGGGCGGACCCCGGCGGTGGAGCCCGCCTCGGGGTCGGTGTCCCGGTCCGGTGGTGGGGCCCGCCCCGGGGTCGGTGTCCCCGTGAGGCGGTGATGTCCACCTGGCGGTGGGCCCCTCCTGGCGATGGGGCCCCCTCACGGTGGTGGAGTTCCGCCGATGGCGGAGCCCCCGGCCGTGGGGTCCCCGGCCGTGGGGTCCCTGGCGGTGGGGTCCCTGCCGGTGGGGTCCCGCCTGGTGGCCCCACGACCGGGGGCTCCACGACCAGGGGCTCCGCTCCTGGACCCCGTGTCCAGTGGCGGACCCCTGGCGGTGGGGCCCGCCCGGGGGTGGAGCCCGGTCCGGCGGTGGGGCCCGCTCGGCGGTGGAGCCCGCCCGGGAGGTGGAGCCCGGTCGGGCGGTGGGCCCGACCCGGGGGGTGGAGCCCAACCGCCGGCGGTGGTGCCCGACCCGAGGAGTGTCCCGCCCGGCGGTTGGCCCCTCCTGGCGGCGGGATCGCTCCTAGCGGTGCGGCCCGCGAGCGGCGGGGCTTTTCCCGGCAGTGGAGCCGTGCATCGGCAGCGGGGTGGGGCCCGACCCGGGGGTGAGGCCCGACCCGGGGGGTGGAGCCCCACCGCCGGGGGTGGGGCCCGACCCGGGGAGTGTCCCGCCCGGCGGTTGGGCCTCTCCTGGCGGTGGGATCGCTCCTAGCGGTGCGGCCCGCGAGCGGCGGGGCCTTTCCCGGCAGTGGAGCCGTGCGTCGGCAGCGGGCCGGGGGACGGGGACTTCGCCGCCGCCGGGGTCTGGGGCGGAGCCTCAGTTGTGGGAAGGGGCGGGTAGGGGACGAGCCCGCCGCAGGCGTCCGACCCGCCGACGCCCCCCTGCGCCCCCCTGCGCCGCCCCGCTCAGACCCCGACCCCGGGCCGCTCAGCCATGGCCCAGCAGGAAGTCGACCTCCCGCGCCTCGACGTCCTGCGCGCCCCGCGCGCCCTGCGCGCCGCCAAGCGTGACCGGGGTGGTCGCCGGTGCGTAACCGCCGGCCACCACCGTGTAGTGCTCGCCCGTAAGCCCCGCGAAGGAAAACGCACCGTCCGCGCCGGTCAGACACTGCCCGACGACATCGCCCGCCGAGTCCAGCAGCGTCACCCGCGCATCCTCCACCGGCCGCCCGCCCCGGGCCCGTACCGTGCCGCGGACCTTGGCCGCGGGCCGCAGCTCCGCGTCGATCCGCGGGGGCTGACCGTGGCCGGTAACGTCCAGCCGCTCGGCGTGCGGGCGGTGGCCCTCGGCGCTGATGGTCAGCGTGTACGAGCCGGGGGCCAGCTCGGGCAGCGCGAACTCGCCCTTCTCGTCGGTGACGGCCGTGGCCGCGACCGCACCGTCGGGGCCGGTCGCGGCCACGGCCGCCCCGGCCAGCGGCTGCCCGCCGAGGGCGCGTACGGCCCCGATGGGCCCGCCGCCTCCGGCCAGCCGTACGTCACACGTGACGGGGGCGTCGGACACCAGCAGCGTGGCCGCCTGCGGCTGGTGGCCCGGGGCGGAGCCGATCAGGACGAAGCTGCCGGGGTCGGGCGCGGCCAGGGCGTACCGGCCGTCCGGGCCGCTGATCGTGCGGCCGAGCTGGCGGCCGGTGTTGTCGATGAGGGTGACGGCGGCGCCCAGGAGCGGCGCGTCGCCGGGCCCGAGCACCCGGCCCCGGACGCAGGACGCGGCATCGCCAGCCGCGGCATCGACGGCCGCCGGGACGGCAGCCACGACCGGCTCAGCCTCCTGGGGCCCCTGGTTCCCTGACGCCTGGGCGATCAGCGGCGTACGGCGCCGGTTCGGCAGGAACAGCGTGATCAACAGACCCGCCGCGGCGGCCCCGCACGCCACCGCGAACGAGATCTTGAACCCGTCCGTGTTCGGGAGCTGGAGCGGGCCGAGGGCCGTGGTCTGGTGCGCCAGGATCACCCCGACCACGGCGCTGGAGGTGGACATGCCGATCGACCGCATCAGGGTGTTCAGCCCGTTCGCCGCGCCCGTCTCCGCCGCCGGCACGGCACTGATGATCAGGGTCGGCATCGCCGAGTACGCGATCCCGACACCGACGCCGAGCGCGGCCGACAGCACCACGACCTGCCAGACGTGGTCCATCATCACGATCCCGCCGCCGTACGTCGCGCCGATCACGATCAGCCCGAGGACCAGCGAGACCTTGGGCCCGCGCGTGGCGTTGATCCGCGCGGAGAGCGGCGAGACCAGCATCATCGCCACGCCCATCGGCGCCACGCACAGACCCGCCATGACCATCGACTGGCCGAGGCCGTAGCCGGTGGCCTTCGGCAGCTCCAGCAGCTGGGGGAGGATCAGCGACATCGCGTAGAACGAGAACCCGACCATGATCGAGGCGAGGTTCGTCAGCAGCACCTGGCGGCGCGCGGTGGTCCGCAGGTCCACGAGCGGCTCGGCGGTCCGCAGCTCCACGAACCCCCAGACCACCAGGATCGCCGCGGCCGCGCCGAACAGCCCGAGGGTGGTGCCGCTGGTCCAGCCCCAGTCGCCGCCCTTGGTGATGGGCAGCAGCAGACAGACCAGACCGGCCGAGAGCCCGATCGCGCCGACGGCGTCGAAGCGGCTGGGGGTCCGTACGGCGGACTCGGGGACGACGACCAGCACGAGGACGAGCGCGAGCACGCCGAGCCCGGCGGCCCCGTAGAACAGCACGTGCCAGTCGGTGTGCTGGGCGACGAACGCCGCGGCCGGGAGGCCGAACGCGCCGCCGATGCCCAGCGAGGAGCTCATCAGGGCCATCGCCGAGCCCAGCTTCTTCGGCGGCAGCTCGTCGCGCATGATGCTGATGCCGAGCGGGATCGCGCCCATCGCGCCGCCCTGGATGGTCCGGCCGATCACCATGACGACCAGCTCGGAGGTGACGGCGCACACCAGCGAGCCGACGACCAGCAGCCCGAGGGCCACTATCAGCATCCGGCGCTTGCCGAACATGTCGCCGAGCCGCCCCATGACCGGAGTGGACACGGCGCCCGCGAGGAGGGTGGCGGTGATCACCCAGGAGGCGTTGGAGCTGGAGGTGTGCAGCAGCTGCGGCAGCTCGGTCACCAGCGGGACGACCAGCGTCTGCATCACCGAGACGGCGATGCCGCAGAACGCGAGCACGGCCACGAAGCCGCCGCCCACCTCGCGCGGGAGCGTCCGGTCGGGCGGCGCGGTGCTCGCGGCGCTCAGAGGCTCGACGCGGGCTGGTGGGGCTGACGGGGACATACGGGTGCCGCCTCCAAGCGGGTGTTCTGTGCATATGACATATGAGCGGAATAAGGAAGTGAGAGATGTGCATCCTACACACGATGTGTATCGTGCACATTTCTCGCGGTGAGCGAGAGGTCGACGAGGAGGAAGCGTGCTGGAGAGGCTGGAACGCGAGCTGATGCTGGTCGCCAGGTGCACTCTGCTGACACCCCGGGACCGCAAGGGGCAGAGCGCGCAGGACGCGCAAAGCACGGAATGCGCACAGGGAGGGGGCGAAGAGACCAGGGAGCACAGACAGGGCGCAGGGGACAGAGGAGGCGCAGGCGACAGACAGGGCGCGGGCGACCGCCTGGACCGCTCCGCGTACTTCCTCCTCTCCTTCCTGGACGCCGAGGGCGCGCTGTCCATCGGCCGGCTCGCCGACGCCCTGGGGCTCGACGTCTCGACCGTCAACCGGCAGACCGGCGCCCTGCTCCGAGCCGGCCTGCTCGAACGCATCCCGGACCCCCAGGGCGGCCTCGCCCGCAAACTGCGCGCCACCGCCGCCGGTGCCGACCGTCTCACCGCCGACCGGGAGCGCCGCCGCGCGGGGCTGGCGCGGGTGCTCGCCGACTGGACGCCGGAGGAGGTGGGGCGGTTCGAGGACGCGCTGACGCGGTTCAACCGGGAGGTGGAGGCGGACGAGGGACGGTCCTGGCCGCGCCCGGAAGACGCACGGGACGCGCGGGGCAGGTGACCAGAGAACGTACAGCGGGTTGTTCACCCCCCGTACGCCCGCCGCTCGGAAACCCGTGGCCACCCCCTCGTACGGTCACCGGGCACCGGCCCGGAAGGGACCGGCCCGAACGAGGAGATGCCCCGATGCCGAGCCCGAACGAACCGCTTCCGTCCCTTCCGCGCTGGGCGGACCCCGAGGTGGAGGCCCACTCGCTGGACGCGCAGGGCGTCTCGCGGCGCGGGCTGCTGCGCCGGGCGGGCCTGTACGGCGCGGGCTTCGCGGGCGCCATGGCCCTGGTGCCCACGGCCGCATCAGCCGCCGAGACGCCCGCGACAACCACCGCCGGCGGCGACGCGGGCGGCGACCCGGACCTCGTCTATCTGGTCGGCGACCACCATGTGCACTCGGTCTACAGCCACGACGCGAAGTACACCGCGTCCCAGCAGGCGCAGCGGGCCGCGCAGTTCGGCCTCGACTGGATGGTCTTCACCGAGCACAGCAACTTCGGGCACGCCAACGCGGGCGGGGCGCTCGCCGAACACGAGGACGTCCTGAAGGCCCGCGCCGAGAACCCGCGCATGCTGATCTTCCAGGGCCTGGAGTGGTACATCCCGGGCGCCGAGCACGGCACCGTCTTCTCGCCGCCCGGCCCCCACGAGGCCGACCTGCTGCGCACCTTCGAGCTGCGCTACGACGGCAAGCTGCTGGGCCGCACCGACAGCACCGCCGAGAACGAGGCGCTCGCGGTCGCGGGCATCAAGTGGCTCGCCGAGCAGCGCAAGAGCGGCTACGTCGACGATGTGCTGGTCCTCGCCAACCACCCGCTGCGGCTGGGCATCGACTCCCCGCACGAGCTGCGGGCCTGGCGCGACGCCGCGCCCGAGGTCATGATCGGCGCGGAGGGCGCCCCGGGCGCCCAGGGCGCGGCCCTGCCCGGCTGGGGCAGCGCCACCGCCATCCGCGGGGAGTACGAGAACAAGCCGTCCGCCCAGTCCTGGCCCGGCTTCCCGGCCGAGGCCTACGTCACGTACGGCGGCTTCGACTGGATGACCGCGACGGTGGGCGGGCTGTGGGACGCCATGCTGTCCGAGGGCCGGCTGTTCTCGATCACCACGAACTCCGACAACCACCGGACCGTCCACGACACCTGGCGCAACGGCGACTGGCAGCCCGGCCAGAACTTCGACAACACCGGCAGGCTGCCCAACCCGGTCGACACGGACAAGGAGCAGCCGGGCAGCGACTTCTGGCCGGGGCAGTTCAGCCGGACGCACGTGGGCGTGACGGGGTACGGCTACCGCCAGGTGATGGCGGGGCTGCGGGCCGGGCGGGTGTGGGTGGACCACGGGCAGCTGCTCGACGCCCTGGACGTACGCCTGCACCGCGAGAGCGACCGTAGTGACCAGGACGGCAAGAGTGGCAAGGGCCGTGGGGTCACCCTGGGCGGCCGGCTGCGGGTCCGCCGCGGCGAGCGGCTGACCCTGACGGTCACCGTCACCACCGCCTCCCGCCCCAACTTCCACGGCGTCCTGCCGCGCCTGGCCCACCTCGACGTGATCCGCGGCGCGGTCCGCGGCCCGGCGCGGGACCGTGACGCGTGGCGCGCCCCGGACACCCGCGTCGTGCACACCTCGGACGTCTCCGGCCGCACCGGCACGTACACCCTGCGGATCCCCCTGGCCAGGGCCGAGGAGTCCGGCTACATCCGGCTCCGCGGCAGCGACGGCAACCGCCACGGCACCGGCCTGCTGGGCGCCTCCGTCGACCCGCACGGCCCGATCCCGCACAAGCCGGGCGACGGCGACCCGTGGGCCGACACGTGGTGCTACACCAACCCGATCTTCATCGAGGTCGCGGACTGACGGAATCACCGGCCCGGGGGCTGCGTTGTCGTAGATGACGCACCCCCGGAGTCATCACCGCGAGGAGGACCGTCATGACGACTCATCCCCACGGGACGGGCACAGGCACGGGCACGGGCATCCGCGGCCACCGTGTGGAGGTGGTCCGCGGCACCCAGCACGTCACGGTCACGATCGACGGCCGGGTCGTCGCCGAGTCCCGCCGCCCGCTGCTCCTCTTCGAGACCGGCCTGCCCGTCCGCTACTACCTGCCCCCGCAGGACGTGAACCTGTCACTCTTCGAGCCGACCGACACGCACACCACCTGCCCGTTCAAGGGCCAGGCGGCGTACTGGACGTACCTCGGCGAGGAGGGCGGGAGCGGGCCGCACACCGATGTGGTGTGGGCCTACCCGGACCCGCTCGACGCGGTCGCGGAGATCAAGGACCATCTGTCGTTCTACGACACGGTTGCCGACATCTCGGTGAAGGAGACCGACTGAGAGAAGCGGATGGCCCGGCGGCGGGAACGGCTGTCGCGTGCACATCCACGCGTATGCCTGGCTGGGCGAGAAGGAGCTGTTCGACCGGGACGCGCTCCGCCGCCCGCCGGACCGCCCCAGGCCACCCGTCACCCCGGAGGACCAGGAGTACCACCGGCACCTCGTCGACGCCTTCAGACGCTCGGACCTGCCCCCGCTGGAAACCGCCCACTGGCTGCTCAAGGCGCCCGGCCTGATCCGCGAGACCTTCGAGGAACCGAAGGACGCCGCCGCGTGGCTGGGCCGGCAGCTCACCGAACACGCCCCCGGCTTCCACTCCCAGCAGGAGGCGGACACGGCCCGCCTGGCCCACCTGGTCGCCACGGCCGCGGACACTTTGACGCACGGCGGTGACGTCTCCGTCGGCTTCTACGCAGGCCGCACGTCGTTCCTCTCCCTGGCCCTGGTGACCTGCTCCCCGAACCGCTTCGCCCCCGGAGTCCCATGCCCCCGCGGCAACGGCCGCTAGCGCGCGATGGGTTGGGCGCTGTCGGCGACGAGCGACGCCCGTATCGGGTCGGCGGTGACCGCCTGCTGCCCGTAACTGTGGTCCACCTTCCCCTCGGTCCGCAGCCCCGTACCGTCCAGGCTGCCGCACACGGCCACGCTCAGGGCGGCCGCCGTGGCCAGCGCGACGGCGGTGATCTGCACGGCGTGGGCGCGGCATTCGGCGAAGCTGATGGGGCGCATGGCGAATCTCCTGCGGGGGTCGGAGAAAGCTGATCGGTACGACAACCACCCTGATCCCGCCCACTGCCGTGCCACTGCCGCCCCGCTAACGCCCCACTAACGCCTGGCTAATGCCCCTCGGCTCGGCCTCAGGGGGGGTGACAGGGCCGTGGTGTTGTCAGGCGGACCGGCGGAGGGCCTTGAGCTCGTCGCCGTTGGAGGTCAGCCGCCAGAAACTCCAGCCGTTCGTATTGGGGTTGCGGTCCGGGTTGAGGGCCTGGACAACGGCGGAGGCGGCGGCGCTGGGGGTGGGGTAGGTGGTGCCCGTGTGCGGTCCGTCGGTGATGGTCACGCCCCTGGTGTTGCGGTCGAACGTGGCCTCGACGCGCTGCCCGCGATAGAGGGCGTGGACGGCTACGGAATGGAGGTCCGCGGACGGCTTCGCCGCGGCGGTGCCGAGTTCCGTGCTGGAGGCGTCCACGAGTCTCCGTACGACCTCAGAGGGTGTACAGCCCATCATGCGCGCCGCGAAGACGATCTTCTTGTAGGTCTCGTCGTCGACGTCGATAGCGTTCATAGAGCTATTTGAGCTCATTGGGCGGCCAGGTTGTCAACCTGGCCGCCCAATGAGCCGCACGGGGTGGGGGCGTCAGGCGCCCCCGTGGATGTCGTAGCCGCCGATCGTGGCGCCATAAGGCCGCAGGAACGGCTGGAGGTCCCGGCGAATGAGGTCGGCGTCGCGCGGAGAGGCGGTGGCGAAGGGGCGACGCAGTCGCACGCCCCAAGAGCTGTGGCCCCTGAAGATCCCCAGGTCGGGGACGAGGCCGCGGAGATCCACGCCCTCGCCGTACGGGGCCAGGCCGTGGACGCGGAGGGAGCATCCGGCGACGAAGCGCCTCGCCTGGAAGGTGACCGGCTGCTCAAGCGTGCGGACGGCGCTGGTGACGGTGGCCAGCGCGATGACCTTCCCGCGCGCCGAGCCGCGGAAGCAGTCGGCGGTCGCATAGATCAGCGCCTCGTCGTGTTGGCGCACGGCGCGCCGTGCGCTGTCGGCGCGGAGTTCCTCGAAGGCCATGTGCCCGTCGTTCAGGATCCAGTGGAGCAACTGCTGGTGGTTGACGATGAGCAGGTGGGTGGTGGGTGCGGCGGTGGCCTGGAGTGGGGTGAGGTTTCGCATGGTGCGCGCTCCTGTGGCTTGGACGTAGACGTTCTATCTGAACGCGTTGAACAACATTAGCGTTCAAGTCGTCGCTGTCAAACCAGGCCGGCGGGGGCGCGCGACAAGCCGAAGCGGCCCGCCAGGGCTCCTGGCGGGCCGCTCGTGCCGCTGGTGGGCGGCTCAGGTGAAGTTCACGTCGCTGCACAGGAAGTACGTCTGGTCCATGTGCGAGGCCTGCCAGATCGTGTAGACGACGTGGCGCCCGGTGTAGCCCGAGGTGCTGACGTCGATCGAGTAGTTCTGGCTGGGGCCGTACTTGCCGGTCTTGGTGATCAGCTGGAGGTCGCTCCACTTGAGCGGCTGGGTGGTGGGGTCGTAGCCCTGGCGGCTGACGTAGACCAGGAAGTAGTCCGCGCCGTGGCTGGCCTGGTCGTACAGCTTCACCGTGAACTTGCTGCTGATGTTCGTGGTCTGCCAGGCACCGACGGTGTCGAGGGAGTTGTAGCGGTTGCTCTCGGTGTGACCGCCGCTGCACAGCTGGCCGTCCGGGACCACCGCCGGGAAATTCCCCGCGGAGCCGTTGCGGTAGAGGCCGTTCCAGTTCCACATGGCGTTGGGGTTGTCCTGCCATGCCTGCCAGCACATGGGGTCTTTCTGTGCCATCTCGGGGTTCTGGAAGTCGTCCGCCCAGCGCAGCCAGCAGCCGTAGTTGCGGGACGCGGGGTCGATGACCGAGCCGTGGGCGGAGGCGGTGCCGGTCCAGGGGATCAGGGTGAGCAGTGCGGCGGACAGCAGGCCGAGGGCGCGGAGGGCCCAGCGTAAGGGGCGTCTGACCTGATCATGACAAACCTTCATGGCCGATCTCCATCGTCCGTGGGGGGATGGTGCCGATGGGTGCGGGGAGGTCCGGTGGTGATGGGAGCGCTCCCATTGCGGTGAGGGTGCCCGACGACACAGGAGCGAAACATGTGGTTCACCTATGGCCGAATCGGCCGGGGGCGGAGGAGCGGCGAAGGGGCCCGCCGGGCGCGGCCGCGGAGCATGTCACGCGGCACTCGCGCCCGACGGCCCCACTGCTCCCGGGCTTCGGCGAGGAGTCGGATTTCGGCCGTCGGGACGGGGCCAACTCCCCGCTTGGGTTCGGCGGGCCGTAAGGCCGACCCTTCACTGCTGTGCGCAACCGCCGCCAGGCCGGTCGTGTCCGCGGTTTCCGCCAGGTACGCCGGCCCGGCCCGAGCCCATCGGGTGCCTCGGATACTGTCCTGCCGACAGCAGCGGACGGCGGCTCGGCCCGCCAACTGGACCGCTCACCCCGGCCGACGCTCGTACCGTTCCTCCCGTTCCTTGCGCAAAGGTGGCACCCGTGCCTGTCGCATCACGTTCGATACCTGACCAGGCCCTCCACGGCGCCCCCTCCGGCACGACGCTCCACGACCACCCGGAGGCGACCAGATGAACGTCACGCTGGCCCTCGCCAACAACGACGGCATGCTCGCCGTCCGTTTCCTGCTCGAACTCGCCTCGCTGGCCTGCGTGACGCTCTGGGCGTGGCGCGCCGTGCCCCCGCCGTGGCGCTGGCTCGCCGTCGTCGCACTCCCGGTCGCCTTGGGCTGGGCATGGGGAACCTTCACCGTGCCGGACGACCCCTCCCGGTCCGGCGAGAGCGACATCCACACTCCGGGCCCGGCGCGGCTGCTCCTCGAACTCGCCATATTCTTCGGCGCGGTGGCCGCCCTCCACTTCGCTGGCCTACAGCGCGCCGCCCGCTGGCTGCTGGCGGTCATGGTCCTCTACCAGATCCTCGCCTACGACCGCATCACCTGGCTCCTCAGCCACTGACCCCCACCTCGACCGCTCCCGCCCACCCCTCCCAACCGGCACAGCGAACGCGACGCCCATGCCCAGCGAGCCCCCGGCGGGGGACGCAGCACATGGGGGCGAACCGAACCATTGATGGGCGGTGAGCTGGTGATCCAGATGGCCGTCCCGGTGAAACGGTAGGCCGTTGGTGCCTGGCAGTAGTTCTGAGCCGCGCAGGATTTGATCTACACGGCTCTGGAAGCCGACGGGATCTGCTACATCCCCGTTCGGTGAACCGAGGCATATGGGAAGTGTCACTCCACCCCGTCAGGCCGCGTCGGTGCGGTGCGGGGTGAAGGTCACCTGTGTGTCGTCATCATCGAGGGCGATGTTGAGCGAGGCGTCCAGGGCCTTGGCCAGCTTGGCGAGGAGGGGCAGCGTGGGAACGGTGTCGGAGCCCTCGATGCGCGAGATCTTGGCCTGGGTCAGTCCTGCGCGGGCGGCCAGCTTGGTCTGGGTCAGGGCGAGCTCGGTGCGGCGTTCGTACACGGCGCGGGCGAGGGCCATGGACAGAGCGATCTGCTGCCGGGCCTCGGCTACGTCATCCGGCTCCGTGAACCCCTCGGCGAGCTTCCGTTCGTGCAGGGTCTTCCAGCGGCTGTGGTTCATTGCTCAAGCTTTCCTTCCTCGATCACGCGTACGAACTCCTCATGCGCGGGGCCGTGTTCGGCTTCACAAGTCTTCTGGGCGAGCTTGGCCCGCCTGACCTCCGTTTCCTCGCGCATCTTCGTCTTCCGGAAGACGGTCAGCAGGACGGCCGTGCGATGGGGGGTGAGCCAGTACGTGATGCGTATGTCGGCGCCGTCCAGGGTGGGGCGCAGCTCGCGGACCCCGTCGCCGAGGAGTCCGACGTACGCATCGACTTTGAGGAAGTGCTTGGCTGGCAGGGCCTCCGCCAGTCGCGAACCTCTGGTTCGATCTCGATCGCGAAGAGCTCGTCCACACCGCAACGATATATGTCGTAGGCGACATATCTGAGCCGGCCCGAGTCTCGTCCGGGGGCTACTGGGCGGGCCCTGCAGTTGGCGGTGAGCTGGTGAAAGGCGTGCTACCGGGCACAAGCCTGCTGACCTTGGCCAGATCCACACGCTGGGTGAGCCGCGTGAGCGCCGCTGGGCGACCCTCTCACCTTTGGGTACGGCCCTGGATACACTCTGTAGCAACAGCGCGCTCGACCACCTCGACCGGAGGCAGACATGGCCCGTGCCTGGGAGGCTGACCCGTCCGCGTTATTCGAGCGTCGGCTGGGGAGATCTGCCGAAGAGCTGGGGAACTCCGATGGCAATGACGAGTGCCCGGACATCTGGCAGCTCGACAACGGTGATGTTGCTGTGATCGGCAGGGATCTGACAGCCGCCTACCGCACCCGCCTGCCTCAAGGCGTGAACCTCGCTCCGGACGAGCGGCTGGTCGTCATCCCAGGGAACATGCTCAGCGCGGCGAAGAAGGACCTCCCCGATGCTTGATCTCCTCGCCCCTGCCCTCGTTCCCGAGCAGGGTGAACGGCTGACCCGGACCGCCTACCGGCAGGACTTCCGGCAACGTGAGGAGGCGATCCGTGATGGGAATTCCTGGAAGCTGGAGCGTCGGCAACACTTCGAGGAGCAGGGCAGTCCGAGCCGGGACGCCCTGCGCCGGGGCGACTGGGATGAGGCACTGCGGCTTCTCGCCGACCGGCGCGACACCCTGGCCGCAGCCGCTCAGAAGGAGGCACGCAGGGGTTATGCCTTTCACCGTGTGCGGGTGGTCGAGAAGCCGCTGACGCCGTATGTGCAGTGGGAACTCCACTCCCAGCGGCAGCGTGCCGAGTACGGGCAGAGGATCAGGGTCGTCCCCGCCGAGCAGGTGGCCGCTTCGGAGAGTGCCCACTCGCTCCCGGAAGTGGTCGTCCTCGGCGGTCGCACCCTCTTCCAGGTCCTGTACACCGAGACAGGGGTCGCGAACGGCGCGATCCGTTACACCGACCGTGATCTTGTGACGCGCTGGGAGAACTACATCAAGGCGCTCTACGTGGTAGGTGAGGACGTGATCTCCTACTTCGACCGTGAGGTGGCGCACCTCGACCCGCCGACGCTGAGCGCAGGAAGGGAGTAGGCCGATCGCAGCGCCAGGCGGAGGGGACGAGCACTCCGGCAGCACCCATTCAGAGCTGTCGGGATCCTCACGTGACGTCGTCCAGGCGAGGAATGTCCACGGAGGCATCCACTTCCACACGCAGGGCAAGCCGGACCGGGGAAGTTCCGCGAGCCCCACCCCACGCCAGTTACCGGCTGACGTACGCGGATTCGTCAACCGCACCGATGAGCTCGGTGAACTCAACGCCGTTCTCACCAGCGAGGACGGCGGTCCACTCGTCGTCTCGGTATACGTGATAGCCGGCACTGCCGGCGCGGGGAAGACATCGCTGGCACTGCGCTGGGCACACCAGGTCCGGGAGCGCTTCCCGGATGGCCAGCTGTACGCCAATCTGCGCGGCTACGACCCCGGAGAGCCGGTCGCGGCACGTGAAGCCCTGCACCGCTTCCTCACCTCTCTCGGCGTCCCGGCCGATGCCGTACCGCAGGACCTCGATGCCGCTGCCGCGTTGTACCGCTCGTCGCTGGCCGACCGTCGGGTACTGATCGTCCTGGACAACGCGGCCAGCGTGGGCCAGGTCAGGCCGTTGCTGCCCGGAAGCTCGCACAGCCTGGTGCTGGTGACCAGCCGCAGTCGCCTGTCCGGCCTCGCCGTCCGTGACGGGGCCCATCGGCTCACGCTCGGCGTGCTGCCGGAACCGGAAGCGGTCGCCTTGCTGCGGGCCGTCACCGCTGGGTATCGACCGGTGGACGACGAGCAGCAACTCGCCGAATTGGCCCGGCTATGTGCACGGCTTCCGCTGGCGCTGCGCATAGCCGCGGAACGCGCGGCGAGCCACCCCCACCTCCGGCTGGCCGACCTGATCGCCGACCTGCGCGATGAATCTGCCCTCTGGGATGCCCTGAGCACCGGCGACGACGAGGAAGCCGAAGCAGTCCGCACCGTGTTCGCGTGGTCCTACCGTGCCCTGGCGGAGCAGGCCGCCCGCCTGTTCCGCCTGCTCGGCCTGCACCCTGGACCCGAGTTCGGGCTGCAGGCCGCCACGGCCTTGGTCGGGTCGACCAGCAGCAGTCGGACCCGGCAGCTGCTGGACTCTCTGGTCGGGGCTCACCTGCTGGAACAGACCGCCCCGGACCGCTACCAGTTCCATGACCTGCTGCGCGCCTACGCTATCGACCAGGCCCAGCAAGACGAGCCGCCTGCCGAGCGGGAGGTAGCCCTGGGCCGGGTGCTGGAGTGGTACCTGCACACCGCCGATGCCGCGCAGAGCTGGATCAACCCCGCCGAGGACCGCCTGACCCTCCCGCCTGTCCCGGGCGATGTCAGCCCACTGATGTTCCCCGACTACGACGCCGCCGTGGACTGGGCCGAGCGGGAGCACGCCAACCTCCTCCAGGCTGTACGTACGGCAGCCGACGCCGGGCAGGACCGACTGGCCTGGCAGTTGTCGGCAGTCCTATGGAACGCGCAGTTTCCTTCCGCTTCGGGCACGAGCTGGCCGGCTGTGGGCCGCATCGGGCGGGAGGCAGCGGAACGGCTGGGTGATCGCGCCGCGCAAGGCATCCTTCTCACCTGGCTCGGGATGGCCCACACCCGCATCAACCGCCTGGCTGAGAGTCTCGAATGCCACGAGAAAGCGCTGCTGATCCGGCGAGAGCTGGGTGACCGCCTGAGCGAAGCCCGCTCGCTCAACCTGATCGGGCTCAACCACCTCCGCGGCAGACGACTCGACGCCGCTGCCCGCCACTTCGAGCAGGCCATCGCCGTCTTCCAGGAGCAGGACGCCGCCCACTGGGCCGCCACCGCGCTGTCCAACCTGGCGACCGCCCACTACCGCGCCGGACGGCTTCCGGAGGCAGCAACCGTCATCGATCAGGCCCTGGCAGCGCATCGCGCGCTGGGCGGTCAGCGCGGCGAGGGCAACATCCTGCGCGTGTTGAGCGACGTCCGGCGTGAGCAGGGCGATGCCGAAGGAGCCCTGGTTGTTTTTGGCGGGATGAATGAGAGCCACTGGGGCGGCGGTTTCGAGAGCCACGTTCGTCCATCCGTGAAGGGGATGGATCACAGCACGGGTTCAT
>NZ_JBEOSB010000009.1:0-60536 GCF_040302705.1 Streptomyces sp. NPDC097640
GGCACCCCCGCGACCGCGCGCGGGCATACCCCCGAGTGACCGCTGGGTCCTTGCTGAGAGCCGTCGGACCGGGCGTCCGAGTGGTACCGCGGTACCACTCGGACGCCGAAGATTCCCCTCCGGTGCCAGAGTCCCGACCTGCTGCGCTCCTAGCTTCGAAGGCAGACACCCCGCCGCATCCGCGGCCGGGTTCGAGGCAGGTTCGAGGCAGGAAAGGCCCACTCCCATGATCGAAGCTCGTGAGCTGACGAAGCGCTATGGCGACAAGACGGTCGTCGACAACTTGAGCTTCACCGTCAAGCCCGGCGAGGTGACCGGCTTCCTCGGCCCCAACGGCGCAGGCAAGTCCACGACGATGCGCATGATCGTCGGCCTGGATGCCCCCACCAAGGGCTCGGTCACCGTGGGTGGCCGCTCCTACGCCAAGCACGCCGCCCCGCTGCACGAGATCGGCACCCTGCTGGAGGCCAAGTCCGTCCACCCCGGGCGCAGCGCGTTCAACCACCTGATGGCGCTCGCCCACACCCACGGCATTCCGCGCCGCCGGGTGGAGGAGGTCATCGAGCTGGCCGGACTCACGAGCGTGGCCGGCAAACGCGTGGGCGCCTTCTCGCTCGGCATGGGCCAGCGGCTCGGCATCGCCTCGGCCCTTCTCGGCGACCCGACCATCGTCATGCTCGACGAACCGGTCAACGGCCTCGACCCCGAGGGCGTGCTGTGGGTGCGCAACCTCCTGCGCGGGCTGGCCGACGAGGGCCGGGCTGTGATGCTCTCCTCGCACCTGATGAGTGAGACAGCGCTGATCGCCGACCACCTGGTGATCATCGGACGCGGCCGGCTGCTCGCCGATACCACGGTCGACGACTTCACCCGGGAGGCCAGCGGCGGAGGCGTGAAGGTCTGCACCGCCGAGGCCGCGAGGCTGCGCTCGCTGCTGGCCGGCCCGGACGTCGCGATCAGCTCCTCCTCCGCCGAGGAACTGCTGGTCACCGGACGCGACGCCCGTGAGATCGGGGCGATCGCCGCGCAGCACGGGGTGCCGCTGTACGAGCTCACCCCGCAGGCCGTCTCCTTGGAGGCGGCGTTCATGGACCTTACCCGCGACGTCGTCGAGTACCAGAGTGCTCCGGCCGACACCGAACGAAAGGCCGCCTGATGCCTGCCACCGCACTCCACCGCAGCCGGCGCCGGCCCCCGGGCAAGGGCCGGAATCACTCCGCGGCTCTTTCCGCGGCACCCGATCCCAAGACGCCCGCCACCCCCGGGACGCCCGCCACCCCCAGGGCGACCTACAAGGTGACCGGTATCCGGGTGCTGCGCTCGGAGCGGGTCAAATTCTGGTCGCTGCGCTCCAGCTGGATCACCCTGGGCGTCGCCGTGTTCCTGCTGATCCTTTTCGGGGCGATCGCCAGCTACACCTACAGCCCCGACGCCGTGGCGACCGGCGGGCCGCCCGGCCCGGGGAGCACCAGCGGCGACAGCGACGCGGTCAGTCTGGCTCTGACGGGTGTGTCCTTCGCGCAGCTGGCCATCGGTGTGCTCGGGGTGCTGCTGTCCGCGGGCGAGTACAGCACCGGCATGATCCGCTCCACCCTCGCCGCGGTTCCGCGGCGGCTGCCCGTGCTGTGGTCCAAGGCCGCCGTGATAGGACCCATAGCCCTGGTCCTGACCACCCTCGGCGCGCTGGCGGCCTTCCAGCTGGGCACCCCCGGCCTGGACGGCGAGAAGATCGCGCTCTCCCTGGGCGACGACGGCGTGCTGCGCGCCCTGGCCGGCGCCGGCGTCTACCTCGGCCTGGTGGCCGTGTTCGGCGTGGCCCTGGGCGTGCTGATCCGCTCGTCCGCCGGGGCCATCGCGGCCTTGGTCGGCGTCCTGCTCATCCTGCCCGGCCTGGCCTCGCTGCTGCCCGACTCCTGGTACGACACGCTCAGCCCCTACTTCCCCAGCAACGCCGGGTCGGCCGTCTACGCCCTGCACCAGTCCTCGGACGCCCTCTCGCCCGGGGCGGGGCTCGCGGTCTTCGCCGGCTGGGTGGCGCTGACACTCGCCGGGGCTGCCTTCCGGCTTGCCCGGACCGACGCCTGACCAGGGCCGGAGGACAATGGTGTTCATGAGCGCGGAACGTCCGGCAGCCGCCACGGACACCCCCCGGAGGGCGGCGCTACCGCCGCCCTCCGGGTTCGACGCCGCCTGGGCACACCCCGTCCTGGGGCGTATGTGGCGCGGCCGGCAGGACCGACAGCGGCTGGACCGCCGCCACCCGTGGCTGCTCGACACCGCGGTGGTGCTGTTCGTCGTGGGCGTCACCCTTCCCGACCTGCTGTGGGGCAGCGGTATCTCGCCCTTCGGGGACACGGACTCCCGCGGCCAACTGCCGTCCGGTGTGCCGTTCGCCTTCGCCGCCGCGCTCATCCTTCCGCTGTGGTGGCGTCGCCGGGCCCCGGCCGTCACGTTCTTCGTGATCGCGCTGGTGTCCCTGGCCCAGTGGGCGGTGGGCATCTGGCTGCCGGCCGGCATCAGCGCCCTGATCGCCCTGTACACGCTGGCCCGGCACGGTTCACTGCGCCTGCTGGGCTGGGCCGGCGCGCTGGCCGCCGCCAATGTGGTCCTGGCCGTCTGGGTCCTGGTGCCCGCCAAACATCCGCTGCTGGGCGTCTTCTTCCTGCTGGGCACGGTGACGGCGGCCGTCGCCGTCGGCCTGACGCTCCGGATCCGTCAGATGTATCTGGCGGCGCTGGAGGACCGTGCCAGACGCCTGGAGATCGAGCAGGAGCAACGCGTCAAACTCACCGCCGCCGCCGAGCGCTCCCGGGTCGCCCGCGAGATGCACGACATCGTCGGCCACAACCTCTCGGTCATGGTCAGCGTCGCCGACGGCGCCGCGACCCTCGCCGCCAACAGGAACGAGCAGTCCACCGAGGCCCTGCGCATCCTCGGCGACACCGGCCGCCAGGCCATGGCCGAACTGCGCCGCGTCCTCGGCGTCCTGCGCGAGTACCAGGAAGACGAACGGATGCTCAGCCCGCAGCCCGGCATTCGGGATCTGGACTCTTTGCTGGCGCGGGTCCGCGCGGCGGGAGTGCCGGTGACGTACCGGACCGTGGGCGATCTTGACGCACTGGGCGACGGCGTGCAGCTCACCGTGTACCGCATCGTCCAGGAGTCGCTGACCAACACCCTCAAGCATGCCGGGACCGACGCGTCCGCCGAGGTCACCCTCGCCGCCGAGGCGGGCGAGGTACGGATCCGGGTCGCCGACACCGGCGCACCGCCGGGGACACTCCTGCGAGTGAAGTCGGCAGCACAGCACAACGACCCCGGCCACGGCCTCGTCGGCATTCGCCAGCGGGCCGCCATGTACGGCGGCACCGTCATCATCGGACCGCGCGACACCGGCCACGGCTGGCTCGTGGACGTCGTGCTCGACGTACCACCAGGAGACCGACTGCCATGACCACCGTCCTCATCGCCGACGACCAGCCCCTCCAGCGCATGGGCGTCCGCATGCTCCTTGCGGGCACGCTGGGCTTGGAGCCGGTGGGCGAGGCCGAGCACGGCGCCGAGGCTGTCCGCAAGGCCGCGCAACTGAGCCCCGACGTCGTCCTCATGGACATCCGCATGCCCGGCATGGACGGCATCGAGGCCACCCGCCGCATCATCGCCGCCGGCGGCCGTACCCGTGTGCTCATCGTGACCACCTTCGACCTGGACGAGTACGTGTACGAAGGACTGCGCGCAGGAGCCAGCGGCTTCCTGCTCAAGGACGCCCGCCCCGAGGAACTCGTGGCAGGCATTCACGCGGTTGCGACCGGCGACGCCGTCGTGGCACCCCGTCTGACCCGGCGCCTGCTGGACGCCTACGCCCACCAGGTCCTCGCACCAGCCGACGCCCCCGCACCGGAGGATCCCCGGCTGCGCACTCTCAGCGACCGCGAGCGCGAGGTCCTGGTCGCGGTCGGCCAGGGCTGGACGAACACGGAGATCGCCGAACGGCTCGTCCTCAGCGAGTCCACGGTGAAGAAGCACGTCAGTCGCGTCCTCACCAAGATCGGGGCGCGCGACCGCATCCAGGCCGTGATCACGGCGTACGACGCCGGGCTGGTCAGGGCCAAGTCGTAGCCCCTGGAGCGCCCAGCCGATACCGGCCTCCATGAAGGCGTCCGGACCGGTACGGTCGGGCCGGCCGCCTGACCCGCGAGAGCTGCTCCTGTCTGCACCTGGCTGCGGCCACCGTGCCGGGTCCCCGGGCCCGGTGGACATCGACGGCCCGCGGCCAGCTGCAATGACTCCGGGCTGCCTTGGTTCCCGGCGGTCAGCCCGTGCCGGCCGTCGTGCGCGGGCCGCAGTCGGGGCAGGCCGAGTTGTCGGCAGGATGGGCCTTGGGCGATGGGGGCGGTGCTGCGGTTGTAGATGCACCCCTGCCATCCGTATCGCCGGGGCGATTGTCTTCAGCGGGATGACAGTTCGGTCCGACGAACGTCCTGGTCCGCCCATGCAGCACATGTTTTATGTGCACCGCGGGACAGCACTTTACTGATCTGTCAGTATAGTCGTGTGGAGATGAAGACCGATGCTGGTGAGAGGCTGCTCGCGGCGGCTTCCGAGCTGTTCTACGCCCAGGGCATCGGGGCGGTGGGAGTCGATGCGGTGGTGGCGCGGTCGGGTGTGTCCAAGCCGACGCTGTACGCCCAGTTCGGTTCCAAGGACGGGCTCATCGCCGCCGTGCTGGACCGGCGGCGCTGGACGAGACAGCAGGCCCTGACCGAGTTCCTGGACGGGCTGTCGTCGGGGCCGGAGGAAAAGCTGCTGGCGGTCTTCGACTGGCTCGCGCGGGGACATGCCAAGCCCGGGTTCCGTGGCTGCCCGTTCACCAACGCCGCGGTGGAACTCCCCGACGCCGACCATCCCGCGCGAGCGGTGATCCTGGCCTACAAGACCTCGCTGCGCACCACCCTGGC
This sequence comes from Streptomyces sp. NPDC097640, assembly GCF_040302705.1. NCBI lineage: Bacteria > Bacillati > Actinomycetota > Actinomycetes > Kitasatosporales > Streptomycetaceae > Streptomyces > Streptomyces sp. NPDC097640. Next base: position 4,959 of record NZ_JBEOSB010000009.1, read on the forward strand.
CGAACTGGCGGCCGATGCCGGACTGGCCGACCCCGAGGAACTGGGATCGGACCTGCTGCTGCTGATCGACGGCGCGAACGCACGCGTGGTCCACAGCGGTGACCGCACCGCCATGCGCCGCGCCGGGTCCGCCGCGGCCCGGCTCGTAGCCGCCGCCCGCACGCCGTCCGCCCGCACAGCGTCCGCCTGCACGCCGTCCGGCCGCGACGCTTCCGCCCCCGACATCCGTACGCCGGAGAACGACCACGAGGACCCGGAGGACTGAAATGCAGGCGAGTCTCCAGCCGAACCTGACCGCGAGAACGCGATACGAGGTTCCTCTCGACCGCACGGTGCCGCACCTGCTCCCCGAAGCACCGCACTTCACGCAGATGCCCGAGGTCCTGGCCACGGGGTACCTCGTCGGACTGGTCGAGTGGGCCTGTATGCGGGCCCTGGACGGGCACCTCGACGAGGGGGAACGCACCCTCGGCGTGCATGTCGACCTCAGCCACGAGGCCCCCACCCCGCCCGGCCAGAATCTGATCATCGACGTCGAGCTGATCAAGGTGGAAGGGCGAATCCTGACCTTCGACGTCACGGCCCGCGACGAAGCGGCCGTCGTGTGCCGGGGCACCCATCAGCGCGCGGTGATCAGCCTCGAACGGTTCGAGACGAAGCTGTCCGCCCGCGCAGCCGGCGCGGAGAAGCCGGCATGAGCGAGCGTACTGACCAGCGCTCGGTCTTCCCGCTGATCGAGGACGACGGCTACCCGCCGCCCGGGTTCACGGCCGACCGATACGGCGACCACGTCACTGACGACCTCGGCCCCCGTGGCCGAGCGGTGGACCCGGACGGGCTCGACGCCACATCGCTGGACCGGCGGCGCTGGACCAGGCAGACGGCCCTGACCGAGTTCCTGGACGGGCTGTCGTCGGGGCCGGAGGAGAAGCTGCTGGCGGTTTTCGACTGGCTCGCGCTGGGACATGCCAAGCCCGGGTTCCGGGGCTGCCCGTTCACCAACGCCGCTGTGGAGATCACCGACCCGAACCATCCCGTGCGGGCGGTGATCCTGGCCTACAAGAACTGGCTGCGCATGACCCTTTCCGGGCTGGCGGCCGAGGCCGGCCTGCCTGATCCGGAGGAGCTGGGGTCGGACCTGCTGCTCCTGATCGACGGGGCCAACGCCCGCGTCCTGATCAGCGGTGACCACGACGCCATGCGGAGCAAGGTGATCCGGTTCTGTCATCAGATGGAGAACGCGGCCACCGGTGAAGTGTCGGCCATTACGGTCCTTACCGGCGTTCACATCGACACTGTCGAGCGACGCTCCTGCAATCTCCCCGAGGAATACGTTGCCCGTGCCCGAGACCTCATAGTGGGTTTTGATCCCGGTATCTGATGACGCCGCCCCCGTGTTGATGTCGAACTCCTGGAGCAACTCCTCGGCAAGCCCGGGTCGCTGCAAGAGGGAAGGACACGGCCCTACCGACGCGTCCGTCCCCGGCACGGGCAACCCGGCCGTGCCGGGATCCTCGGTGGCCTCGGGTGTGACAGAACTCGGTCAGGGGATCAGTACGATCTTCCCCTTCACGCGGCCGGTCTCGCTGAGTTCGTGCGCCTTGGCCACCTCTGGGAGCGGAAGGGTCTGTTGGATGGCGACCCGCAATTGTCCGCGGAGGGCGAGCGCGATGAGGTCCGCCAGGTCTTTCGCGGTCGGAGTGACGGTGACGTCAGCGAAGCGGATGCCCCGTTGCTGAGCCTTCGCGCGTACTTCCGGGCGACCCGGATTGGGCTGGCGCAGGTCCATGTATGCGCCGCCGGGGGGCAGGAGGGCCAGCGAACGAGGGCCGTAGTCGTCGCCCAGCGGGTCCAGGACCACGTCGACGCCGTCCCGGATCACGCGGGTGAAGTCCTCCGACGTGTAGTCGATCACTTCGTCCGCGCCCAGCCGGCGCAGGAAGGCGTGCTTCGCCAGGCGTGCGGTGCCGATCACATGTGCTCCGTGTGCCTTGGCGATCTGCACCGCGAGATGCCCGACGCCACCGGCTGCCGCGTGGATCAGGACCCGCTGCCCAGGAGCGACCTGAGCCGTCGCCAGGGCCTGCCAGGCCGTCAGTCCCGCTGTGGCCAGTCCTCCTGCCTGGACCAGGTCGACCCCGGTCGGAACGTGGGCCAGCATGTCGGCCCGCGCAAGGGCGTACTGTGCCTGCGCACCACCTGGCGGGTAAACCATCCCGTACACCCTGTCGCCCGGGGCGAAGCCGGTTACTTCACTGCCCGTCGCCGCCACCTCGCCCGCGAGGTCCATGCCGGGCGTGAACGGCGGCTGGAGGAACCGGTGGTCGGCGAGCCCGGCGCGGATCTTCCAGTCGGCGGGGTTGACGCCGGCCGCACGGACGCGGACCAGGACATCCCCGGGACCGGCTACGGGGCGCTCGACCTCGGCGACCTGGAGGACTTCGGGACCGCCGTAGCCGATCTGGCGGACGGCATACATGGAGTGAGCGGTGCTGGTGGGCATGAGTGTGTTCCTGGGGCCTTGGGTTTCGGCAGCGCCGGGCCGGCCCGGCGCTCGGGGGATCCGCTGTGGGGCGGCGGCCGTGCGGTGTCGGCGCAGGAGAAGCCGCTCGGCTACGGGATGCGCACGACCATCCGGCCGTCCAGCTCGCGACGGCCCAGGGCTGCCAGTAGCCGGGGGGCCTCCTCCCAGGAGGCCGCGCCGGTGACCTGGGGATCGAGGCGTCCCGACTCGGCAAGATGCGCCAGCAGCTTCAGCCGCCGTACGCCGCGGCCTGCCTCGCGCTGTCCGTCGGTGTTGTTGACGCTCACGAGCCTCGCCCCGCGGTGCATCGCGAACCAGAAGAAGGGCACGCTCGCGGTCTCCGGGGCGGTCTGCGCCAGCGACGCCACGACCCCGTTCTCGGCCACCAGCGACATCGCATGGCTGAGGACCTCGCCACCCACCAGATCCACGATCAGGTCGAACGGCCCGCCGGTCTCGTCGGTGGTCACGGTGGTCAGCCAGTCGAAGGCCCGCAGCCGGTCACGCCGCTCGGGCGCGCCGATCAGTCCGGTGACGTGCGCGCCCGCCAAGTGGGCCAGTTGCACGGCGAGCCGGCCGACACGGCCCGTCGCGCCGGTGACCAGTACCCGGGACCCGAGCAGAAAGCCTCCGGCTTCGAGCCCCGCGAGCGCGGCGAGTCCACTGTTGGGCAGTGCGGCCGCCATCTCGTCCGAGAGGGTGTCGGGGATCGGCGCGACCAGGGAGCTGTCGAGCGCGGCGCGTTCGGCCCAGCCTCCCCCGCGCGTGGAGGTGTAGCCCATGACCCGTGTGCCCACTGGCGGCCCGGAGCCGTCGGCGGCCTCCTCGGCGACGACGCCGACGACGTCCAGCCCGACGACCCGGCCGGGCGGGGAGAACCGGATCGAGTGCAGGTCACCCCGGCCGACAGTCGACGCCGAGACCCGTATCAGGAGTTCGCTCCCTGTGCGGTCGGGCTCCGGCACCTGTGTGAACTCCACCGAGCCGTCCTTCGTCGTGGTCAACGCGCGCACGTCGGGTCTTCCTCTCATCCGTGCGGGAATGCCCGCGTCGATGCCCGGGCAGGCACCGACAGCGGAACTGGGCTAGGGTGCCCACTTAAGGACCGTAACACGCAAGTGGGCACCCCTGTCCATTTTCTTTCGAGATGGTGGCATGACCGATCAGGACGAAACGCGACGAACCCTGCGCTCCGACGCGGAACGCAACCGAGACCGCATCGCCGGCGCCGCCCGCGCCGCCTTCCGCGAGCTCGGAGCCGACGCGCCGATGAAGGAGGTCGCGAAGCGCGCGGGCGTGGGCACCGCCACGCTCTACCGCCGCTTCCCGACCCGCGAGGACCTCCTGGCCCACGTCTTCGCCGACCGGCTCACCGGATGCGAGGACTCAGTACACACCGCACTGACCAACCCCGATCCCTGGCAGGGCCTGGTCGACCACATCAACCACCTCGCGCACCTCCAGCTGGAGGACCGGGCCTTCACCGCGGTGTTCCTGTACGACTTCCCGCCGGACAGCGCGGTCAGTCACTCGCGCGCCGAGGCCGGAAAAGCACTGCACCAACTGCTCGAGGCGGCGAAGACAGCTGGCGCCCTCCGCCAGGACGCTGACGCGAACGACATCATGCTGCTGCTCAAGGCGAACGACGGCGTACTGCGCTGGTCCCGCGACCCCGCCCAGGAAAGCCGGCGACTCATCGAGCGGTTCCTCCACTCGCTCCACGCCTGACCAGCCGGCCAGTGGGTGCCGGAAGCGGTGTCACCCTAGGTGACCTGCTTGTATTCGTGGATGAGGCCACCGAGCCGATCATGCCGGGAGACTGTTGTGCTGTCGCCGGCTGACCGCGGTCCAGGGGCGATCGGCGGTGTTGGCCGTAGTGCTGGGCGTACTCGTTGACGACGAGGTGGAGGTGGCGGACCACCCCCACGCCCGCGGGGCGGGTCCCGGCGTGGCCGCCCGGTCAGCCGTCGAGCGCTGCGGAAGGTGCGTCCCCGTTCTGGGCCTGTCGGGCCCGCTCGGCGAGCATCGTGGCCAGGTCCCGGACTCCGTCCTCGTCGATGCCGCCCTTGCCCGCGGAACCCGCCACGGTCCACAGCAGCGCCGTGCCGACCCGGGTCTGGGTCACGGCGCCGGGCTCGCCGCGGAAGCCGGAGGAACCGAATCGAGCGTCGCGCTCGTCACCGATCGGGCCGATCCCGAACGTCTTGGCCCTCTGTCCCGCCCTCTTGCCGTAGTAGCCGTCCCAGAGCACGTCGTATGCCTCCCGGGCGGCCTGTTCGCTGTCGTAGGCGATGATCAGAAAGGTGACGGTGGCGGCGTTGTCGTCGTGCCGCAAGGTCGAGGCGCCGTAGAAGCGGGAGTTCTCGCAGCCCGCGTTGCCCTTGATGGGGCAGGCCTGCGAACGGTAGAGCTTGTCCATCTCAACGGCCGTGGGCCGAGTGGACTCCTTCCAACCCGTCATGGCCTCGCCATCCGGCAACGTCTCCCGTACTTGTTCCTTCGTGAGCGCCACCGCCTTGTCGTTCCCGCTGTCGCTCTCCGCGCCACCGCCACAGCCGGCCAGCAGCAGTGCCGCCGCGATCGCCGCGCACCACCGGTAGTTCCTCATGGTCATGCCACCACCCCTCGAGCGGTGATCTTACGCGGACCGTCTTCGCACAGAAGGCGCCGCCCACGAACCGAGGCCGTCAGCCGCCGTCGCGTTGTTCCCCGCGGATCCGCAGTCGGCGAGGAGGGCGTCGGGCCGGTGTCCGGGTCGGCCGACGACGCCGGCCACCGCCCGGACCTTGTCCAGCTGGGGCAGGAGTTGGGTGACGTAGTTGCTCGACGGTGTTTCAGCAGATCGCCGCCCTGGCGCAAGACATGGGCGCCGCATTGGCCGAGCCGCACGGCCGTAACGTCAGGCTCACCCCGGCGGGCCGTCGACCGGCGCAACGTGCGGTGGACATCCTGTCCCCCTGCGCGCCTTCGCCGTTGCCCGCCGGGCCGGGACAGCCGGCCTCCACCCGGTGCTGTGGGGACTCGGCGGGGATTACCGGTCTCGGCTCGGCAGCGTCGCCGCCGAAGCGGCGACGCTGAGAGAGTGCAGTGAGCCCGTTGCGTGGGTCAGCTGGGCTCGTAGTGACGGAAATTGACGCTGAGCCTGTTGGGTGCGACGTCGAGGACGTGCATGGCCGAGCCATCAGGGCGGGAAAGGAAGACGAGGCCCTCGGTTTCGGTGTCTTCGGAGAGGCCGGAGTCGAGTACGTCGCTGACGGATCCGGAATCGGGGTCGATGCGGAAGACCGATTTCGTGGGGCCGTTGGACGAGGCGTAGAGCTGTCCTTGGTAGATCTTGGCTCCCTGGACCTTGGGCACAGGCTGGCTGAGAGGGATCTGCTTGACCAGGTGGCCGTCGGTGAGGCTGTAGGCATTCAGTGCCGTGGCGTTGTACTCGGACGAGTAGAAGTAGCCGCGGGCGGGATCTACGGCGACCCAGGGGACACCGTCGCGCTGGACGGATTGGGGAAGATCGTAGGATATGCCGGTGTATTCGAGCGTGGCGGCGTCGAAAACGGCCACGTGGCCGTGTTGGTAGGCGGAGCCGTCCTCGATCGGTACATAGAGCCGGCTCTGGTAGTAGTCGATATCGCCGATGTGGTTGTCCCCTTGGGCCAGGAATTCGGCGGGAATCGCGAGCGTCTTGCTGGTCAGCGTCGACTCGCCGTCGAGGGTGACCTTGCTCAGGCCGAACTGCCAGGAGAAATACCAGTACTGGCCGTCGGTGGCGACTCCCTGAGATCTTTGCAGCGCGGTGAGCAAATGGAAGCTCTGGTTGGTGGTCTGCCGCCACTCCGCGGCGCTCGCTGTCGTTGTCGTGGTACCGAGAATGAGTGACGTTGTGGCCGCGACCACGGCCAGGGAAAGCCTTCTCATGGAAAATTCCGTTCTGGCGTCGAGGGAACGAGCCATGCGTCGGGTTCGATAGCCTCGCTAGTGGTGCGCGCCGACGCGGTGGTTGTTCCTAGGGGTTTCGAAGGGGAACGGGTGTCGCCGTACAGGGCGCGCCCCCGCACACGTCGATCACTCGCCCCGTCGTGAGGAACGCGCCCTTCTGCGCCCGCGCCGCCACGGAGTTGCGCGGGTCGGAGTGCGGGTCGTGGCCGTGGCCGGTGGGCGGGGTGTTGGTGGTGGGTGGCGACGGGGCGCCGCTGTCCCAGACCGTCATCGCCGAGCCACGATGGGGGAGTTGGCGGATCGGCCGGATGCCCCAGTACGGGGTGCGGTCGGGGCTGCGTCCGGCCGCGAGGGCCGGGGTGACGAGCCGGGCGCCGAGGGTGCGGGCCTCCACGTCCGCTGCCACGTTCGCGACCTGGTGGTCGCCGTACGCGATGTGCATCAGGACCTGATGGCGTGGCGTGCCGGGGAGACGGTCGCGGGTGAGGTGCGCGGCGTATCCATTGGTCTCGCCGTGGTCCCAGAGGAGCTGCGCGAGCCCCAGGTACAACTGCTGGTCGAGTTTGTCGGGGTAGGACCGGTCGAGCACCGCCCGGAAGGGGGCGAAGTCCACGCTGCGGTTGAGCAGCAGCCCGTAGTTCATGCCGGTGACGCCGAGCACACCCCGCTCGATGTCGGGCGAGACCGCGATGAGGGCGCCGCCGAGGATCCCGCCCTGGCTGTTGCCGTCGTACGCGAGTCCGTGCGTGGTGTCGAGCAGCGGCCGTCCGTCGGCGGTGCGCAGGGCCGGATCGGCGGGGAGCCCATCCGGATGGACGAGGGCCCGTCCCACGAACACAGCGTTGAGCAGGCCTTGTTGGAGCCGTTCGGAGAGTTCCGGGAAGCGGCCGAGGTCGCCGAGCGCGGCGGCTGCGATCGGCACGTCCTCCCTGGCCATTCCGGCCCAGTCCGTGGCGCAGAAGGTGAAGCCGTGTTCTTCCGCCATCGCCCTGACGTTGCCGCCGCCGACTTCGTCGCGCCCGCCGAAGAGCCCGTGCCCGTACAGGGCAGGCATCGCCGGCTTCGTCAGGGCGGACCGGGGGATCTCACAGCGAAACGCCGCCTTCTGGGTGTTGCCCGGCAGTTGTCGCGGCGCTCCGTCGGAGCCCCGGTGGAAGCGGGAGCCGGGTGGCCCCCCGGGCGTGTCCAGGTAGCTGGGAACGGTCACCTCGCCGCGTACCTCACGGGTGATGTACGGATCCTGCTGCTCGGTGAAGTCCGTGACCCCGGTGATGGCGTACGGGGGTGCGGAGCCGCCGAGTCCGCGCAGGGCGTCGTCACGGATGGTGAGGAGGTCGTCGGTGAGGCTCTGCCGCGAGGCCACCGTGAAGTCCCAGGCGAGTCCGAGCCCTCCGAGCCTTCCGAGCCCTCCCGACCCTTCGCGGGCCACGCCCGCTCGTGCCAGTGCCCTGAGCGCGGGCCGGAGTGCCCGCTGCCGGGCCGCCAGGGGGTCGGTGGCGGGCAGCCGCGGACCCGCCACTTTCGCGAAGGCCTCCGGTACGGGCAGCGGGGCGCCGTTCGCGTCGCGCAACATCCGCAGCCCGACGGCGTAGCGATGTCCTTCGACGAGGTTCTTCGCCGGATGGATGAGGAGGGCCCGCCGGTCCGGGCGCGTGGCGTTCACGTCCGGTTCGGCCCAGTAGGGTGCGCGCTTCCCGGTGTCCATGTCGACGAGGACGATCGGGGCGTCCGGTGCGAGGGAAAGTCCGATGTCGGTGACCGGAGCGATGCCGGTCGCGTCCGGGTCGAGGTCCGGGACCTGGACGGTGAGGGTGGAGCCCGGCGAGAACCCGTCGAGCCGGTTCCAAGGCGCCGGATCGGGCCGCGTGCCCTGGGAGTCCGCGGGCAGCGCGGTCCGGTCGAGGGCGAGCCTGCGGCCGGTCGGGGAGCGTGGGTCGGGCCGGGTGAACCAGTCGTTGGGGAAGGGGAGGAGGCAGGCGGACGTGCCGAGAGGGTCACACCCCTTCGCCCTGCCATGTCCGTTGTCGCCGGGCGGGGCGGGCTGGTTGCTGCCTTGCTGAACAGGCCTGGTGCTGCCGGAATCGTCGCCGTACGAGACCGGGGCGCCCGCAAGACTCAGCCCGAGCGCCCCAGCCAGCGCCCCGACCAGCGTCCCCGCGAGCCCGGCCGACCGGAACCTCCCGCCGCGTGGCGCTCGCACCGTGCTCAGCCCTTCTGGAGCTGATCGTCGATGATCCGGGCGTAGTTCTCCTCGCCCTGCCGGTTGGGGTGCAGTGGCGCCGCGAGGTGGACGGGGACAAACCCTTCGATCCAGCGGTCGCCGGGCGCCGCGCAGGAGTCGTGGCCCTTGCTCGGGGTGCGCAGGTCGACGTACTCGGCACCGTGCGCGGCTGCGGCCTGGGCGATGGCGCCGTTCATGCGGTCGACACTGGCCTGCAAGTAGTCGGCGTCGACGCCGAGCACGGGCTGGAGCGGGAAGCAGCCGCCGGGCTTGATGTAGTCGCCGTAGCCGACGGCGACGACACGGGCCCTGGGGGAGCGGGCGTGGATGCCGTCGAGCACCGCGGCGATTCTCGGCTTGAACTCCTCGATGCGCTGGGCGATTTGGTCCACACCACCCTGTGTGTACCTGTCTTTGCACGGGGTGGCGCCCGGGTCGAGTGTCATGCAGTTCTGGGCGACGCCGACGAGCCCGGTGTCGTTGCCGCCGAAGGTCAGGGTGACCAGGGTCGTGTCCGGGCTCAGCGCGTCGAACTGGGGCGGCTCGGTTCCCGTGGGCAGGCCGAGGATGCTGCCCGACTGGGGCTCGGTGGTGTGCTTGGTGCTGGCTCCGCTGCACGTCACATCCTTGAAGGAGGCGACGCTGAGGCGAGCGGCGAGCTCGTGGGGGTAGTTGTGCGTGGAGCGCCCGCAGGCCAGGGGGCCGGTGATGTCGGGGACGAGGGGGCCGGAGGCGAAGGAGTCACCGAGCGCCACGTAGGCCTCTCCCGAGGCGGGGGCCGCCGGCCCGGGCTCGGCCGACGCGGCGCCGGTCCCCGCGCCCACCAGCACTCCCGCCAGCGCGATCGCTCGGAGTGAACGCTTGACGGGACGGCGAGTCCCCGGTAACCGAGTTGAGTTCACGGATAGCTCCTCTCATGGCCCTGAAGCCCTGTGGCCCTGTTCTTGCATCGCGGGACATCATGCAGACTTGGCCAACGTTCGTTAACTGGCGAGTACGGCAGACTTCGCGGAGGCCCTTTGTGACGGGCGACAAAACCGGGACCACACACGACCTCCGCATCGGCGGCCGCCCCCTCGCCCCCTTGCTGCGCGCCCGCGCCCCGCGCCTCTCCCAGCGGGTCCTGGAGCGGCTGCTCAGCGAACTCCCCACCTACACCGAACTCCCGCGCGAGGCGGTCGCGGGCGACGTCGCGGACATCGTGCAACACAGCGTCCGGCTCTTCGCCGACGTCCTGGAGCGGCGGCGGCCCGCCGCCGACGCCGCGCTCGACCGGCAGCGGGAGTCGGCCGCACAGCGAGCCGAGGAGGGGGTGCCGCTGGACGCGATCATCACCGCGTACCACCTTGGCGTCGCCATGATCGCTGAGGAGCTGACCGCCGGCGCCCGGCCCGGCGACGTGGCCGACATCCTTGAGTTGCAGCGTCATCTGCTGTGCACACAGCGACAGTTGACCTCGGCCGTCAGCGCCGCCTACCTGGAGACGCGGCAGCTCATCGACAGCCAGGAGGACGGCGGGCGGCACGCCCTGATGGCCGCGCTCCTCGCGGGCGAACCCGTCGGGGACCACTCAGGACGGCGCGGCGCCCTGCGCCCCGCCGACTGGTACGTGACGCTCGTCCTGTTCCTCGCCCCACACCCGGACGAGACGGACCACGGCCGTGCCCCGGGTGCGGCGATCGCCGCGCGCCGCAAGATCCGCAGGGTCCGGGTCGTGCTCGACCGTTATGCCGGACAGCCGGTGATGACCGACCTCGACGCGACGGGCGGCACCGCCCTGGTCCCCGTCCCGGCACCACCGCCCTGGGACGAGCTGCGCGGACTCGTCGCCGCCTGTGCGAAGGCGGCGGGCGCGCCCATCACCGCGGCGGCCGCCACGGCCGACCCCGCCGACCCGGCCACCGTCCCCTCGGCGGTTTCCCAGAACACCGACATCGTGGAACTCGTGCTCCGCACAGGGCGACCTCCCGGTCTCTACCGCCTCGCCAACGTCCTCCTCGAATACCAGCTGAGCCGCCCCGGCGAGGCCCGCGACAGACTCGCCCTGCTCCTGGCCCCGCTCGACCACAAGCCGGTGCTCCTGACCACCCTGGAGACCTATCTCCGCGAGAACCTGGACCGCACTGCCGCCGCCACGTCACTGCATGTGCACCCGAACACCGTGGCCTACCGGATCCGCCGTATCACCGAACTCACCGGGCTCTCCCCGCACCGCCCGACAGACCTGCACCACCTCAACGCGGCGCTCCTGGCGCGACGTTGCGGCCCCTAGCCGCTCCAGCCGGACATCTGCGTATCTCCTGGTCACCGGCCTGACGGTGGGGAAACGGCGCAACTCGGGGTCAGGTCTGCGGCTGCTCGACATCCGCGCGGATCGCGCGCATGATCGGAGCGACGCCCGGTCCGCGAGCGGCTGCTGACCGGCCTGCGGCGGCTCCCCAAGGCCCGGGCCCGGGCCGGCAGCGCGGGCTGAGCCGCCCTGGCCACCGGTGAGGCATACGTCCGCCCCGAACACCGCCAAAAAGGAACGAAGCCGCGCCGCCAACCGGAATACGCTCCCGCGAGTGACCACACATCCGACGAACGAAGTTTCCATCCAGCAGTGGAACACGATGCCCCGCGAGGCGATGGAGGCGATGGAGCCTGACGGCGACTTCGCCAAACGCCATCTGATCAACCCGGTGCTGCTGCGCATGCTCGGTGACGTGCGGGGCCGGTGCGTCCTGGACGCCGGATGCGGCCAGGGCTACTTCAGCCGCATGCTGGCCACTCGCGGCGCCCACGTCACCGGCGTCGAGCCCACCGACGCGATGTTCGCCTACAACCAGGAGAAGGAGCTTGCCCTCCAGCAGGGCATCCACTACATCCAGGCCGACCTGACCCGGATACCAGACCTGGGCAGCGGGTACGACGCCGTCGTCTGCAGCATGGTGCTACCCGCCATCCCCGACTGGAAGCCCGCCATGCGAGCCTGCGTGCAGGCCCTGCGACCTGGCGGGCTGTTCCTTTTCTCCGTCAACCACCCCGCCTTCGAGCAACTGCTGGCCACCTGGCGCAAACACGGGGAGTACCGCCTGAGGCGGTACCTGGAGGAGTACGAGATCCCCCTCACCCACGCAACCGACTTCCACCGGCCGATCTCGGCCTACCTCAACGAACTGGCCGCGCTCGGATGCCGACTACGCGAGATCGCCGAGCCGGGCCTCGAACCCGGCATCGCGCGGGAGACAGCGGACAGCGAACCTGGCATCGAGAGCTACGTCCACCTCCCCAACTTCTTGATCGTCGCAGCCGAGCTCCCGTGAGGGCGGAGGTCGAACGACCTTCGCCCTGTCAGTGGTGTGTTGCATGATCGGCGCATCGGTTCTTTCACGGAGACGGGGGAGCGTCATGTCGATCACAAACGAGCGGGCAGCAGGGCATGCGTTTCTGCGGCAGCTCTACTCGGATAGCTACTTTCCCGATCACGTCGTCGACAAGGGCAGGGCGATCCTGCTGCGGCTGTGCGAGCGGATCGAGGCTGAGCGGCCTGCGGATCTGGCAGCGCTGTATGTGCTCACTCAGGCCGCGACGGAGGAGTTCAACCTGCTGGAGGCGGAGTTCGAGGCAGCCGGAAGTGAGATCGAGACGGTCGCGCGGGAGGAGATTGCCGAGGACTTCTGGTTTGTCGCATCGGCCTATGGGTTCACCGACGCGGACGTAGAGGAGATGATCGCCACCCGGGATTGGTGAGCAACGACCGGGAAGCTGCCACAGGTCAGCGCCTTTCGCTGAGGGCTGCGATCAGCACGGTCGCTTCGTAGCGGACGGCGAGCTTGTCATACCTCGTTGCCACGGCGCGGTACCGCGTGACGCTCGCGGTAGTCGCTCTCCTGCGGCAGCAACGGCTCCAGCCGGGCCCACTGGCCGTACGTCAGATCACCGCGCCCCACGGGACGTGATCACCCACGAGCAAGACGATCTGCGTCGAGCGCATCGAGCACTGCGTCGCCGTTCGTCCTCGCCCACTCGGTCAGCATGTGGATCGGATCGATCAGCGTCGCCCCGAGCGGGGTGAGCTCGTACTCGACGCGGGGCGGCGCCTCGGCGTAGGTGTGGCGGCGGACGAGTCCGTGGGCCTCGAGCCGTCGGAGCGTCTGGGTGAGCATCTTGCGGGAGATGCCGCCGATCAGCTCGATCAGCTCGCCATGGCGCACCGGGCCCTTGCTGAGGCCGTAGAGCACGACCACCGTCCACTTGTCGGCGATCAGCTCGACCGCCAGACGCGCCGGACAGTCGGCGAGAAAGGGATCACCGGGACCGAAACCGCGCATGGCGCCAAAGGTACCTGCGCCCAAGGTACCTGATGGTTCCTATCGGAAACCTAGCCTGGGTTTTCTCCCCCTCCCAAGCCAGGAGAGCCATGCGAGTCATCACCCAGCAGACACTCGGCGGCCCCGAGGTGCTCACCATCGTGGACGCGCCCGAGCCCCGGCCCCTCCCGGCCGAGGTTCTCGTCCGCGTCAGGGCGATCGGGCTGAACCCGCTGGAGGCGCGCCTGCGCGCCGGCGAGTTCCCGCTGATCGGCCGGCCGCCGTTCATCCTCGGCTGGGACATCAGCGGCGTGGTCGAGGAGGCGCCGCAGACGTGGCGGTTCAGGCCCGGCGACGAGGTGTTCGGGATGCCACTGTTCCCGCGGGCGGCGAGCGCGTACGCCGAGGTCGTGTCGGCGCCGGCGTTGCACCTGGCACGCAAGCCGGCGTCGCTCTCGCACGTCGAGGCGTCGGCGCTGCCGATCGCCGGGCTGACGGCGTGGCAGGGCCTCGTCGACCTCGGCGGCGTGACCGAGGGCGACCGCGTCCTGGTCCACGGCGGTGGTGGCGGCGTCGGCCACGTCGCGATCCAGATCGCGAAGGCGCTCGGCGCGCACGTGATCGCGACCGCCGGCGGGAGCAAGCGGAAGTTCGTCGAGGGGTTCGGTGCCGACGAGGTGATCGACTACACGGCGGTCGACTTCACTGGGGCGGTCCGCGACATCGACGTCGTGCTCGACACGATCGGCGGCGACACCGTCGAGCGGTCGCTCGAAGTACTCCGCCCAGGCGGTCACCTGGTGACGGCGGTCGCCGAGGAGGATTCGGAGCTCGCCGCCAAGTACGAGGCGGCCGGCATGCGCTTCAGCGGCATCGCGGTCGACCCCGATCCGGTCGCCCTGCGAGGTCTCGCCGAACTCGTCGAACAGGGCAGGCTCCGGGTCCACGTGCAGGAGACGTTCCCGTTCGAGCGCGTCGCCGACGCGCACCGGCTGCTCGACGGCGGTCACCTCCAGGGCAAGCTCGTCCTCACCGTCTGATCCCGTCGTGGGGCCTCGCGCCAGGCGCTGGATGAGAAAGGGCGCCGGCCCCACGCACTCTCGGATGCCGTTCCCGCCGGTAGCGTCGGTCAGGGCTGCGGCTCACGGTTGGCGTTTTGCGGACACCTCAACACTGCTGGCACGCCCGGCTGCCAAGCGATGTCACAAATCGAGTCGCCTGCTCGTCCTTCTGGAGAACGGCATCCCGTTCCGGAATGCCCAGCAGTAACATTCTCTACAGAAGCGGATAATTCGTGTACGCCACCTACGTCACGGTCACCATCCTCGGCGCGGTCTTCAACGGCGCCGCCGCCGTCACCTACTTGATCGGTCACGAATACCCCAAGACCCAGGCGGACATGAAGGGCATACCCAGGAAGTGGGTTCCGGTACTGGGCATGCTGCTGGCGGCGGGCACCGTGGGGCTGCTGGCCGGGCTCGCCGTTCCGCTCCTGGGAACCCTCGCTGCCACCGGCCTCGTGCTGTACTTCATCGGCGCGATCATCGCCCACCTGCGGGTAGGCTCCCGCAACATCGTGGGCGGGATCGTGTTCCTGTCCACCGCGGCAGCCATCCTGGCTCTGGGACTGGTCGACCACGGCCCCTGGTAACCCGCTGGGCCCAGCAGCTATGCCAAGCGCCCCCTGGCCGCCGGGTGCTATGCGGTGGCCGGCAGCACATGATCGCCGACCTTGTCCGTGCTCAGGCACAGTGAACAGACGGCCGCGTCGTGGGTGGCGCAGGCGGTCAGGTCGGGGCGTTCGTAGGGCTGGTGGCAGACGTGGCAGTCGAGGGTAAGTGCGCTCGGGTTGCCGTCGGTGTCCAGGAGAGGCTCGGCGATGCCGTCGTCGGTGCGGCGCAGGTAGTACCTGCCCTTGGTGACGAACGCCATCAGCGGGGTCAGGACGAAGGCGATCACCGCCGCGGCGACCGGGGAGTACGGCTGGAGGGTGTCGCCGAGGACGTGGAAGTACATGGCGATCGACAGTCCGGAGGCTGCGGCGAACGCCACGACGCCGACCGGGTTGACGGCGTACAGCATGCCGCGGCGGAACTCCGGCTGAAGCGGGGAGAGCTTCAGCAGGTACTTGTTGATTCCGATGTCGGTGGCGACGGTGACGACCCAGGCGATGGCGCAGTTCGAGTAGAAGCCCAGGATGTCGTTGAGGAAGCTGAACATGTCGGCTTCCATCAGGGCCAGCGCGAAGCCCAGGTTGACCAGGACGAATACCATGCGGCCCGGATAGTGCTTGGTGACGCGGGTGAAGGAGTTCGTCCACGCCAGCGAACCGGAGTACGCGTTCGTCACGTTGATCTTGATCTGGCTGATGACCACCAGGGCCACGGCCAGCGGGATGACCATCCAGGACGGCATCATCGCGTCGAACGCGCCACGGAACTGCTGGATCGGCTCGGTCGCGGCGGCCGGGCCGACCTTGGCGAGGATGTACACGGCGAGGAAGACGCCGATGGCCTGCTTCAGCGCGCCGAGCACCACCCAGCCGGGGCCGGCCATGATCACGGCCGTCCACCAACTGCGCTTGTTGGCCTCGGTCTTGGGCGGCATGAAACGCAGGTAGTCGATCTGCTCGCCGATCTGGGCGATGAGGGAGAGGCACACGCCCGCGCCGAGGAGTACGGAGGCGGTGTTGACGCTGCCGTCGCCTTCAGTGCCGGTGTAGGTGAGGAAGCGGTCGACCGTGCCGGGGTCGGTGGTGACCAGGTAGACCAGCGGGCCGACCATGAGCAGCAGCCAGATCGGGGTGGTCCACACCTGGAGCTTGCTGAGGGCTTTCATGCCGTAGATGACGAGGGGGATGACCATGAGCGTGGAGACGAGATAGCCCAGCCACAGCGGGAGCCCGAGGCCGAGCTTGAGGCCCTGAGCCATGATCGAGCCTTCGAGGGCGAAGAAGATGAAGGTGAAGCTGGCGAAGATGACACTGGTCAGCACCGAGCCGTAGTAGCCGAAGCCGGAGCCGCGCGTGATCAGGTCCAGGTCGATGTTGTAGCGGGCGCCGTAGTAGGCGAGCGGGAAGCCGGTGATGAAGATGACCACAGCGGCTACCGCGATTGCCACCAGCGCGTTGCCCGTGCCGTGCGCCAGCCCGATGCCGGCGCCGATGGAGAAGTCGGCCATGTAGGCGATGCCGCCGAGTGCGGTGGTGGCGACGACCATCGGGGTCCAGCGGCGGTAACTGCGGGGCGCGAAACGGAGGGTGTAGTCCTCCAGCGTCTCCTGGACCGCTTGGTCAGCGGCGGCCTTTGTCGCGCCAGTCGTTTTCAGCGGTGACTCGGTGGTGCTCATGTCGCGCCTCCCGGTGGTGCGGGGTGCCGGTGCTGCGATGCGGTGGAGAGCCCCGCGTGGCGTCATCGACAGGACGGGGGAGCCTCGACGGGCGTCATGAGTCGTTCCGGCGGCCCTGTATACGACTCTGATCCCTCGGCCGATCACGCTAGGACGCAGTTGTTACCGTCGGTTTCCTCTTGTCATGAACGCAATGTTTCCGGTGGCTCACGGCGCGGGCACCGCCGACCGCTGAAGGGGTCTTCCGCTCACGCCGGGGTCCTCGTTGGTAGGCCAAGCCGTCCTTCGACGCATCGTGCACCGGAAACTGCGTGCCTTCCGGGCACTGTCCTCGACGTCAACTAACCGTCTTCACGGTCAGGTTGGGCAGGGCACTCCCCGTTGAGCTGTCGTAGCAGGCCGAGCAGGGTTGCCCGGTCCGCGGACGGGAGGAGCGAGAAACTGGCGGCACGTACAAGGCGGCTGTCGAGCAGTACCTCATCAAGCCGCTGGGCCTGCGCGGCACCAGCGTCCCGGACACCTCCCCCGTCCTGCCCGACCCGCATGCCAGGCACTACTCCACGCTCATCGAGGAGGGACCGGACGCGAAGGTGCGCGATGTGACGGAGTTCAGCCCCACGGTGGCCTTCTCGGCCGGCCAGATCATCTCCACGGTCGACGATGTGAACTCGTTCATGACACGGCTCCTCAGAGGCGAGCTGCTGCCCGCCGCACAGCAGCGCCGACTGCTCACGGCCGTGTCCGTAGCGGGGGACAAGGGGCATGGCGGTGAGGACGACCTGTACGGCCTCGGCATACGCCGCTTCAAGCTCGACGGCGATGGCGACGGCGACGGCGATCGCGACGGCGACTGCTGGGCCTGGGGACACGGCGGCATGATCCCCGGCTCGGGAACCCGCACGGTCGTCTCCGGTGACGGGCGGCACGCGATGACGATGAACCGCAACGGTGACTGGGGCGAGCAGAAGCTGGAGGACGCCGCCGTCATCGCGGAGTTCTGCCGGTGAGCCGGAGCCCGGCGCCTGCCCTCGGCGCGATCCCAGGAATCCGCTGGACGGTAGCATTTCGCCTGCGGGCCGCACGGTGGACCCGGGGCCGCCAGGGGGAAACGTGGAGAGCACCGGACATCACAGCGACTCACTCGTCGTGCTGACCGCGCTGGACGTGGAGTACGAGGCCGTTCGGGCACATCTGGTCGATCTGCTGCCGCGCATGCACGCGTCCGGCACCCTGTTCGAGGTCGGCCGACTCGCCGGTACGTCATGGCGTGTGGCGCTTGCCGAACTCGGCGACGGCAACCAGGGGGCGGCCGTGCTGACCGAGCGGGCGATCGCCATGTTCCGCCCGCGGGCCGTGGCGTTCGTCGGGGTGGCCGGGGCGCTCAAGGGCGATATCGAGCTCGGCGACGTGGTCGTGGCCACGCATGTGTACGCGTACCACGGTGGAAAGGACGAGGACGGCGAGTTTCACTCCCGTCCGAGGGTCTGGCCGGTGCGCCAGGAACTCGACCAGCTGGCCCGCTTCGCCCGCAGGTCCGGTTCATGGACCGAATCGCTGCGGGAGCGCCCGCCCGGCGCCTCCCTCCCGGCCGTCCACCTCAAGCCGGTGGCCGCCGGGGAGGTCGTCCTCAACTCGGCGGACTCGCCCCTGCGCCGGCAACTGCGCCGGAACTACCAGGACGCCGCAGCCATCGAGATGGAGGGCGCCGGTGTGGCGCAGGCCGCCCATCTCAACGCGGCCTTACCCGCCCTGATCGTCCGCGGCATCAGCGACCGGGCCGACGGGAAGAAGTACGACGCCGATGCCCAGGGCTGGCAGTCCCGCGCGGCCCGCCATGCCGCCGCCTTCGCCTTCTCCGTTCTCCGCGCACTGCCGCCCGGTGGCGATCCGGCCCCACCCGGGCCGGGAAATCCCACGGGCCCGGCGCCGGCGTACGAGGTGGGCCCGGAAGGGGCGGCGGCACCGGAGCCGGCACCACCACCGGCACGAGAGCCGGCACCAAGACCAACACCGGCACCGGCACCTGATCCGGATGAGGGGAGGCCGTCGGACAGCGAGTCGGCCGCACACCGGCAGCTCCTCCGATGGGCACGGAGGTTCTCGGACGATCTGGACGTCGTGGCCTCTCCTCGGCCGGACGGCGGCGCCGGCTCCCCGCCGCAGCTCAGCGGCGGGCTGTATGTGCGGCGCACCGTCCAGGACCGGGTGATGGAGGCCCTCTACGACGGCGATCCGCAGGCGATCCTGGTGACCGGGGACGCCGGGAACGGCAAGAGCAGTCTGCTGTGGGGCATCGCCCAGGACCTGACCGCGCTGGAGGACACCGAGGTCTTCCTGGTGAACGCTGCCTGGCTGTTGCGCCCCCTGGGCGGCACCTCCAAAAGCCCCATGCTGACCTCCCGGACCGTGGTGTCCGGGACGGACCATGCCCGGGCCCGGGGGCGCGCACCGGTCGTGCTCCTCGACACCGCCGATCTGCTGCTGCACGACGACTTCCACGAGATGGCGCTGCTCGACCTGTGCGAGGACCTCGCCGCCGCTGGTGTCCGCCTGGTGCTGACCTCCCGGCCGGAGGAGGCGAACCGGCTGCGCACCGGCTTCGTCCGGATGTCGCTGGGCCCCTACGACGACGGCGAGATCCCCCACGCCATCCGTGGACACGCCGCGCTCTACTGCCCCGATGCCGTGCCCCGGGACGACGGGGCACGGGTGCGGAGGCTGATGGAGCCCGTCGCCCGCGGACTGCCGGTGCGCGAGGTGTGCAGAAGCCCCCTCCAGCTGCGGCTGCTGTTCGAACTCGCGCGGGACGACGGGGCGTTCCCCAGCGCCGAGATCGACGCCACCGGCCTCTACCGTCGCTACTGGGACCACCGGATCGTCACCGATCGGCGCGTTTACGGCAACCAGAGCGCCACGTCGCCGGAGGATCTCTCATCCATCACCGGTGCGATCGCCGTCGTACTCATGTCGGCCGGCCGGACCGAGCTGTCCCACGAGGACCTGGTCGAGCGGCTCACCTCGGCGGACGCCGCCCCCCGCCCCTCGCGGCCGTACGAACCGGCCCGCGTCGGGGCGGCCATGGATCTGCTGATCGACCGGGGCGTGCTGGCCAGAGGAGCTTCGGACGGTATCCACTTCTTCCACCAGACCATGTTCGAGTACGCGGCCGCGCGTGGCCTGCTGCGCCTCACCGGGGTGCGAGCGCTGCGGTCGCTGGCCGAGTGGGTCGGTTCCCATCCCCATGACTTCTTCGTCGGGGCGATCCTCGAACAGTTCCTCATGCTCGCGGCGGGGCCGGAGCGGTATCGCGGCCCGGTACGGGACACGCTGAGCCGCATGGCGGCGCACCCGGACGCCGTGATCCTCCATACCGTCGCGGTAGCCGTCGCCGCCCGGAACCCGGCCGTGGGGGTGCCCGTCGAGCCTCTGCTCGCGACGGCGCCGCACGGCGTCGCCCGGCGGTACGCGGTCCTGGCCCCGACCGTACGCGACACGGACGTCGACGCACTCCTCCCGCTGCTGCGCGGGCTGTGGGAAAGGAAGGAACCCAGTCTGGAAGAGGCCGTGCTCGAAGCCCTGGAACGGCTGGCCGCGCAGAACTCGCTCGCCGTGCACGCCGCCCTGGCCGACTGGGGCTGCGTCCGGGAACTGACCGGGCGCCGTACGGGCAGCGTGGGCATCGACATCCTGCCTCGGCTTCTCGTGCTGACCTCACACCTCGATGTGGCATCCGCCCAACGGGGTCTCATGGGGGTGCTCGACTTCGCCCTGTCCCGGGGGTTGGCGCAGCTGGCATCCGGTGTCATGACCCTGTGGGCGCGGCACTGGAGACCACTGGGCTCGCCGGAGTGGGCCGCCGCCGTCCAGAAGCGGATCGAGCGTGTGCGCATCGCGCCGAAGTCGGGGGACGTCGAAATCTTCCGAACAGCCCTGGCCAGGGTGGTGGCCGCCTCCTGGACCCATGACCACGGGCTCCCGGGCGACGGTACTGACGGCACTGACGGCGCCGACGGCCGTCCCGACACCGGAACCCACCCCTGGACACACCGCCTCGACCATACGTTGGCGCTGCTCGAAGCGGACGACCAGGACACCGTGGGCAATGCCGGACTCATCGCCGTCACAGCGATCCTGACCACGCTGCCGCACGGACACTGGGCCATCGAGACCACCCTCGACCGCTGTCTGGAGATGACCGGCCACGGAGCGCCGCACGCGCTCCAGCACCGCATGGTCTTCCCCTCGCTGCTCAGCAGCGACTGCGCCGCGGCAGCGGTTCTCATGCACAGGCTCGCGGCCATGCTGAAGGCACTGCCCTGTCCCGAAAACCAGCCGGTCACGCCCTCGAAACGGCGAGCACTGGTCGCCCGCCGGATCCTCGCCCACCGGGACGTTCCCCCGCACCGCGTCCGGCAGGTCCTGGAACACTCCGGCTGGGACGCCGACTCCGACGTGTGGCTGTCCCGGGACGGCCTGGCGACGCTCCTGCTGCCGGCCGCGCTCGGCGGTCACCCCACCGCGGTCCACAGGATCGAGAAGGCGACGACCGCCCCCGCAGCCGCCCGGAGCCTCATCCGCCGTTCCCTGCACCGAGCGGTCACCGACGCCGGTCTCCACACCGAGCGCCACATCGGCCTGCTGGTGACCCTGTCACTCCTGGACGCCGACACCGTGCTCCTGGAGGCCATCACCACCGGCCGGGCCAAGAAGGGCACCGGCCCGCTGACACCCCTCGCCCATGAGCGGGTGCTGGGCGCACTACGGGCATCGGCCCCGGCCCTCACCGGACTGATCGCGGACGAAACGGCCGAGGGCAACAGCGGCAAGCGGCAGCGCCAGGCACTGACGCTCTGGGAATGCTCCGTGTCAGCCGGTGTTCTCCCCGCGCCCGGCCTGACCGAGCTCCTTCCGCGGTACGGCATCTTCTCCGATCAGAAGACCCGGGCGGCCTTTGTCGGGCTGGTGGGAACCATCGCCGCGCGCGAACCCGGCCAGTACCCCACGGCAGACCTCTTCCTTTCGGGGCTGGTGTTCGACGCCGCGGGACACATCCTCCACCTCAACGACACATCGGCCAGCACCCGAAACGCCGCCCGAAAAGCGCTCCTCCACGCCGCCTGCGAGTCCGGCCCTCTCACCCACACCGCCGTCACCAGGGCCCTCGACCTGGCTTTCGCCCCACCGACCGACGCCGGACTGATCAGCGGGCTCGGCCAGCTGGTGCGCCGGCTCAGCACCGCACACGGCGCGGCACCCGCCACCGAGCTGCTGATCCGCGTCATCGGCAGGGCCGTGGCCGGGCGACAGGGCCCAGCCGCCGAGAACCACCTGGCCAAGGCGCTCCGCGGCGCGATGGACAGCATCTTCGACCACGGTTCCCCGGCTGTGTACCGGAGACTGTGGGAGCACCTCAAGGAGCCTGGTGCGGAGGGCGACGCCGGCCACGTGGCTTTTCCGGAGCGGTACGCCTTGGGGCTGGTGAGCTGCGCGGTCCGCCGGGCCTATCCGACAACCCGCCACGACCTGGAAGAACTCGTCGCCCACCCACGGGTGCCGCAGCGCACCAAGATGTGGATCAGCGACCAGCTCAGCGCCCGGTCCCGCGAGCACACGGATCACGACCTCAGCTGGGTACTGGGAGCTGAGGGGCCTGACCGGCACCTCTCACACTCCGTCAGCCCGAGCTGAGGACCGGAGTCGAACACGCGGCGCCCCCACGTGAACCTGCAATGGCGGGCCATTCCGGGCCGGTTCAGGGCAGGAGAACCGGTTTGCCCTTGGTGCGGCGGCCAAGGAGGTCCGCGTGCGCATCGGATGCGCGCCCGAGGGCGTACTCGCTGCGACTGGTCGGCCCCGTCCGGCGCCGGGACGCCGAACGGGGGACCGATCGCGTCAGGAGTAGAAGCGCACGTAGTCGAAGCGTGCGGTCACGCCCTTGCCGGCCAGGGAGACGAGGCCGATGCGCGGGTCGGAGCCTGCGGGCAGATGCCAGACCCCACCCCAGACGTAGTGCTTCCCGTCCCGGCTCGTGGCCGGCTGGAATGTGTGTTCGCCGGTCTTCGGATCGACGGTGTGGCGCAGTCGCAGCCACATGGTGTCGGCCGACGGGCCCAGCTGCATCTCCGGCCAGCTGTCACGGTCTCGGCCGATCCACAGGAAAGCCTGCCGTGACGGACCGGTCCGTGTCGGGGCCAGATGGATCGAGTCCTCCGGGCTCTGGAAGGCGATCATCCCGGCCTGGCTGCGCCCGTCGGGGGCGTCGGTGATCGGGAAGTGCAGCTTGGTCTCGACCGTGTAGGTGCCGGTCGGAGCGTCACGGAGCAGCGCCGATGCCATGGTGCCCTTGCCGGAGAAGTCGGCATCCTGCGTCGGCCACACATACTGGCCGTCGGTGACCTTCCCGTCGGCGGGGCCGAACCACGTCCAGCCGTCCAGCTGGTTGTCGTCGAAGTCCTCGTCGTACTCCGGCAGCCGGGCTCCGATGTCGGGGTCCGGCTGTTTGACGGTCACCGGCCGGTAGAGCCGGGTCACGCCGACGTTGTCCACCTCACCGGCGCCGCGGGTCGAGGCGGCACCGCCACGGCGCCAGTCCTCGGGCACGTCCACCGTCAGTTCGGCCAGCGGCATGTCGAGCATGGCCGAGCTGACCTGTACATGCGCCACCCCGTCGCGGATCTCGGCCGTGAGCGAGTGCCAGGTCCGCGGATCGGCGTTCGCGTGCAGACGAGCGGTCCGCTTCCGCACCACCTTCCGGTCCCGGGTGACCTCGACGGAGAGTGTGCCGGTGGAGTCCAGCCAGGCCACGGCGTGGTCGGACGGGCCCGCGGACGCCAGAACCAGGCCGACCCGGCCTTCGTCGTCGCGCAGCCGGACGTCGGCCTCGATCCTCACATCGCCGTCCGGGGCCCGACGCGGCAGCAGCAGCTGCGGGACCGCGGCCCGGGACCGGCTGCGGGCATAGCGTCCCGAGTCGGGATCCGAACCCGTGGTCCAGGAGCCGTGTCCGGGGATGTCGAAGTGGCCGAGGCCGTCCTCGAAGGTGCTGCCCGCGTCCCATGCGCCCGTCGGCGCGGTCTGCCGGTCCTCGCTGGTCCAGGCCCCCGCGCGGACCGTCGGCCAGCCGTCGATCCAGTCGAGCCGGTCCATCACGCTCGGCCGTCCGCCCCAGTTGGGATCGCTCTCGTGGCGGTCGAATCCATTGGTGAGGATCCAGTCCTGGCCCGATTTGTCGACCAGGTTCGCCGAATGGCCGGTGGCGACCCACTTGTTGCCGTTCGGCGCGTTGACGATCGTGCCGCCCGGGTGCAGGTCGGCCAGGCCGACGCCCTCGGCGTCCTTGAACGGGCCCATGGGGTTCTCGGCCCGCCCGACGAACACCGGATAGGCGCCCTTGTCCCGGGCACAGCAGCCCAGGCCGGAGTAGAACAGGTAGTACCAGCCGTCGCGCTTCACCGTGTACGCGGCCTCGCCGCGCCGGGCGCCGACCACCTGCACCGGATCGCCGACCGGCGCGGTGCCCTCCTCGTTCAGACGCACCGCCTGGATTCCGCCGTCGCGGAACGAGCCGTAGTAGAGGTACTTCTGGCCGTCGGAGTCGACGAACACCGACGGATCGATCTGATTGACCGTCGTCCCGTACGGCAGCACGGGGCGACCGATGTCCTTCCACGGGCCGGCCGGATGGTCCGACGTGGCCAGCGCGATGGTGTTCTTGTCGCCGCCGGCGACCGAGTAGTAGAGGTGGTACTTGCCGTTGATGTAGCGGATGTCGGGTGCCCAGTAGTAGGTGCTCGCGAAGTCGCGCCACTCCGGGTGGTTGTCGGGCCCGAAGACGTCACCGACGTAGCTCCAGTTGACGAGGTCGGCCGAGCGGGTGATCGGCATGAAGTGCTGTGACTCCCAGGGGCCTCCCTGGTTGTCCCGGCGCATGCTGGTCTGGGTCGCATAGGCGTACCAGTAGCCGTCCTTGCCGCGGATGATCGACGGGTCGGAGAAGGCGTCCGCGACGTTGTCCATCACGGGGTTCTGGTACGTCCCGGGCTGATCGGCGGGATCGGCCGCGGCCGGTCCGGGATGCGCACTGCCGAGGCCGAGGACCATGAGCAGGGCGAGGAGGGCGGCGCCGGGTCTGCCCCGGAGCGCGGGGAATCGTGCTGACTTCGATGTCATGTCGGGAGCTCTCCTTTGTGGATACCGGATATGCCGGGCCGCGGTCGGAAGAACAGATGGGTGTACGGCGCGGGGTGGGCTCAGACGACGACCAGGGCCGCGATGCGCCAGAGGCCGTTCAGCTTCGAGCCGGTGATCTCCAGGTCGGCGGCGCGCCCATCGGCTCCACCGTCGAGGGCGAAGGAGAACCAGACGAAGGCCCGGCTCGGCAGGCTGTCGTCGCCGGAGCGTCCGAGGACCGTGCCGTCCTCGGAGATGGTGGTGACACCCGAATCGGTGAGGGAGTCGCCGGTCAGCACCCACACCGTGTGCTTGCCGGCCGGCACCGGGACGCGCAGGACGGTGGGCTTGCCCCGCTGCATGACGATGTCGCGGCGCAGATCGTCGGCGTTGCCCCGGTCACGGGTGTTCGGCCGGTCGCCGACCCAACCGAAGCCGCGGTCGGCGGTGTAGCCGTCCTCGGGGGACAGCCTGGTGTATCCGGTCAGCAGCGGGCTGGACGGCGGGCCGGCGTCGAACGCCGTGGCCGCGTCATCGGGGTGCGGCGTGGTGACCACGGACACCGACCGGCCGCGCTCGATCTCCTCGTCGCCGCTGGTGAGCCGGATCTCGACGGTGGCGAATCCCGGAGTGGGCACCGGGGTCGCGGTGACGGTCAGCTCTCGCTCGGCTCCGGCGGTGACCGTCACGGTCCGCTCGGTGCCGGACCAGCCGTCGGGGGTGACGAGGCGGGCGGTGACATCGCGGTCCTTGGTGCCGGTGTTGCGTACCAGCACCGTGACCGGGTTGGCCCGGCCCGTCCACCACACCGGATCGGCCACCGCCCTCATGACGACCAGGGACGGCACCGGGGCGGCGGGGTCCGTGACGGCGAACGCGGACAGCCGCCAGGGGCCGCCCACCCCCGTGAACGTGATGTCCGTGGTGCGGCCGGTGGCACCTCCGTCGAGGGGGAGCTCCAGCCAGGTGAAGGTTCCGCCGGGCTGCTTCGGACTGGTGGCGACGGTGGCGCCGTCCACCGCGACCCGGGTCGGCGAGGCCGTGGCACCGGTGTCCCCGACCAGCGCGTACCCGGTGTGCTTGCCGGCCGGCAGGGCGACGCGCAGCACCCGGGACGAGTTGTGCCAGAGGTGGTCGCGCAACAGGGGCTCGCCACCGCGGTCCCTGGCCGACGGGGCGGCGCCGACCCAGCCGTGGCCGGCCGACGCGGACCAGGCCGACTCGGGGGTCAGCGCGTCGTAGCCGGGCATCGAAGTCCCGTTGCGTGGACAGCCGTTGAGCGCCCAGAGGCAGCGCCTGCCCTCGGGGGCTACGACGAGGGACGGCGGGCGGCCGTCGAGCCGGGTGAGCTTCGGCGCCACATCCAGGTCCAGGGCGGCGACGGTGCCCGACAAGGGGGGAGTGACCGGCAGTTCGAGTTCGGCGGTCGCGGCGCCGGCCGCGGACTGTTCGGCGGGCTCGGTGCGCCAGTCCGCCGCCGGTGGCCGCAGTACGACCGTCAGGTCGCGGTCCCGCGCAGAGGCGTTGGTGACAGTGACCGGCAGGAGGTTCGGCCGACCGCCGAGCAGCACCCGTGAGCCGTTCAGCGCCGCTTGCAGCCATTCCCGCCGCGCGTCGACGACGCGGCTCTTGTCGAAGAAGAATCCGACCACCGTGTCGCGCCAGAACGTCGCGTGCGCCCGCTGGGCCTCGATCCCTGCCTTGACGGCGGCATAGCGCTGCGGGTCGACCGCCCCGGACAGTTTGCCCCACCCGGCGAGGAACCGGTCGATGCGGTCGACCCCGGTGAAGTGCGTATCGTAGATGTGCTGGATGACCGTCTTGCCCGACCGCAGGCGATGGTCGTACGGCACCCAGTGCAGGAACAGCAGCAGGTCGTCGGGACAGGTCGCCGTGGACTCGTAAGTCTTCTGCCACGGCCGTGGGTAGAGCCCGGTGAAGCCGCTGCCGGTCGCCTCGGTGCGGTCGAAGCCGGTGCCCTCGGTCGTGGAGTGGTGTGACTGGAAGAGGGTGCCCAGCGGGCTCGGGTCGAGATGGTCGCCACCGGGGTCGGTGAGATAGCCCATCCCCAGCGGCGAGGTGTAGTCCTCGTACGTCCGGCGCGAGTGCACGAGGATGTCGGCCACGACCTCGGTGACCGCGCCGTCGGTGCCGAAGGTCAGTCCGGCCCACTCCGCGGCCAGGTCCCGGGGATCGGCGTCCGGGTCCCAGCACATCCTCCCGAAGGCATAGGTGTTCGCCGCTCCCATCAGATAGCCGGTCCAGTTGCGGGCGTTGCCGAAGTTGCTGACCCCGGCGATGCCCGCCCGCGGCGCACGGCCGTCGCCGTCCGCGAGGATGTCGGCGACGGTCGGTCCGGTGCCGGGCCCCCGCGTCGGAAAGGTCAGCACCTCCCGCCACAGCGGAGCCAGATACGTGGTGTGGAGCGTATGGCCCGTGTACTCCTGGGTGAGCTGGAGTTCCAGCATCTGGTTCGTGTGCCGCATCGCGCCGAACAGGGGGTGTACGGGCTCGCGGATCTGGAAGTCGATCGGACCGTACTTGGTCTGGAGGATGACGTTGTCCTCGAACTCGCCGTCCAGCGGGGCGAACACCCGGTACTGGTACTCCGCCCAGTCGCTGAAATCCTCGTGGACGAAGCTGCGCCAGACGATCTGCCCGCCGTGCGGGGCGACCGTGCGGGCCAGCATGTTCGCGCCCTCGGCATGGGTGCGTCCGTAATCCAGCGGGCCGGGCTGCCCCTCCGAGTTCGCCTTCACCAGGAACCCGCCGAATCCGGGCAGGCTCTCGAAGATTTCGGCGCTCTTGTCCTGCCACCACCGCTGGACACGTCGATCGGCGGGATCGGCCGTCGTGATCGGATCCGCGTCGTCCGCGGTCAGGATCATCGGACTGGCGTAGTTGACGGACAGCCAGACGGAGATGCCCCATGAGTGGAGAAGTGCCGCCAGGGGTCCGAGTGCGGTGAGCATCTCGCCGGTGATGAAGTCGGCGTCGGCGTTCACATTGTTGAGCACCGAGGCGTTGATGCCGATCGATGCCATGGACCGCGCGTAGTCGACGAGCCGGTCGGAGATGTCCGGCAGCTTGTCCCACTCGAAGAGCGACGTGCCCGCGTAGCCACGCTCGATCGACCCGTCGAAGTTGTCCCAGTGATTCATCATGCGCAGTGCGGTGCGCGGTTTCTCCACGACGGACAGCTTGTGCAGTGGCCGCTCGAGCTGGAGCAGACGGATGAGATGGAAGACTCCGGCCAGCACGCCCCGATCGCTGCGGGCCCCGACGACCAGTCGCCGCCCGCCCGGCGGGCCGGTCATCTCGATCACGTACCCCTGCTCACCGATCCGGGCCAGCCGGTCGGGGCTCACCTGGGATCGCACGACCGGTGACTCGTCCACCGTGCCGATGACGACCGAGGCGCGATCGGCGGGCACCCGGGCCGGTGCGCTGCCGGTGAGGCCTTGGGCGGCCCGCCGCAGTTCCGACTCGGCGTTGCCCATGACCGGGCCCTCGCCCTGACGCGCCAGTCCGGCCAGGGCCTTCCGGTACTCGGCGAGCCGCCGGGGATCGGTGGTGGGGCGGTAGCGCAGCCAGAGTTCGTAGCCGTCCTCATCGGGGGTGGCCGCCGATTGGGCGAGGCCGGTCGCCGTGCCCCACGGGCTCAGTGCGGTGGCGAAGGCGAGAGCGGATGCCTGGAGCACTCGGCGGCGACTGTACTCGTACTCGGATCGCGCCATTGCGGTTTCTCCTCTGCGGAATCAGATGACGAGAGGCGCTACGTACGGGTTCGGGTGAGAATTTCGCGCAGTTCGGTCAGGGGGATCTTCGGTTGGCGGTCCGGCGTGAGCAGGCCGTTGATCTCCTGTTCCGTGTCGGTGAACTGGGTGTAGCAGTAGCCCGCGAGCCCGGAGTCCACCGCGGCGGTCACCAGGTCGGCGAGGCGTTCCGCGAACTCCTCCTTCGTGGCCACGGTGTCGTAGCCGAACCACTCGGCGCCCTCGGCCGGCTCGAACGTCGCGCCGCCGAACTCGCTGAGGACGACGGGCTGCCCTTGGTGGCGGACGCCGTCCAGGGTCAGCCGTTTGGCGCCGGGCCACTGATCGGCGAGCTCGCCCTGCCGCAGCGAGGCGTGGCCGTAGCGCCGGCGCAGTACGTCCCCGTGCTGGGTGTAGTCGTGGACACCCCAGATATCGGCGGCGGAGATCTCCCAGCCGTCGTTGGAGACGGCTGGGCGGGACGGGTCCAGGGCCTTGGTCAGGTGGTACAGGGCGTCCATGAAGTGGCGCTGCGCGGGGACGAGCGCCGGGTTCGGCACGGACCAGGACTCGTTGATCGGGACCCAGGCGACGATCGAGGGGTGGCTGAGGTCGCGGGAGATGGCTTCGGTCCACTCGGCGACCACGCGCTCGACGGTCTGTGCGCCGAAGGTGTACGCCGACGGCATCTCCTCCCACAGCAGCAGCCCGAGCCGGTCGGCCCAGTACAGGAAGCGCGGGTCCTCGACCTTCTGGTGGATGCGCAGCCCGTTGAGGCCGATCTCCTTCGCCAGTTCGACGTCGCGGCGCAATTCCCCCGCCGAGGCCGACAGATGCGATGCGGGCCAGTAGCCCTGCTGGAGCGCGAACCGGAGGAAGTACGGCTTGTGGTTGAGGAGGAAGACGCCGTCGTCCCAGCCGATGTCGCGCAGGCCGAGGTAGGACGTCGCACGGTCGACCGGTGTGTCCTCGGCCGCGTCGCGCAACTCCACCGCGGCGTCGACGAGGTGCGGCCGCTCCGGACTCCAGAGCAGCTCGTCGAGATCCTGCCCGTGGCGCAGGGCGGGCACCGCGACATCGAACTCCGTCTCCTGGCCCTCGAGCAGCGTCCGCTGCTCGGCGAGCACCCGCTCACCCCGCGTGAGGCGGACCGTCACGGTGAGCGGGCGCTGCGGCCAGTGGCCGAGCCGCAGCCGGCAGCGGACGCGGGCGTGGGCGACCTCGGGGGTCCAGTGCAGGAGCGCGATGTGCTCGGCCGGGACCTCTTCCAGCCACACCGGCTGCCAGATCCCGGAGGTGCGGTGGTACCAGATGACATGCGGATCCCGGCGCCAGTCCTGCTTGCCGCGGGGCTGTGCGGCGTCGAGCGGCTGGTCCTCGGCGCGGACGACGACGGTCTGCTCGCCGTCCCGGTCGATGGCGTCGGTCAGATCGCAGGTGAAGCCGGTGTGCCCGCCCTCGTGCCGTCCCACCAGGCGGCCGCCCAGCCAGACCTCGGCCCGGTGGTCGACCGCACCGAAGTGCAGCAGGAGCCGCCGCCCGGCGGCCGGCCGGGGCACGTCGATCGTGCGCCGGTACCAGAGCACGGGGTGGAAGGCGGTGTCCGCCACGCCCGAGGCCGCGGACTCGGGCGGGTAGGGCACGGTGACGGTGCCGGTGAACGGTGCGGCGTTCGCCGGGTCCATCCAGCGGTCGGCGCGACCGCGGTCCTCGTCGTCGTGGGCGAACTGCCAGGGACCGCTGAGATCGCGCCAGTCGGGATCGCGGATCAGCTGCGGCCTCGGATGGCCTGCGGCGTCCAGGTGCGGGTGGGGCATGCGTGAACTCCGGTGGTGTGGTGCGTGGGTGGGGGATGGGAGGGTGCCGCGCTGCCGTTCAGCTCTCCTGGACGTCCGCGGGCTCCCGGGCGTCCGCGGGGGAGCGGAGGTCCACGACCGTGGCGGCGAACGCCAGTGGGCCCGGCAGCAGCGGGATCAGCAGCGGAATCGACCAGGCCAGGAGCCCGCTGAGGATCACGGCACCGGCCAGCAGGAGACTGCCGCGCGGGTTCGCGGCCGAGCGGAGCAGCGCTTCGCGCGCGGACAGGACGTGCGGTGCCTCCAGCGCGGCCGCCCGCAGCGCCACGACCGCGGCGCCCAGGATGAGCAGCGCGAGCGCGGGCGCCATGACGGCCGCTCCGGGCAGCGCGGCACGCATCAGCGCGGCATCGATCAGGACGACCACCGCGAGCAGTGGCGGCACCAGACCGAGGGCCGCCGACCGCGCGGACAGCTGGGCACGAAGGTGAGCGCCGTACGTACCGGCCCTCACCTGCACGCCGTTGCCCGCAGCCTGCCGGAGCGTCGCGGACGCCGCGGCGAACGCGGCCGGGGCCGTGACGACCGGCAGGCAGGCGAGGCTGGTGAGCAGGCCGATGAGCAGCATGTCGGCGAAGAGGGTGAAGCCGGAGCCGAAGACCTCTCCGGGTTCCCGGCGCCCGCGCCGGGGCGCGATCGGCGCGTGAGTCATGGTGTGCCGTGCGTGCGCCATGGTGTGCCTCACCCCTTCAGTCCGGACGTGGCCATGCCCTGCACCAGGTAGCGCTGGAAGACGAAGAAGAACAGCACGATCGGCAGCACCGAGATCACCGACATGGCGAACATGGGCCCGTACGCGGAGGTGCTGGACTGGTCGACGAAGCTGCTCAGGGCGAGGGTGATGGTGTACTTCTCCGGCGAGAACAGATAGATCATCTGCGTGAAGAAGTCGTTCCACGTCCAGATGAACGTGAAGATGGCCGTGGTGATCAACGCGGGCCGGGCCAGCGGCAGTGTGATCGACCAGTACGTACGGAAGGGACCGCAGCCGTCGATCCGCGCGGACTCCTCCAGCTCACGCGGCAGGCCGCGCATGAACTGGACGATGAGGAAGACGAAGAACGCCTCGGTGGCCAGGAACTTCGGCAGGATCAGCGGCCAGTAACTGTCCACCAGTCCGAGCCGGTTGAAGATGATGTACTGCGGGATCAGTACGACGTGGTGCGGCAGCATCAGCGTCGCCACCATGAAGGCGAACATCACCTTGCTCATGCGGAAGCGCAGCCGGGCGAAGGCGTAGGCGGCCAGCGAGCAGGACAGGACGTTGCCGAGGACGGCGCCCCCCGCGATCAGCAGGGTGTTGCCGAGCAGCTGGGTGACGGTGACGCCCGAGACCCCGTCCAGGGCGGTCGTGTAGTTCGACCACTCCAGGTGGCTGGGCCACAGGTCGAGGCTCGTCAGCACCTCGTCGGCCGGCTTCAGCGAGGTGGCCAGCAGCCAGACCAGCGGATACAGCAGGACGAGCAGCGCGACGGCCGAGACCGTGTGCGGCAGCCACCGCTTCATGGCGATGTTCATCGGCCCTCCTCGTCCGCGTAGAAGACCCAGGACCGGGAGGTCCGGAACAGGATCAGGGTGATCGCGCCGATGGCGATCAGCAGCAGCCAGGCCATCGCCGACGCGTATCCCATATGCGAGGCCGTGAAACCGCGCTCGTACAGGTACAGCGTGTAGAACATCGTGGAGTCGGCGGGGCCGCCGTCGCCGCCGCTGATGGCGAAGGCCGGGGTGAAGACCTGGAAGGAGTTGATGACCTCCAGGACCAGGTTGAAGAAGACGACCGGGGACAGCATCGGCACGGTGATGGACACGAACTGCCGCCAGCGGCCCGCGCCGTCGAGCGCCGCGGCCTCGTAGAGGTCGGGCGAGATCTGCTGGAGGCCCGCCAGGAAGATCACCATGGGCGCACCGAACTGCCACACCGTCAGCAGGACGATCACGTACACCGCGAGATGGGGGTTGCCGACCCAGCCGCCGGTGTGGATGCCGACCGAGTCCAGGACGTCTGTGACGGTGCCGCCGTCGTTGAACAGCGCCTTCCACACCAGGGCGATGGACATGCTCGCGCCGAGCAGGGACGGCGCGTAGAACGCGGAGCGGTAGAAGCCCCGGCCCCGGCTGAGGTTCCTCAGCAGCATCGCCACACCGAGGGCGAGGCCCAGCTTCAGCGGGACGGCCACGACGACGTACAGCATCGTGGTGCCGACCGACCGCCAGTAGCGGGGGTCCTCGGTCAGCATCTCCCGGTAGTTGCGCAGTCCCACCCAGTGCGGCGGGTCGAACAGGTTGTAGTCCGTGAACGACAGGTACAGGGACACGGCCATCGGCACGAGGGTCAGTACGAGCGCACCGATCATCCATGGGGAGAGGAACACATAGGCGGGCCACTGCCGTTCGCGGACCTGGCGCCGCTTGCTCTTCCGCGGGCCCGGCCGCGTCGTGCGGGCGGCGCGTTCGGGCG
The DNA here is from genome assembly GCF_040302705.1 of Streptomyces sp. NPDC097640. Lineage (NCBI taxonomy): Bacteria > Bacillati > Actinomycetota > Actinomycetes > Kitasatosporales > Streptomycetaceae > Streptomyces > Streptomyces sp. NPDC097640. The sequence goes on from NZ_JBEOSB010000009.1 coordinate 37,521, forward strand.
CCCTCGTCGTCGAGACCGCGCTCATGACTCCAGCTCCCGGTTCGCCTCGTCGATGAGTTCACGTGCCGCCTGCCGCGGAGTGGCCATGCCGTAGATCACGCGCTGGTAGCCCCGACTGAACGCCGTCCGGATCGCGAGGTCGCCGGGCGGCGGTGCGGTCGGCGGGATGTCCAGGCCGTACTTCTCCATCGTCTGCGCGTAGTCGTAGATCTCCCGCTCCGGTCCCTCGAGCGTCTTGGCGACCCGGGCGGCGATCTTGCGGTTGGGCGAGGTGGACCGGGAGAAGGCGAGGATGTCGCCGGCCCGTGGGTCGTTGAGGAGGAAATCGATCAACTGGGCCGCCTCCTTGGGGTGTTCGCTTTGTGAGCCGATGCCGAGGAGCATGCTCGGCTTGAAGTACGCGCCCTGCCGGCCGTCGGTCGTGGGCACGGGTGCGAAGTGGATGTCCTCGCCGAGCAGGCCCGTGTACCCGGGGAACGGCGCGTCCCAGGTGAAGTCGGCGGCCGCGAGACGTCGGCCGATGGGGCTGGTCTCGGTGCTCCTGGCCTGCACGGTGTCCCGGGCCTGGGCGATGGCGCCCTCTTCGCGGAGCGTGTTGAGGAACGACCAGAAGGCGGTCAGATCGTCCTCGGTGAAACCGAGTGTCCTCTGGTCCGCGTAGAGGTTCTTGCCGCGGCTGCGCAGCCAGGTCTCGAAGACATCCTCGTTGGTGCCGCCGTCGTTGGCGCCGGTGAAGGGGCGTCCGTCGGGGGACTTCAGCCCCAGGGCGGCGATCTTCTTGTTGGCCTCGGCCCAGTCCTGCCAGGTCCAGCCGGGCCGGGGCGTGGGGATACCGGCCTTCTTGTAGACGGCGGAGTCATAGGCGTATCCGGTGATGCCACGCCCCATGGGCAGGGCGAACTGCCTGTCCTTGTAGGTTCCGGTGCGCAGGAAGTCCTGGTCCATGTCGGCGGTGCGGATCGTCCGGTCCTTGATGACACCGTCCAGCGGCATGATCGCCTTGCCGCCCGCGTACTGGGAGATCTGCCGGTAGTCGAGCTGTACCACATCGGGTACCCCGCCGCCGGCTGCCTGGGTGGCCAGCTTCTGGAGATACGAACCGAATTCGCCGTTCGAGGTGCGCACGGTGACACCGGGGTGTTCCTTCTCGAAGAGACGGACCGCCTTCTCCGTGCGCGCGGCCCGGTCGTCGTTGCCCCACCAGGAGAACCGGAGGGTGATGCCGGACGTGTCGCCGCTCGCGGCGGAGCACGCGGAGAGCGTGCCGGTCAGGGCGGTGCTGAGGCCGACGGCGGCAACGGCCAGGACGGCCCGGCGGCTCGGGCGTGGGAGCCGGCCGTTCGGAGGCTCGGGCATGGGGACCTTCCAGGGGAGGAGAGGGTGTGAAGGGGAGGGCTGCGCAGGGCAGTCGGAGGGACGTCAGATCCCCGGATAGACGTCCAGGCGGCCGCACATGCCGAAGCGTCCGCGTGCGGTGGGCCCGGTCGCGGCGACCCGGGCCTCGGCCAGGTGCCGCTCGTCCTTGTCGCGCAGGGCGGCGAGGTGGGCCGCGGTCGCCGACGTGGCGGCCTGCGCGCCGTCGCGCCAGCGCCGCTCCCAGGCGTCCACCAGGGGGCGTACGAGATCGGCGGCGGCATGCTGGAACTCCGCCAGCGGCTCGAGGTCCCCGCTCTCGGTGGCGTCGCGCAGCTCCAGGAACCAGCGCGTCGCCAGATCGCGGCGGGCGCGGGCGACCGCCACCTGTTCGGCCTCGGGGACATCGGAGGGGATCCGGATCGCGTCCGCGTAGGTCTCGGCGTCGGTGAGCAGGCCGGGCGGCAGCGTGAGCACGGCGTCGCCCGCCTCGGGCAGGCCGCTGTTCTGCATGACGACGGTGATTTCCAGCCCGCCTTCGTTGACGAGGCGGTGGATCGTGCCGGGCGTGAACCAGGCCACGGTGCCCGGTTCCAGGGGCGTCTCCTGGTAGCCGGAGGTGGTCAGGGTCTGCACGGCGCCCCGGCCCGCCGTCACCACGTACCCCTCGCTGCATGTGAGGTGCAGATGCGGGGTGCCACCGCCGGGCCTGCCGTCGACGGTGGGCCAGTCGTAGACGTGCAGCCGGGACACGCCGACCGCCGCGGGGAATCCGTCGTACGTCGCGCTCACCATGCGTGCCGGTCCAGGTGAGCGGTGACCTGCTCGCGGTCCCAGGCGCCGTCGGCGACGGTCACGCGGTAGCCGCGGGAGAGGGTGTCGCCGGGGGCGAGGACGAGCTCCTCGTGGAACGCCCAGGACGGCGCGACCGCCGCGAACGGGTCGCTGCGCACGAACCAGTGCGCGGGGTGTGTCCCCTTGTCGCCCGCGTGGTCGTTGGCCGGGGCGTGCTCGAAGACGACCGTGGCGTGGCCGTCGCGCCCGTCGTGCTCACCGACGTACGCCAGCCAGGGCGCCTGGCTGCCCATGAGGTCGCCGCCGTCCGCCTCGGAGGTGAAGACGTGGCCGTCGCGGAAGGCGCGCGGGCCCCGCCAGAACAGGCCGGTGTATCCGGCCGCCGGGCGGCCGTGGGTGGTGGGGCTGCCGAAACGCAGCGGTTCGGTACGGCGGTTGGTGACGGCCGAGGTCCAGGTCAACGACCAGCTGCCGGCCCCCGGATCGACATCGCTCACCTCGATGCGGCGCTCCTCCTCGGCCCACAGCTCACCGTCGTACGGATGCCAGGTCAGGCGCTCGGCGATCACGGCCCGGCCGTCCTCGGCGGCGACCTCCTCGAAGGCGACGTGTGCCATCGAGCCGATCCGCTCCGGCAGCGCGACATACCCCTCGCCGTGGACATAGGTGTTCCCGCCCCACAGGTTCTGGCCCGACAGATGGGAGGCCGTCAGCTGGAGCCCCTTGTGCCAGCGGTGGTCGTTGGGGCGGTAGTCGGTGACGAGTCCGCCGGAGAGGGTCCGGACCGGGTGCAGATACGGCTTGGGGGCCTCCCACGCGGCTTCGGGGCGGTACACATAGGCGAACAGTTCGGTGCCGGTCGCCTCGTGGGCCACGGTGATGCGGTCGCCGTGGGCGTGGGTCAGTGCGAGCGTCATGCGTGGGCCTCTTCCTTGCGGGCGGTGTCCGGCGCCCAGCCCTGGGCGCCGCCGTGCAGCTCGGTGTAGTAGGGGTCGCCGGGGCCGATCTCCCCCGCGCGCACCGGGGCGTCGGTGAACGCGGACTTGTACAGGGCGGTGATGAACTCGAGCGTCTGGCGGCCACCCGCGCCGCTGGTCGCGTGGCGGCGTCCCGCCCTGATGTCGGCCACCAGGGCGCGGAGCTGGGCCAGGTGCGAGCTGGGCTCGTCCGTGCCGAAGTCGCGCCAGGCGGCCACGGTCTCCTCGGGGACACCGGGGGCCGGGGTGATGCGCCAGTCCGCGTTGCGGTAGCCGTAGAGGTGGGTCAGTTCGATCGTGGCGAGCTCGCAGTCGATACGGATCCGGCTCACCTCGTCGGGGCTCAGCACACTGTTGACCACGGTGGCCACGGCGCCGCTCGCGAACCGCACCTGCGCCGTCGACACGTCCTCGGTCTCCACGTCGTGCACGAGCCGCGACGCCATCCCCCGCACCTCGCTCCAGGGCCCCATCAGGTCCAGGAGCAGATCGGTCTGGTGGATGCCGTGCCCCATGGCGGGCCCGCCGCCCTCGGTCGCCCACCGCCCCCGCCACGGAACGGAGTAGTAGGCGGCGTCCCGGTACCAGGTGGTCTGGCAGTGGGCGACGAGTGGGCGGCCGAACGCCCCCTCCCGCAGCAGCCGCCGCACATGGCGCGCGCCGGAGCCGAACCGGTGCTGGAAGACGATGGCGGCGTACGGTCCCGCGTCCCCGGGCTTCTCGGCGGTCTCGATGGCATCGAAGTCGGCGAGGGACGGGCACGGAGGCTTCTCGCACCACACCCAGGCGCCCGCCTTCAGCGCGGTCACCGCCTGGTCGCGGTGCACAGCGGGGGGTGTGCACAACACCACGAGATCGGGACGCAGTCCGGCCAGGGTCGCGTCGAGGTCCGTCGAGGCGTGCGGGATCCCGGCGCCGGCCGCGAACGCGCGCACCGCGTCCATGTCGACGTCGACGGCGGCGACGATCTCCACCTCGCCCGCGTCGGCGAGCGTCCGCAGCGCGGGCAGGTGGCTGGAGCGCGCGATGCCCCCGGTGCCGACCACGGCTGTGCGCAGTGGGGTGGTGGAGCGGTGCGAAGACATGCGGACCCCCTGATGGGATGTGCGGTGAGCGTCGGCGCCGCGGGCACGGGCGGGCAGCCCGGACCCGTCCGACGGACAGCAGTCGGCTGCCCGCGTGACGGCCTCGGTGGCAATCGCTTGCTATCGATCGGTTCCAACGTTGTAACCGCGATATCTCGCCACGGTCAACCCCTCGTCCGGAACGGGATTCCGAGCCACCCTGGAGCTGACAGCCCGCCGTGGCCCATGCATAATGCGGAGAAACACAGGTGAGGAGGTTGGCCAGTGGCCGCGGTGACACTCAAGGACGTGGCGGAGCGGGCGGGGGTTTCGATCAAGACCGTGTCCAACGTTGTACGCAATGCTCCCCGCGTATCCGAGGCCACGCGGAAGCGCGTACTGAAGGCCGTGCACGAGCTCGGCTACCGGCCCAACCCGTCGGCCCGCCGCCTGCGCACCGGGCAGAGCGGCCTGATCGGCCTCGCCGTCCCGGATCTGGCCACACCGTACTTCGCCGAACTCGCCCAGCACGTACGGGCCGAGGCCGCGCACCTGGGCCTGACCGTCCTGATCGAGGAGACGCTGGGCGACGCGACGGAGGAACTGCGCCTGGCCACCGGCGTCGGCGCGTCCCTGCTGGACGGTGTGATCCTGTCGCCCCTGGGTGTCTCGCCCGACGAACTCGCGGCCGTGGCCAACGAGTTCCCGCTGGTCCTGCTCGGGGAGCGCAGCTACGCGCGCGACCAGGTGGGGGCCGACCACGTCCTGATCGACAACGTCGCGGCGGCCCGCGACGCCACCGCGCACCTGGCCGCCCTCGGCCGTACGCGGATCGCCGCCATCGGTGTGGACCAGCAGGCGTCGGCGACCAGCCGTCAGCGCCTGGAGGGCTTCCAGCTCGCCCTGCACGAAGCCGGGGTGATCTACGACCCCCGGCTCGCCCCCGCCATCAAGGAGTTCGACCGGCGCAACGGCCTGCTGGCGATGCGCGCCCTGACCGCCCTGCCGGCCGGCGTACGCCCCGACGCGGTCTTCTGCTTCAGCGACCTGCTGGCCGTCGGTGCCCAACGCGCCCTGTTCGAAGCAGGGTTGACCATCCCTGACGATGTCGCCGTGGCGAGCATCGACGGCACCGACGAGGCGCTCTACAGCACGCCGTCCCTCACGTCCGTGGTCCCCGACAAGACCGCCATCGCCTCGCTGGCCGTGAAGTGCCTGGCGGCCCGCATCCGCTCGGACGAGCCCCTGCCGTTCGAGGTGCACACGGCTCCGCACTGGCTGCACGCCCGGGAGTCCACGAACGGCGGGCGCCAACAGCTCTTTCTCTGATCCGCGCCGAGGGGACCGTCCGGCGAAGGACGGTCCCCTCAAGTGCGCGAGCGCTCAGCCGCTCCTGGTGACGGTCATGTGCCGCCGGCTTGACGGGCCCGGTTAGGCTTCGCTCCGCTTCTCCAGGCGACTGTCGCGCGCGACAACGTCGACGTGGCCGCGATCGCCCGCATCGCCGGCAGCCCTCAAGATCTGGATCTGGAGACGTTTGTGAGAGTCCGGGTGCGAAGTGCCGGCCCGGCCCTCAGACACCCGCTGCCACCGCGGCGCCCAGCCCAAGCAGGACCACGCCGGTCGTCACACTGAGCCCCCGCAGGACCGTCGGCCGCGATACCAAGGCGCGCCCTCGGCCGACGGCCCAGGTGAGAAGCAGGTACCAAGAGGCACTGACGAGCGCCCACAGAGCTCCCAGGGCGACGGTCGACAGGAACACCGGGCCCTTCGCCGTCACGAATTGGGGCAGCACCGAGACGGCGAACACACCGGCCTTCGGGTTGCCGAGGTTGGTGCTCAGGCCGGTGAGGTATCCGCCCGCGAAGCCGGTGCGGCGCCCGTCCTCGCGGGGCGGACGGGTGGAGGTGGAGGCGGCGGTGAGCGCGGTCCGCAGTGTGTTCACCCCGAGGATCATCAGCACGATGCCGCCTGCGATCCGGAGCACCGCGTACGCACGCGGGCTGGCCAGCAGGACAGCGGACAGCCCGGCCGCGGCGGCCGTGGACCACAGCAGGAAGCCGGTGGCGTTGCCCGCGAGCGTGCCTCGGACTGTGCGTTGCCCGCCTTCCAGAACCTGCCGGATCATCATGGCTGTACTCGCGCCTGGCAGCATCGCCAGCAGCAATGTGGTGGCGATGAAAACGGGCACATGCGTAGGCATGGGGAAAGAACCCTTCCAGGGATCGGGGTCGATGGGTGCACCACCAGGCTTCCTCTCCCGCACTTATAAGAGAAGTTAAAAGAGAAGGGTGCAGCGTTAGGATTAGTGAATGGTGGTGGACCCGGGACAGCTCCGGCTTCTCGCGTTGATCGAGCGGCACGGCTCCTTGACGGCGGCGGCTCACGCCCTCCAGCTCACGCCGGCGGCGGTCACACAGCAGGTGGTCAAGGCCGAGCGCGACTGGCAGGTGCCCCTGGTCATCCGTGGTCCTCGCGGAGCAACGCTCACCAGGGCCGGTGCGCTGCTCGCCTCCCACGGCCGAACCGTGGAGGAGACGTCGGACAAGGCCGAGGCGCAACTGGCCGCACTGCTCGGTCACCTCTCCCTACGGCTGCGGATCGGAACGTTCCAGGCGGCTGCCCTGCACCTGCTGCCACCCGCTCTGACGGCCCTGCGGCACCGCCATCCGGACGCCGACGTCTCCGTCGTGGACGTGGTGTCCGGGCGAGGAGCGGACGAGATCAGCGCAGGGCGCCTGGACCTCGCCATCGTCGCGTCCTGGGGCACACCGCTCGCGCCGCCCCCGCACCTACGCGCCCACCCGCTCCTGCTGGACCCGATGGTCGTGGTTCTCCCCGACGACCACCCACTGGCCACCGGGCAGCCCGCGGACACCGAACTGCGCCTGAAACAACTGCGCGACGAATCGTGGGTTTCCATCCTGGCCGGCCACGCCGCCCGCGAACAGTTCCACGACGCTGCCCGCGAGGCCGGCTTCACTCCCACGGTGCGGTTCGAGACCGAGTCCTACGACGTTGTCCAGGCCCTCGTCGGCACGGGCAGCGCTGTGGCTCTGGTATCGCGCCTGGCTCTGACCCATGCGCCCGGCACCACCCATCGCGAACTGGCCCACCCCAGGCCCTACCGCCAGCTCTACGCCCTGACCAGAACCGACGCCAGCCTCACACCACTCGCAGACATGCTGATCGACCTCCTGCGCGATGTCGCCCGCGACATCACCGCCACCTGGGAGGCTCCCCTGCAAGAGGAACAACGCTCATCGGACTCACCGCACGGAGCCTGAATAGCCCCTGGTCCTGAATCACCACCGCCTGGTCGATGGTCGGCGCTTCACCTGGAGGCTGCGGGCCCCTCTACCGGGTTGGTGGCGAGAACACAGGCGACTGGTGGGGCCAGAGGGAGGGTTTCGATGCGGGCTTGAGTGAAGCCTGCCTGGGTGAGCCGATCGTGAAGTTCCCGGCCGGCTCGGGCGGTGGTGTCAGCGGTGGCCCCGGCGCAGCGGGGCTGGCCGGCGAGCGCGATGCGTCCGCCCGGGCGGAGCAGACCGCGCAGCTCGCTGAGCTGTTCCGTCGGGTTGGGCCAGAACCCGAGCGAGTTCACGGCGACGATGGCGTCAAGCGGCTTGTCGAAGTGCGGCCCGGTCCACCGAGGTGTGCAGCAGCGTGACCCGCTGGGTGCGGATGGCAGCCGCGTTGCGTTTGCGGGTTTGGCGGACCATGGCGTCAGAGTGGTCGATGCCGTAGACGTGTCCTCGGCTGGCGCGGCGGGCCAACTCGGCGATGGTCAGACCAGGGCCGAAGCCGACTTCGAGCACCCGATCGGTGGGTTGGACGTCGAGCAGGGACACCACCTCAGCACGCGGCCGGTGGGTCGAGGCATGTTCGCAGTGCAACGCGAATTCAGGACCGATTCTGTCCGCTATTTCTCCTAGCCTGCGACGCGCACGCCCCCAGCACAGCCAAGGAGATTCCCATGGACTTCGTCTCGATCCGCATCATCACCAGCGACGTAGCGCGCCTCGTCGAGTTCTACGAGCGAGCCACGGGGGCGCGGGCGACGTGGGCCACCGAGGACTTCGCCGAACTCAGGACCGCGGGCGCCACCCTCGCGATCGCCAGCACCCGCACCGTCCCGCTGTTCGCCCCGGGCTCCGCCCGTCCGGCGGACAACCACAGCGTGATCACCGAGTTCCTCGTCGACGACGTGGACCGCGTTCACCAGAACCTGACCGGCTTCGTCACCGACTTCGTCACCGAGCCCACCACGATGCCCTGGGGCAACCGGTCGCTGCTGTTCCGCGACCCCGACGGCAACCTGGTCAACTTCTTCACCCCGGTCACCCCGGCGGCCATCGAAAAGTTCGCACGCTGACGCCATGCACAGCCGCTCACGCGGGAGCCCTGAGATCCCAGGGCTCCCGGTGAACGCGGCCGCCGAGTCCAGAAGCGCCACCAGCAGGGGACCGTCGCGTCGGCGACCGTCCACCGCACCCTGGTGAGGCGAGGACTCAACCGGCTCCGGGACATCGACCCGCCGACCGACGACGAGCAGCTGCCGCGCGCGAGATCATCCGCTGCTGGGCTCTATTGTCCGTGGACAAAGGGCGTTGTCCACCATTCATCACCCCCTGACCTGCGGTGTTGCCGCCGCCGTCTGGTGGCCATTTCCTCCGGTTCGCATGGTGGTCTCCAAGCGGGGGGCGTCTGCCCGGTCCCGGTGCCGAAGCACCGCGCGACCAGTGGCCGCGCGTCCGCGCTTCCCATCCATGACTTACGGGAGGAGACCCCGTTGTCCCGTTTCCCTCTCCGCACGGTGGCGCTGCGTGGCGCGTACGGCCTGATCGGGGCCGTGCTCGCCGCCACCGCCGTGGCATCCGTCCCCGTCCAGGCCGACAGCGTCCGGGCCACCTCGCAGACGGTCACCGAAACCGGGCGTACCGGGGGTGACACCGTCCGGGGGGCCAGGGTGACTCGCCGGCAGATCATCCAGCGTGCCCAGGCCTGGGTGGACCGCAAGGTGCCCTACAGCGCCAACGGCACCCGCGCGCCGTTCAGTTGGTGGCCGGACGAGGCCACCGGATGGTCCTACCGGCAGGACTGCTCGGGGTATGTGTCGATGGCCTGGCAGCTCGGGAGCAGCCTGTCGACCCGCTCCCTGCCCAGCGTGTCGACGGCGATCCGGATCGGCGATCTGAAGCCCGGCGACATCCTCAATTCCCCCCAGCACGTGGTGATCTTCGGCGGCTGGATCGACCAGAAGCGTGGCACCTTCAGCTACTACCAGCAGAGCAGCCGCTCCCGGCCCACCAGCAAGGACGTCGGGAACCTCACGTCCGGGCGGCTCGCGGGGCATCCGCTCAGCAGCTACACCGCCCGCCGCTACCTCCATGTCGTCGACTCGCCCGCCCCGGCGACCCCACCGGCCCCGAAGGCCTCACGCACTCCGACGGCCCCCTCCCGCACGCCCGCGCCGGCTGCCACGGCGCAGTCGCCCAAGGCAGCTCCGTCCAAGCGCAATCCGGCGGCCGCCAAACCTCGGACGAGTGCGAGGACGACCGCCCTCGTCTCCCTCGCCGGGCACAGCCGGCTCTACGCCCTCGCCGCAGACCACAGCGCGGTGTACGAGTGGCGCGGCGGCCAGGGCGGCTGGCGGCGCATCGGCGGGCCTGCCGGGGAGATCTACGCGGGCGAGCTGGGGCTGTTCGCGACCAACCCGGACGACGGCCGGATCTACAAGTACAACGGCCGCCCGCACTCCTGGACCCGGATCGGCGGCCGCGGAGCCACCTTCGCCGTCACCAGCAACCGCCTCTACGGCCTGTCTCCCGATCACAGCGCCGTCTACCAGTGGACCGGCCGGGGCACCGCCTGGACGCGCGTCGGCGGACCCGCCGAGGACATCTACGCGGGCAAGCTCGGCCTGTTCGCCACCGACCCCGACACCGGTGACCTCCACCGGTACGGCGCCCGGCCCGGCCAGTGGAGCCGTATCGGCGGGCCGGGAGGCTCCTTCGCGATCGCCGGGAACCGTCTGTATGGCCTGTCCCCGGACCGCGGCGCGGTCTATCAGTGGAGCGGGCACGGCACGGCCTGGAAGCACGTCGGCGGTCCGGCCGGGGAGATCTACGGGGGCGGCGCCGGGCTCTTCGCCACCGATCCCGACACCGGCCGGATCTACGCGTACGAGAACCGCCCCCACTCCTGGACCAAGGTCGGCGGCCCCGGAACTACCTTCGCCGTCGCGGGCAACCGCCTCTACGGCCTCTCCCCGGACCGCACCGCGGTCTTCCAGTGGACCGGCCACGGCACGGCCTGGGCCCGTATCGGCGCGCCCGCCGCCCGCTGACGGCCGCGGCCTTCGCCTCTTCCTCTCCCTTTCTCTTCCCTCTGGAGGACACATGTCTCTTCTCCCGCACCGGGGCCGCGGGCGGCCGACCGCACTGCGGCGCATCGGCGCCTTACTGGCCGGGGCCGTCGTCGCGAGTCTGCTCACCGCGGCGCCCGCCCTCGCCGACGAACCGGAACCGCCCGTCCCGATGGTGTCGGTCGTGTCCGTCGCAGACAGTCAGTACGGCCTGGCCGCCGACCGCTCAGCCGTCTACCAGCGTTCCAGCGCCGGCCCTGGCTGGAACAGGGTCGGCGGTCCCGCCAAAGACATCTACGCGGGCGGTGCCGGGCTCTTCGCCACCAACCCCGACACCGGCGACCTGTACCGCTACGACGGCACTCCACAAGGATGGACCCCGATCGGGGGGCCCGGTGCCGACTTCGCCGTCACGGACGACCGCGTCTACGGCCTCGCCCCCGACCAGAGCGGCATCTACCAGTGGTCACAGGACGCCCCTGTCTGGACCAGGATCGGAGGGCGAGCCAAGGACATCTACGCGAACGGCGCCGACCTCTTCGCCACCGATCCCGACACGGGTGCCGTGTCCCGGTACGGCGGCGAGCCTCCCGCCTGGACGGCGGTGAGCCCGGCGGCGCCGTCCGAAGCACAGCGCCGGATCAGGCAACGCCCGGCGCCCGCGCAGCACGAGCAGCCGCAGCCCCAAGCCCCTCAGGGCGCCCCCCTGAGCACGCCCACGACGCCCCCGGCATCCGAGATATCCGATCCGCCCAACGGCCCCTCGGACCGGACACCGGATGCTGATCACCCCAGCGATCTGGCGGTCACCGCCGAAGACGACCTGTACGTCCTGGCCGCCGACCACAGCGCCGTGTGGAAACGCAACGGAACACAGTGGGATGCGATCAGTTCCCGTGCCACGGCCGTCTACGCCGGCCGCCTGGGCGTCTTCATGGTCGACCCCGACACCGGTCTGATCAACAAGTACAACAGCGAGGCCAAGCGGTGGGACCCGATCGGCGGCGGTACGGGCCAGTTCGCCGTCACAGGAGGCAGCCTCTACCGGCTGACCGCAGACGGCATCGGGGAATGGCGGGGGGACACCTGGACCAGGATCGGCGGACCGGCCGAGAACATCTACGCCGGCGGCGCGGGGCTCTTCGCCACGGACCCGATCACGGGGGAGATCCGCAAATACGACGGTGAGCCCGACCGGTGGACCGAGGTCGGTGGACCGGGTGCCGCCTTCGCTGTCAGCGACAAGCACCTTTACGGCCTGACCCCCGACCGCACTGCCGTCCACCAGTGGAACGACGACACCGGCGACTGGACCCGGATCGGCGGACCGGCCGAGAACATCTACGCGGGCGGCGCGGGGCTCTTCGCCACGGACCCGATCACGGGGAAGATCCGCAAATACGACGGCGAGCCCGACCGGTGGACCGAGGTCGGCGGACCGGGCGCCTCCTTCGCCGTCAGCGACAAGCACCTTTACGGCCTCACCCCCGACCGCACTGCCGTCTACCAGTGGAACGACGAGGACGGCACCGAAGCCCGCTGGACACCCGTCGCCGACGGCCTGCCCGGGGCTGCGGCGCCCGCATCCCGCACGCCCTTCTGGAACAAGAACGTCAAGTGCAGCCAGACCGACCCGGACGGCAGGAAGATCCCCACCCGTTTGGGCAATCACGAACTCGGCTGGAACCACTTCACCGGTCGGCACAACATCAGGCAGTGCAAGGTCATCGACGCGGCTCTCGCCGGCAAGGTCGACAAGGTCGAGCAGAACGGAACGCGCCTCACATACTTAGGCAAAGCCTTCAACAGCTCCGGCCAGGTGGTGGATATCACCGTCATCGTCCAATACGCGCAAGCAACCGCCGACAACCGCTACGACGCGGGCCCCGGGCAGAAAATCGGCGTCATCACCGCCTACTGCAACAAGGTCAAGAACAACAAGTGCCCCAACTGGGTCAACCAGTGACGCCCCGCGCGTAACCAGATCGCCGAGCAGCAGGCGGACCTCACCCGCCTGCTGCTCCATCCGTGCGCTGGACGGCCCGCGCGTCCTACGGGCCCGCGGGCGAGCAGGCGCCGCGAGGAGGGGGGTCGATGCTGGTGGGCTCGCCTATTCAAGTGTCACCAGTTCGCCAGGAGTCCAGCCTGCTGGTGACTATGTGTCATCGCTGGACCGACGTCCGTCTCCGGTCACACGTCGATGCCCACGAGCAGGGTGAGCGAGCCCACGGCGGCCGCCGGCCTGGCACCCAGCACTGACGCGGAACGCGTCAAGCAGGAGACTCGGGCCCAGGTGTAACCGAGTTCTGGCAACAGGGGCAGTCGCTTCGGCATCCGCAAGGTGCCTGGCCCGGCTTGGCGACTGGGACGACGAGCATAGGCTCAGCCCCTCGAACCGGCCTCACGTAAGGCTGCCCCGACGAGGGGTCGTGTCCAACTCGACCACGGCGTCACCGTACGGCGAGGACAGGGCTGCACCCTGCGCGTCACCGCCGTGCGGACCATGATCCGGTCAGCGGCTGCCACTGATTTCCGTTCGGATACTCCCCGAGGGCCGATCAGTAGAAGCGGCGGATGAAAACGTCCGACGTGCCGTTGGTGTCGCCGGGCACGATGTCGTCGGCCGTGGAATGGAAGACCACGTCGCGCCCACCGGCGCTGACCGCGTCGGTCCCGGCCGAGGCGAGCTGGTTCGAGACGATCTCGTCGGTGCCCGTCTCCAGGTCGCGCAGCGTGAGCGACGGTCCGCTCGTGTCGTGTGGGGCGTACAGCAGATAGCGGCCGGTGGGATCGATGGCCACGCCCCGCACGTTCGGCACCAGTTGGTCGGTGCCCGAGCTCTCGTCGTGGACGTAGGTGTCGGAGCCCGAGAGGTAGACGATCTTGCTGCCGTCCTTGCTGATCTGGACGAGGGTCGCCGCCTTGGACGGGCCCTCGATCGGGCCGGAGGAGGTGTCGTCGGTCCGGTCCCACACGAAGACGTCCTCCGCCTGGCCGTCCTGGTAGGCGACAAAGCGGCCGTCGCCGCTGATGGACGGCCGGGCCGAGACGGTGTGGTCGAACTCGGCGACGGTCTCCGTGGTGTCGGCGCGCCAGTCCCGTACCTCGATGCGCTGCCGGGACGGCGGTCGATTGAAGGTGGCGACCTGGGCGACGTAGCGGCCGTCCGCGCTCAGCGACGGCTGGCTGCAGCTGAGGCCGGGGCAGTTGATGCCGATCGTGCTGCCCGAGCTCACCTGGGACAGGAAGGACTTCGTGTCTCTTTGCAGCAGCCCCCAAAAGGCAACGTATTGCCCGTCACCGCTGATCACCGGGCCCTGATTCGTTGGGGTGATGCTGCTCATCAGCGTGGTCTGGCTCGTCCGCTGGTCGCGGACGAACACCCTTGCCCATGTCACTGGGTTGGCGGGTGTGAGATTCTTCGCCAACGACGAGAAGGCGATACGCCGGCCGTCGGCCGTGATCGTGGCGCCGGCGGAGTCGCCGTCGCCCTGGGTGCCGTCGGTCGCGACACTGATCCGCTCGACCCCGGCTCCGCTGTCGCCCGCGACGCCCGGCACGGTCGAGGGCTCAGCCGAAGCGGCTCCCGGCAGCACCGTGGTGACCGCGCAGACCACGGCCGTGGCGCCTAAGGCGGCCCGCACACGTCTGGTGGTGCTCCGGTTCGTGTTTCCCCTCATTTTTCCCCCCAAGACAGGACATGGCCCTTCCCCCGGTTCCCCACCGGAGGGCCACAAGCATGCAATCGCGACGGCGCTGTGGGGTCAATGCGTCGCATGACTATCGAGAGGCGGGGTTCCGGTCTAGGTGAGAGCGGTCGGCGGCAAGCGGATGGCCGCGCGAGGACCTCAGCCCTCCCCGTACCTACAGCCCTTCGGGGCTGTAGACGCCGGCGGTTTCGCGGTCCCACTGGGAGTCGTCGGCGAAGACGTCGTCAAGTGCGCTGAGGCCCGAAGCCGGACGGCTGAGTACGTCGGTCTCCAAGCGTCCGCACTATGCCCTCGGGTCCACCGGGCGCCCCTCGGCCGATGTCGGCCACTCGACGGCGCCCAGGGCCTGCCGGCCGAGGGCAGGGGCCGTGCTGTCTCCTTCCGGCGGAGCCCTGTCCTCCGTGGATGCCCTCCGCCACACTGGGGCGGGGTACGGAGGGAGGGGCCGTATGAGCCCGGAGGCCGAGCGGCCGACGGCTGCTGCCCGGCGCGGTGAACTGGACGCGCTGCGTGCCCTCGTTGTGCTGGGCCTGGTCTTCTTCCACGCAGCCCTCGTCTTCTCCCCGGACGACGACTTCTACGTCAAGAACGCGCAGACGACCGGAGCCGTCACCGTCCTGGCCGGGTTCGGCGTGGTGTGGGCGATGCCCATGCTGTTCCTCGTCGCCGGCCTCGGCGCCTGGCACTCGATCCGCCGCCGAGGCCGGGCTGGGTTCGCCCGCGAGCGCCTGCTGCGCCTGGGCGTCCCGCTCCTCTTCGCGACGCTCGCCCTCAACCCGCTGCCGCAGTGGCTGCGGCAGCGGGCCGCCGACCCCGGCTACCACGAGTCGTACTGGCACTTCTGGCCGCGTTTCCTGACCGTCCACCCGGACCCCGCTGACTTCCCCTTCGTCCTCAGCGGCCGCTACTTCGAGACCGGCCATCTGTGGTTCATCGTCCTCCTCCTCGCCTTCTGCCTGCTCCTGGCACCCGTCGCGGCGGCGGTGCAAGCCGGCGGCGGGCATGCGGGATCCGCGGTGACCCGATGGCCCGTCCTGCTCCTGCTGCCCGCGCTGCCGCTCGCCCTGCTCAATGCGCTGGCAGGTATGGAGGAGGACTACGCGGGCTGGAACCGCTGGGCGTACCTGGTGTTCTTCCTCTGTGGCTACGCCTGGGCCGGCGACGAGCGGATCCGGGCCGTCATACGCCGCCTCGCCGTACCGGTCGGCGTGCTCGGGCTCGCCCTGTTCGCCGGGACCGCGCCCGGCTTTCTGGCGGAGAGCGATCCGTTCACCGCGCGGAGTGGGTTCGCGATGTTCACCCGGGCGTTGTTCGGGGTGGCGGGATGGTGCTTGGTGGTGGCGATCCTCGGCCCGCTGGACCGGCCCCGTGAACCTCGCGAAGGCAGGCAGGCCGGGGACGGGAGCAAGCCGGTGTGGGGGTACCTTACCGTCGCCGCGCTTCCGCTGTACGTACTGCACCAACCCGTCGTGGTCGCCTTCGCTTACGCAGTGGTGGGATGGTCCGCGCCGTCCGCGGTCAAGTATGCGGGCATCGTGGCCGGTTCACTGGCAGTGATCCTCGCGGTGTACGAGTGCGCAGTGCGCAGGGTGCGGGTGACGCGTTTCCTGTTCGGGATGCGCCCCAAGCCCAAACCTTCAGGAACCGAAAGCAGTTGGGTATAAGCCCTCCGCCTCGACGATTCGAGCCCCACAGGATCGTGAACGCCTCCGAGACGTCGGTGATCGAGCCACACTGCTGCCTTGCTGTGCTGCCGCCCGCTGGAGGCCGCAGCACAGGAGGGCGCGGGTCACCAGGGCAGGGTCAGCCCGTCACCAGTGGCATCGGAGCAGGTGAACGTTCCCGTGGGGCCCCCGTCGGGCAAGGTGGCCATCCGCACCGGCATACGGGCGCCCTGTTCCGGGGTGAGGATCCCGGAGTGGCCGTTGGCGTCGGTCGGGACCCAGTTCGGGGAGACCGCGTTGACGAGGATGCCTTCGGCACGCAGTTCGTTGGCGTACATCACGGTGAGCGAGTTCACCGCTGCCTTCGACATGCTGTGACTGAGGATCACAGGGAACTGGCCGTCGGGGAAGGCCCCGGTGGGGTCGTGGTTCTCGGCCGCGGCGGTCAGGGAACCGATCACGCTGCTGATGTTCACGATGCGCCCCGCGTCGGAACGGCGCAGCAGCGGGAGTGTGGCGTTGGTGACCCTGATGTATCCGAACACGTTGGTGTCGAAGGTGTCCTGCACGTCCTCGACCGCGGTCTCGCTGGGCAGGTCCCAAGGGCGGCTGATTCCCGCGTTGTTGACGAGCACGTCGAGTCGGCCGCTCTCGCGTCCGATGTGCTCGGCGGCGAGAGCGACGGTCGCCTCGTCGGTGACGTCGAGCCGGATGAAGCGGAACCCTGGTCGGTGGTGAGGTTGACGTAGCCGGTCGGCAGCGAGTGCGGGGCCAGTGCGGCGGCGGTGTCGGCGGCCCACTGGTCGTAGCCGGTGTCCTGCTCAGGAGAGTCCCAGAGGGCGACAGCCTGCCAGGTCCAGGCCGCGCCGGCGCGTGGGAAGGCCGTGGCGTCCTCGTCGGCATCCTCGGTGATGGCACCGCACCGGTGACCCGGCCACTGCGGACGCCGTAATGCCGCCGCCGAGCGCGAGGCCCGCGATGCCGGTCGAGGTGACGGTGCCGGAAGGTACGACCAGGCCGTACTTCTGGGTGGCCGCGTCCAGATCACCCAGCGTGACGCCGGCCTGAGCCCGCACCGTTCGCTCCACGGAGTCCACGACGATGGACCGCAGGGCGGACAGGTCGACGACGAGGGCGCCGCCGGGCATCGCGTGCCCGTCGTAGCCATGGCCGCCGCCGCGCACCGCCACCGGAGTCCCCGTGGCGGACGCGTAGCGCAGAACGGTGGCGACGTCGTCCTCGTCGAGGCAGCGCGCGATCAGTGCGGGGCCCTCGTCGGCGGCGCGTCCGTTGTTCACGGCCCGGGCCTCGTCGTAGCCGTGCTCACCGGGGCGCAGGACCTGCCCGCGAAAGCCCGCCGGGAAGTTCGGGAACCCGTCGCCGGGGGTGATTGCGCTCGTCATGTTCTTCGCTCCTGAAGCAATGGGGCGGTGGTGCTTGGTGCGGTCACCAGACTTCCGTGCGATACATGTCATAGAGCAGCATGTATTTCAGATCACATGTGCCGCATGACTGAGCCGAGCGAATACATGTCAGTGATTGGCATGTTTGTCGAGGATCCTGGCCCCATGAAGTCCGATCGCCAGCTGGCCTTCCTCCTGCTGCTGCAGACCCATGGGCAGCTGTCGGCCACGGACCTGGCCGAACGACTGGGGGTATCCGTCCGCACGGTCTTCCGAGACGTGGAGGCCCTGTCCGCGGCCGGTGTGCCGGTGTACACCGAGCGCGGGCGCAACGGCGGGATCGCGCTGGTGCCCTGTTACCGGACCGATGTCACGGGTCTGACGGCCGACGAGGCCCGCGCACTGTTCGTGCTCCTCACCGACCGGACCCACGCCGATCTGGGTCTGGGACAGGCCATCGGCTCGGCGCTGCGCAAGGTCATGGCAGCGCTGCCCGAGGCGCATCGCGGCGCCGCCGACGCGTCGCAAGGGTGTGGAGCTGGCCGATGTATGGGACGAACTGCGCCGGCAGCTCGACGAGGCCCCCGCGGATGTCGGCGTCGTGATGCGGGTCCGGCGCGGGATCCTGGGCTGGTTCCTGCGTCTGCATCAGGCCGACTTGGCCGGCCCGCCGCCGGAGGGCGGTGCCACCGGGGGCGACGGCGATTCCCCCGAGGGTGACGACGAGGGGTGGGCCGTACTGGAGCTGCGCTTCCGCGGCCTCGGCGCCGCCCGGCCGCTGCTGGCGTTCGGTACCGATGTCGAAGTCGTCTCACCGCCGGAACTCCGCGAGGAACTCGCCCGCGTCGCCACGGACATTGCCTCCCTCTACCGAGCCGAGTAACAGCGGCGGGGCGTGGCGGGAAGGCGTGGCTGGAACGTGCTGCTCGCACGCCCCTGGAAGATAACGATTCGGCAACCCGCGGGCCCTGTGTGCGTTAGGGTCCAGATTGGAAACGTCGTCCGTCGCCTTGCCTTCCGTCGCACGCTCCGAGACCTGACCGTTCTGCGTCACGTCCGTGCCTCGGTTCCTGTTGCCGACGACCCGTGTGACGCACAGAGTTCTGTGAAAGCGGGCTTCCTCCTTGAGCGCACCCCCCACTTCGTACGAGCAGTCCCTCGTCGTCGCGGAAAGGGCCCAAGCAGCCTATGAAACAATCTCCCTGACACTTCGCCACCCCGAGGGCGAGGTGCTGCCGGACTGGCAGCCGGGAGCACATGTCGAGCTGCTGCTCGGCAATGGCCTCACCCGTACCTACTCCCTGTGCGGCGACCCTGCCGACCGCACGGCCTGGCGCATCGCCGTGCTGCGCACCCCGGACAGCCGGGGCGGTTCGGCCTGCGTGCACGACAAACTCCACCCCGGAGTACGGGTCGAGGTACGCGGTCCTCGGAACAACTTCCCGCTGCGCCCGGCGCGTCGGTACCTGTTCGTGGCCGGCGGCATCGGCATCACGCCGCTGCTGCCGATGGTCGCCGCGGTGGAGGCGGCGGGCACGCCGTGGCATCTGCTGTACGGCGGACGAAGCCGCGCCTCAATGGCGTTCACCAGCCAACTGGCCCGGTACGGCGAGAAGGTGACACTCCGCCCGCAGGACGAGTACGGGCTCCTCGACCTCGATGCCCACCTCGGCGAGCCCGACGGTGACACCCTCGTGTACTGCTGCGGGCCAGAGCCCCTGCTCGCCGCCATCGAGGAGCATTGCCGCGCCTGGCCCACCGGGGCGCTTCAGATGGAGCGGTTCACGGCGAAGGCGCAGGAGGCGCAGGAGGCGCAGGGTGCCGGTACCGCCTTCGAAGTCGTCTGCGCCGAGTCCGGCGTCACCGTCCAGGTGCCCCCGGAGCACACCGTGTTGTCGGCCGTGCGGGCGGCGGGGATCGATGCCCCGTTCTCGTGCACCGACGGTATCTGCGGCACGTGTGAGACGGAGGTGCTGGAAGGCGAGCCGGACCACCGGGACTCCGTCCTGAGCCCCGAGGACCGGGCGGCCGGCGAGACGATGATGATCTGCGTCTCCCGCGCCCGGGGCCCCCGTCTCGTCCTCGACCTGTGACCCCGTCCCCGGAGATCCGGAGAAGTCCATGTCCCCTGTCGAACACGTCGACTTGAGCAACCTCAGCGCCCCGGCCGGAGGCTCCCGACGGCTGAACGGGCACCTCGCCCGCCCCGCCGGCCCGGGCCCCCGCCCAGGAGTGGTCGTCGTCCACGAGGCACTCGGCGTCGACGACGTGATGCTCCGCCAGGTCGAGCGCCTGGCCCGGGCCGGATACCTCGCTCTGATGCCGGACCTGTTCACGCAGGGCGGCGTACGGCGCTGCCTGGTCCCCACCATGCGCGCGGCACTGTCCGGCACCGGGCGCGCCTACCTGGACATCGAAGCCGCCCGCGCCCACCTGGCGGCCCTGCCCGACTGCACCGGCGCGGTCGGCATCATCGGGTTCTGCATGGGCGGCTCCTTCGCCCTGATGACGGCCGGGCGCGGTGGCTTCCAGGCCGCCTCCGCCAACCACGGAATGCTCCCCAAGGACCTGGACGCCCTCGCCGGCGCCTGCCCCGTCGTCGCCAGCTACGGAGGGCGCGACCGTGCCCTCCGGGGCGCGGCCGCCCGGCTGCGCACCAGCCTCGACCGGCTCGGTGTCGTGCACGACGTCCACGAGTATCCGCAGGCCGGCCACTCCTTCCTCAACGACGCCGAGGTCGGCCCCCGCCCGCTGCGCCCCCTGTTCCGGGTGATGGGCATGGGCCCCGACCCGGAGGCCGCCGCCGACGCCTGGCAGCGCATCGAGACCTTCTTCGCCACCCATCTGAGCACCCCCCACACCGAGAAAGCAGAGTCATGAGCACCACCGAGGCCGAGACCGAGACCGACACCGAGACCGACACCCCGGCGCAGACCGACGCCCGGCCCCGAGACGGCTGGTACGTCGACGACCGCTGCCTGAACTGCAACATCGCCCGCCAGTACGCCCCCGGAATGATCACCTACGCGGAGGGCGGCAACTACGGCGGTGTGTCCTCCGTCGTACGCCAGCCGGAGACGGAGGAGGAGGTGCGGCAGATGTACCAGGCCGCGTACGCCTGCCCGACCCGGTCCGTGCACCCGCCGCAGGACCAGTGGGGCGAGGACTCCGACCCCTACCCGATGCCCCTCGACGAGGACGGCATCGTGCTGCTGTGCGGATACGCCTCCCCGCAGACCTACGGCGCCACCTCGTACCTGCTGCGCCGCCCCGACGGCACCGCCATGATGATCGACACCCCGCGCTGGCGTCCCGCGCTCGCCCGGCGCTACTCGCGAGCGGTCGGCGAGATCACCGACGTGCTGCTCACCCACCTCGACCACGTCGCCCACGGCCGGAAATACGCCGACGCGTTCGGCGCGCGCCTGTGGATCCACGAGGGCGACCTGCACTCACGCCCCGACGCCGATTCGGTCATCCGGGGTCAGGACCCGGTGGAGATCGGGCCGGGCGTCATCGCCCACCCCTTCCCGGGCCACACGGCGGGCAGCACGGTGTTCGTGGCCGACGACAGGTTCTGCTTCACCGGCGACGCGTTCTTCTGGTCCCACTCCGAGCAGGATCTCGAGGTCGCCGACAGCGTCGTCTACGACTCGATCAAGACGCTGGCCGCGTCCGTCACCCATGGCGCCGACGCCTTCACCTTCGAGTGGGTGCTGCCCGGCCACGGATCGTTCCACCACCTCCCGCCCGAAGAGATGCGGGCGCGGATGCGGGACTTGGGCCGGCGTGCCGAGAGCTACCCCGAACAGGAAGTCGACTACGGCAAGGTCCGCTACTGACCTGACCGCGGACCCCGAACTCCACGGGCCCGGGGCGAACCCAAGCCCCGGGCCCGTGGCCCGGCCTGCCCGCACGCGTCCCGAGCAGCCCTGCCGACACCGGCCGAAGTGAGCCATGACGAACACCGCAGCACCGAAACCCGCCTCCCGCCGAACCCCGCCCACGCACAGTGCCCGGGCGGCGCTCACCGCGCTCTGCCTGGGACTTTTCATGATCGTCGTCGACACGTCCATCGTGTCGGTGGCGGTCCCGGCCATGGTCCGCGACCTGCATGCCGGTCTGAACGCGGTCGTCTGGGTCACCAGCGTCTATCTCCTGACCTATGCCGTCCCGATGCTCTTCACCAGCCGGCTCGCCGACCGGCACGGACCCAAGCGGCTGTTCGTCGCCGGGCTCGCGCTGTTCACCGTGGCGTGCCTGGGAGCGGCGACGGCGCCGAACATCCAGGCGCTGATCGCGGCGCGGGCGATCGAGGGGCTGGGCGCCGCACTGCTCACCCCTCAGACACTCACCCTCATCACCCACCTGTTCCCGGACGGCGAACGGGGCCGTGCGATGGGCATGCTGGGCGCCACCTCCGGACTGGCCACGGTCGCCGGCCCCCTCCTGGGCGGTCTCCTGGTGGACCGCCTCGGATGGGAGTGGATCTTCTACCTCAATGTCCTCCTCGGCACCGGCACCCTGGTGATGAGCCTGCGGGTGCTTCCCGACTGGCGACCCGGTCACGCCCGCCGCATCGATCCGCTCGGCATCCTGCTCTCCGCCGCCGGCCTGACGCTGATCGTGTTCGGCGTGCAGAACGGCAGGTCCTACGACTGGGGCGCGCTCGTCGGCCCGGTCACCGTGCCCCAGGTCATCGTCGCCGGTGTGGTCCTGCTCGGCGCCTTCGTCCTGTCACAGCGCTTCACCCGTGACGATCCGCTGCTGCCCCTGCGTCTCTTCCGGGACCGCAATTTCTCGGTCAGCGCACTGATCACGGCGGCCCTCGGCTTCTCCATGACCGGCATGTTCCTGCCGCTCGTCCTCCACCTCCAGACCACCCTCGGCCTCACACCCACACAGGCCGGGCTTCTCACCGCGCCCATGGCGCTCATCGCCGCCACGATGGGCCCCTTCATCGGCCGTCTCTCCGACCGGGTGAACGCCAAGTATCTGGTGCTGTCCGGCCTGTTGGGCATGGCCCTCGGCCTGGCGCTCGTCGCCCTGCGCACCCTTCGCGACGCACCCGCGTGGCAGTGCGTCCCCGGGCTGCTCCTGTGTGGCCTCGGCATGGGCCTCGCCCTGGTCCCGCTGAACAACACGGCCCTGCGCACCGTCCCGCCGGAACTGCGCGGCACCGCTTCCGGTACCTACTTCACCGCCCGCCAGCTGGGCGCGGTCCTGGGGAGCGCCACGACAAGCGCGGTCCTCCAGGCCAGGTCCGCCCAGGCTGCATACCTGCCGCTCATCCTCGTCCTGCTCCTCGCCGGCGCGGCCGCGGCGATACTGCGCGGAATCGGAGATCCGCAGCGAATACCTGATGCCACATGACAGGTATGGGCCTGAATGCCGGGCCGGACGGACTTGGTGGACCTGCGTCACCGTCGGCCTACCGGGACCGCCTGTGCCCAGGACCATGCCACGAAGTGTCTACCAGCCGTTGCCGATTTTGACGGGTGTTTGGTTGGAGTATCCGCGTTGGCTGGTGCCGGGGTAGAGCCATAGGTCGCCGGTGGCGTTGTTGCGGGCGATGATGTCTTGGTGTTGGTCGTGGTCCCAGTCGGTTGTTCCGAAGGGGGTGTATCCGTTCCAGCCGTTGCCGATTTTGACGGGTGTTTGGTTGGAGTATCCGCGTTGGCTG